>NZ_JAEVHL010000330.1 GCF_016803395.1 Micromonospora tarensis | reverse complement strand
GCGACCGGCGCAGCTGCCCGCCGGTAAACCGCAGGGCGTCCGGTGCCGGCCACGGCCCGGCGTGCGGGTACAGCCGGTAGTAGTGGATGAGGAACGTCCACATCTCGTCGGTCAGCCGGTACGGCTCACCCATTCGGTAGCCGTCGGGGATGACGACGTTCTCTTCGATCCACTCGCCGACGTCGTACCCGAGGGTGGGCCAGTGCTGGTCCTCGGTCGGCCCCTTCCATGGCATCAGCCGACGACCTCGACAACATCAAGGTGTCGCCGCAATCGGCGCAGGTCCCGCGCCGCACGCCGATGGGCACGCCGCCGGCCCAACACAGTCGGACCTTTCAACGCGATCCACCCTCCGTCGACCGGGAAGTACGCAAGGGCGTACCGCCAGCGGCCAACGCGTCGGATCTCCATGTACGCCATCAGCCCACCGCCTTGATCCGCCCCCGGGCACCCTCGGACTGCTCCCGCTTCTGCGCCACCTCGTCAACCGCGATCTGCCACAGCAGCAGGCGCATCGACTTCGGCGTCAGACCGAGGCGGTCTTCCAGCGCGGTCACCTGCGCCAGCATCGCCGCCGACGCGTCGGGCTTCTCCGAGGCCACCATCACCCGGCAGTAACGGGCGACAGTGCGCGTCCAGCCCATCTGCTCCCACGCCACCGCCTGCGGCGTCGCCCACAACTGCGCCCACGCCTCACGCTCGGCCGGAGACATCCGCCCAGGTAGCGGCCACGTTGGCGGGTCACCTTCGCGGCCCTTCGCCGGCAGCATCACCGGGCCGACACGGGAGTTGCGGCGCACCGGATCATGCTTCGGAGGCTGAGGCATCATCACCCTCCGCAACACTCTCCGTCACCGATCACGCTAGGTGACGCGCTGGCGAACGTGGGAACCGTACAGAAAGCGAGCGACCTGCCCCAGTGGTCCAGGTCTTCGCATGATCAGATTTTTCTGGGCCCGCTCGTCACCCTCGGTAACATCACGAGGGTCACGCTACGTGACTGGCTACCGTGCGCCCTTCGCGCTGTTGCACGATCGGCACAACACCTGAAGCTCTCCACCCTCGCTGCCACCTGCGGCAACAGCGTCGATGTGGTCAGCGGTCAGGTCCGTCGCCTTGTGTGGGTCACGCTTCCAGCCGGGGCACCAGTCGCCCTGCTCCCGTCGGTGTGCTGCCACGGCCGCAGCCCTGCGCTTGTCCTCGGCGTAGCTGGTCCGCGGTCTACGTTCCCGCTTGGTCCGCAGTGCGGCGCGCTCTCGTGGCCGCTGGCAGGCGATGCACCTGGTGCCGTTGGTCAGCGCGCCGCAGTCGAGGCAGGTCCGCTTGGCCATGCTCACCTCGCCGCTGGTCTGCCTCGGGTTGATGCGTGCCGCTGTGAGCCGCGTGTGAGGTTGGGGCAGCGCGGGCGAGAGCGATGGTGCGGTGCGGGCAGGCCAGTCGCCGCAACCGACCTGCCCGCGTTCCCCCCACCGGGTACGACGAAGCCCCGCCGGCACAGGGGCACTGGCGGGGCTTCGGAGTCGTGTGGCGCTATCGCATTTCAGCCACCCTAAGAATCGGGGTGTGAACGATCAGTGTCAAGCTGGCGCGCTGGCCACCGCCGCGCGAGCCAGTCGATGATGCGATAGCTACCAAGGCTGACGAGCAGCACGGCCGGAACACCGATCCAGTCAGGCCAGTTCGTCAGTCGCCACGCCGCCGACATTGCCGCCATGAGAACCCAACCCGCCGAGAAGCACCATCGGCCGAACGTCGCGGCGTTCACGCTGCCACGCTCGCCACGACCGCAGTCTTCTCGCCCCACAGCAGGTGGGCGTACAACCGCAGGTCACCCAGGTCATACAACGTCCGGCCCCGCTCGTCCTTGCCCTTGCCCACCACGACCACGCCACGGGGCGGGCCGATGAACCCCCGAGGCAGACGCTCGATGCGGGGCTTACCCAGCGACGCCCACTTGCGGATCAGCGCCGGGTCGACCGGTCGGGCGTGACGCATGGCCAGGTCGGCTGCTCCCGCGTACGCGTCCACCACCGTGCCGGCGTCACCGACCAGCTCGCGCTGCCACCACTCGACCGTCTCGTCGGTGCCGCAGCCGTCGCAGCCGATGAACAGTTGGCCGGCGTACTGGTACAGCCGGGTACCGCAGATGCTCTCCACGCCGTCGAGGTCGCGCACCAGTAGCGGGCAGTCGCCGATGTACAGCCGGTCGGTGCCGGCCGGGTAGGCGAGGCGTCGGGTGCGCGGATCGGAGGCGATGTCCCGCAGATCCCGCGCGTGCTCGTCAGCGGCCCTGTGAGCGGCCAACCACACCGCATGGTGGGCGATGTATGCGCCGAGGGCTGTTATCGCGTCAGCGGGCAAATGAGAGCCCCTTTCCTCGGCGATCAAGCGGCACAGGCTCACCAGCGTCGCTCGGATCGCCTCCCGCGCCTCCATCACCGCGTCGTCAGGCACCGGAGCGCCCGAACCAGACGAGGCGACCCGCTCACCACCCCGCCCCTTGCGGATCAACGTCAGCGCCAGGTCTTCGTACAGCACGGCGGCGGTGCAGGCGTCCTCAGCGATGCGGCGGGTGTCCACGTCGCACAGGCGCAACCCGTCGGCGGCCAGGCGGGGCAGGCAACCACGGCAGCCCTCGCCGGGGCAGGTGTCGGTGTGCTGGGTCGGGATGCCGCAGTGCTCGGCGATGCAAAGGTGCTGGTACATCGGGCAGGTCCCCCCGGATCTGTAGGCTGGCCGGTGCGTGAGGCGCCCTACAGGGGTGCTGGTGGTGGCCCCGGGACCGGCGAAGTCCTGGGGCCACCGGCGTCTCAGGCCCTGGGCGGCTCTCCACCGCCTCGGCAGCCTGCCGTCTTGACGGCACCGCGCGAGGCGATGACGCGACGGTGGAGCCGCACCAGCCCCTTCTTGGTGATCTCGTACTCCCGGCCGCAGACGGCGCAGATGCCCCGGTCGCGGCCAGTGCTGGTGTATTCGGCGCCCATGGTGTTGTCCTTCCGTTGGGCCGCTCAGCGCGGCGCGGTGGTGGTCACAGGCCGATCCCGGAAGCGGGGTTCTTCCGCCACCGGTCGACCTCTTCGAGGTAGCCGAACAGGGCAGCCGAGCCCTCCTTCCAGCCGCCGTGCCGGGCGATGCGCACCAGGTCGGCGTCGGGGGCGGCGTAGGCGGCGGTGGCGAACCCGCGCCGCAGTGAGTGCCCGGAGAACGCGGCCCCGGCGTCAAGTCCGGCGGCGACGGCGGCACGGCGGACGATCGCGGCCACCGTCTCGCCGGTGATCCGCCCGTCGGTGTCGCCGCGCCCGGTGGCGACGTGCCCGAGGCGGCCGTGCCGGTCGACACGCACGAACAGCGGGCCTGTGTCGCGGCCGTGGTGGGCGAGGGCGGTGCGCCACTGCTCGACCGACCGCACGGGGCAGGTGGCGACGTTGGACCCGTAGGGCACGGCGACGATGCGTCCCCGGCCCTCCTTGTCGGTCTTGGACAGGCGCACAGTCACCTGAAGTCCTTCGGCGTGGGGTTCGAGGTCGGTGAGGTTGAGGGCGGCGATCTCGGAGCGGCGTGCGCCCATGGCGAAGCCGAGGACGATGACGGCCCGGTCGCGGACCCCGACGAGGGTGTCGGGGTCGAGGGTGGCGACCATGGCTTGCAGGGCGGTGAGGGTGAGCGCGGGTGCCCGCTTGGTGGTGCCGCCTGCTTTGGCGTACCGCTTGCGGTAGCCGCGCAGGACTTCCCGGGCTCCGCGCCGGTCGGGTTCGCCGTGGTTGGCGGTGACGTGGGCCTTGGTGATGGCGGCCATGGCCTTGCCGATGGACGACGGGGCGAGTTCCCGGCCGGCAAGGTGGGCGGCGTACTCGGCGAGCGTCTGCGCGGTGGCGGGCAGCGGGGTGCGTTGCTGGTGGGTGCACCAGGTGGTGAAGCGGGCCCATTCCTCGCGGTAGGCGCGGCGGGTGGTGGCGGGGGTGGCTTCGTCGATGAGGTCCCAGGCGGCGGCCGACAGTTCGGTGTCCCGGGCTGCCGGCGCGCGGCCGGTGGGGGTCAGGTCGGTCACGGCTACGCCTCGGGCAGCTCGATGCGGGCGGTCACGATCAGCCGTGCGCCCTCAGGCAGGTCGCTGGCGATGGCCTTGAAGCCGGGGCCGCTGACCAGCCCGCCGCCTGAGGATGCGCCCTCGGCGCGCCAGGAGAGGCCAGGCAGGGGCCCGTGGCCGTAGTCGACCTTCACGGCGGTGAGCACGGTGGTTCGTTCCGCGTTGGTCGCGGACAGCACCTCGTCTTCGTTGGTGTGGCGGTAGCAGCGCCAGGGGTGGTCCTTGCGCCATCTGTCGGCTTCCCGGCGGTCGCGCTGCGAGTCGTACTCGTAGTGGGCCGTTTCGCCGCAGCCAGACTTGGTGCATCGGACGGTGGCGGTTACGCGTCGGCGGAGCATGTCGATCTCTCTTTCTGGTTCGTGGGAATGTCCGTTATCGCGATTCAGGTAGCGGATCGCGGCGGCGAGGACGTCGACCGAATCCCGCATCTGCCCGATCGCCGAGTTGCAGGCGACGCAGAGCAGCCCGCGAACCACCTTCGTGTCGTGGCAGTGGTCGACCACCAACCGGAACGCCTCGGCCGGCGGCGAGCCGTCGAGACGTGGGCGTCCGGTCCGTCCTACCGGCAGTTCGTCCTCGTGCCTGCGGCAGATCGCGCACCGGTGGCCCTGAGCAACGCGCATCGCGTCGTACTGCTCTGGCGTGATGCGGTAGAAGCTCCAGAGGCTGCGCTCGCGGATCCGGCTGACGCCGCCCTCGACGACCCTCTGCCTCTCCCGGTCCCGGTGTCGGCACGGGCCGCAGCGGGCACCGGGACCATCGGAGACGAAGTCCCCGCGATCGCGATGCTTGCCGCACTGCCGGCACCGCTTCGTCTCATCGACCGCGATCACTGTTCCTCCTAATTGATCTCACCCTTATCTGGGAGTTATCGGGTGCGCTACTGGCTCTCTGGCACGTGGTGCTCGCCGGAGCACCCGGCGGCTGGATGCTCGCCACCGATCACGGCGCAGCCGGCCTTGGCGATGTCGAGGTGGCCGGCGCAGGTGTTGAGCACGACCCAGCCCCACCCCTCGGCCCAACCGAGGACGTGCACGGTGGTCGGTTGGCCGCACGCAGGCTGGTCGAGGTCGGCGGAGTACGCGCACGTGGCGGCCTCGGCGACAGGCAATCCGACGAATGGCTTCACGTCTTCTCCTTGATCGATCCGTGGGCACACAGCACTGCTTCTGTGGGCATGGCCGGTCATGCGGCGACCGAATGCCGGGCGCCGAGGTGGGCCATGATCTGCTCCCCGACGTAGCGGGTGTAGGCGGGCGGGATCGCCTCGGACAGTCCGTTGCCGGTCATCCAGTCGATGCCCATGCCCTCGGGGCCGGCGTATGTGCCGATGTCGCCGGTGAACGACGCGTGGTAGCCCCGCTCCCACATCTCGCGGCGCCGGCTGTGCGCGGTCCGGCGCTTGTGGCGCTCGTGCCGCGGTGCGACCAGGGTCAGGCCGGGCGACGGCTCGAAGCGCCGGTGGCGGATGGTCCGGAGGCCGAACATCTCCCCGCAGAGCACGATG
>NZ_JAEVHL010000329.1 GCF_016803395.1 Micromonospora tarensis | reverse complement strand
CTCGCCCTGGCCGAGTTGCCCGACCTGCTGGCCCGGTTCGACGACGCCGGGCTGCGCATCCGACGGACCGTCACCGGTGCGGCACCGACAGTGCCGCCGGGACTGGAGCTGACCGTCTACCGGGTGGTGCAGGAGGCGCTGACCAACGCGCTCAAACACGCCGGCGTCGGCGCGGCGTCGAGGTCGTGCTGGCGTACACCGCGGCAGCCGTCGAGGTCCGGGTGGTCGACGACGGTCGGGGCCGCCCGCTGGTCAGTCCGGCGCCGTCCGGCGGTCACGGCCTGCTCGGCATGCGGGAACGGTCACGGTGTACGACGGCCACCTCACCGCCGGTCCCCGGCCGACCGGGGGCTGGCAGGTCGAGGTTCGGCTACCGCTACCGTCAGAGCCGGCATCGGAGGTGATCGCGGCATGACGGTCCGGGTGGTGATCGTGGACGACCAGGCGCTGGTCCGCGCCGGCTTCCGGATGGTGCTGGACTCCCAGCCCGACCTGGAGGTCGTCGGGGAGGCGATCGACGGCGCGGACGCCCTGCGGGTGCTCGCCCGCACCGAGGCCGACGTCGTGGTGATGGACATCCGGATGCCCACCATGGACGGGGTGGAGGCGACCCGACGGCTCTGCGCCGACCGACCCGCGGGCCGACCCCGGGTGCTGGTGCTGACCACCTTCGACACCGAGGCGGACGCGTTCGCCGCGCTCCAGGCCGGAGCGAGCGGATTCCTGCTCAAGAACGTCCCGCCGGAGGAGCTGCTGGCCGCGATCCGGGTGGTGGCCCAGGGCGACTCGGTGGTGGCGCCCTCGATCACCCGACGGTTGCTGGACCGGTTCGCCGGTCAGCTCGGGGCCGCGCCGAGCGCCGACCCTCGCCTCGGGCAGCTCACCGACCGGGAACGGGAGGTGCTGCTGCTGGTCGCCCAGGGGCTGTCCAACGCGGAGATCGCCGCCCGGGTGCACGTGGCCGAGGCGACGGTGAAGACGCACGTCGGGCGGATCCTGGCGAAACTCCAGCTCCGCGACCGGGTGCAGGCCGTGGTCCTGGCGTACGAGAGCGGGCTGGTCACGCCCGGCGGGTGACGCCGGGTACGACCTGGGTCGTAGCCCGCGCCGGGCGCACCACGACCCGGGGCGCACGCGAGTCGAGCGCGCAGGTGGAGATCGACTGACCGGTGCCGGCCATAGCGTCGGAGGGGTCCGATCCGCCACCTGCACCGGGAGCCCTCCTTGATCCGCCTGACCCTGCGCTCGTTGCGCGCCGAGGCGCTGCGCATGCTGCTCTCCGCGCTGGCCGTCGTGCTGGGCGTCGCGTTCGTCGCCGGCACCATGATCTTCGTCGACGGGATGCGCGCCGGGGCGTACGAGCGGGCTGGCAGCTTCGACCGCCACACCGACCTGGGCGTCTACTCGACGGGTCGGGAGGTGTTGCCGGCGGCAGTGGTCGACCGGGTACGTGCTGTCGACGGGGTGGCCGCGGCGGGCGGCGAGCTGACCAACACCGCCGGGATCGTCGGTGCCGACGGCCGGCCGGTGCTCGGCTTCACCATGCTCGTCGCCATCCCCACCGAGGACGCGCTGCGCTCGTACGACGTGGTCGCCGGCCGGTTGCCCGACCGGCCCGGGGAGGTGGTGCTCGACGCGCCGACGGCGGCCGAGGAGGGCTTCGCGCTCGGTGCGAGCGTCCGGATCGGCGGCACCGGTGGCGCGGCCCGCCCGTACACAGTGGTCGGCACCGTCGATGTGGCGGGCACCGCCCGCGACGTCGGCGGTCCGTTCGTCGGCCTGGTCGGGCCGGACGCGCTGGCGCTCACCGGTGAGCGGGGCTACGGCCGGATCCTGGTGGCGGCCCGACCGGGTGTCCCGGTCGCGGCGGTGACCGAGCGGGTGCGCGCGGTGGTTGGCGCCGACGCCACAGTGAAGGGCCGCCAGCAGATCCTCGACGAGGCCGTCGAGGACGCGGTCCGCGATGTGGACCAGTTCCGGATGCTGCTGTTGATCTTCGTTGGTGTCGCGATCGTGGTGGCCGGCTTCGTGATCGCCAACACCTTCGCGATCGTGCTGGCACAGCGCACCCGACGGACCGCGCTGCTGCGCCTGATCGGCGCCACCCGGGGGCAGGTCTTCCGGGCCGCCGTGTTCGAGTCGGCGGTGTTGGGGCTGGTCGCCTCCGCGCTCGGGGTGCTGCTCGGGGTGGCTCTCGCCGGTGGGCTGCGGCTGCTGATGTCCCGGCTGGACGTGCCGGTCACCGGTGGCCTGACGGTGGCCGGGTCGACAGTGCTGACCGGCCTGCTGTTGGGCACGGCGCTCACCGTGTGCGCCGCCCTGCTGCCGGCCTGGCGGGGGACGCGGGTCGCCCCGGTCGCCGCGCTCACCGACGCCGCCGTGCAGCCCAGCCGGGGCGCCGGTCGGCTCCGGCTGACCGTCGGCGCGGTGGTGCTGGCCGTCGTGTCGCCGCGCTGGCCGGCGCCGCCAGCACCGGTCAGCTGCTGCTCGTGGCGCTCGGCGGCGTGCTGACCTTCTTCGGGATCGTGTTGTTCGGGCCGCTGCTCGTGCCGGCGCTGGCCCGGGTGTTCGGCTGGCCGGTCCGTCGCCTGCTCGGCGCCACCGGTGAGCTGGCGGTCGCCAACACGGTGCGCAACCCGCGCCGGGTCGCCGCCACGGCCACCGCCCTGGTGATCGGGATCGGCCTGGTGTCGGCGTTCATGGTCGGCGCGCGCAGCACCAAGGACGGCATCGAACGCAGCGTGGACGCCCAGATCGGGACCGACTTCGTGGTCAGCGGAATCGGTCAGGACCTGCCCGTCGCGCTCGCCGGTGAGCTTGCCGCCCGCCCCGAGTTGGGTGTGGTGCACGAGCAGCGTCGCGCAGTCGTCGACGACGTCGAGATCCGCGCCGCCGACCCGGCGTTGGTCGGTCGGACGCTGAGCGGGGTGCTGGCCGGCGACCCCGCCCGGGTCGGGCCGGGACGGGTGCTGGTGCACCAGGAGTTGGCGCGGGCCCGCGGCTGGCAGGTCGGCTCCCCGGTGACCGTGCGCGGGCGGTCGTTCCAGGTGGCTGCCGTCGTCACCGACGACACGCCCGGCCGTGCCGCGCCCACCGGACACGTCATCGACATGGCCGACCCGGACTTCACCGCCCTCTTCCCCGGTCAGCGGGGCTACCTGGCCGAGATCGACCCCGCCCCGGGGGTGGACGCCGAGCGGGCCCGGGACGCCATCGAGGCGGTGCTCGGCCGCTACCCGACGGTGAACCTGATGGACCAGGGCGCGTACAAGAAGATGCTCACCGGCACGGTGGACATGCTGCTCGCCTTCGTCACCGCGCTGCTCGGCCTCGCGGTGGTGATCGCCCTGGTCGGCGTGGCGAACACGCTGAGCCTGTCGGTGGTCGAACGGACCCGGGAGAACGCCGTCCTGCGGGCGGTCGGGCTCACCCGGGGTCGGATGCGGGTGGTGCTCGCCATCGAGGCGGTGCTGATGGCGCTGGTCGGCGCGGTGCTCGGCGTCGGCCTGGGCGCCGGTGTCAGCGCCTCCGCGATGGCGCTGCTGGACCGCCTCGGCGGCGACTTCCACGTGGTGCTACCGCTCGGTCAGCTCGGGCTGATCCTCGGCGTCGCGGTGCTGGCCGCCCTGCTGGCCTCGGTGCTGCCGGCCCGCCGGGCGTTGTCCCGCCCGGTCGTGGAGGCGCTCGCCGACCAGTGAGCCGCCCGGGGGAAGGACGGACATCGCCGGCCGGTCCCGACCGCCTTTTGACGGCGGGACCGGCCAGCGGTGCCGGGTCTACAGGCGCTCGACCATCGGGCCGGCGCACCGGTTGCGGGTGTCGAAGACGTAGCGGGCGTGCCTGACCACCAGGTCGTAGTCGAAGGCGTCGTGGTCGGTGACCACCACCACCGCGTCGGCTGCCCGGACCTCCCGCTCGGTCAGCCCGACCACTGTCACCCCGGCCGGGATCTGGTGCGCCTCCGCGTACGGCTCGACCGCGTGCACCTGGGCGCCGAGGGCCTGGAGCCGACGGGCCACGTCGACCGCGGGGGAGTCCCGCATGTCGCCGGTGTTCTTCTTGTACGCCAGGCCGAGCAGCAGCAGTCGGGCGCCGCTGACCGCGCGGCCGTCCCGGTTCAGCCCCGCCATGATCCGCTGCGCGACGTGTTCGGGCATCTCGTGGTTGACGTCGTTGGCCAGCTCGATGAACCGGAACTGTCGGCCGAGGCGACGTTTGACCTGCCACGACAGGTAGCACGGATCGATCGGCAGGCAGTGCCCGCCGACGCCGGGGCCGGGCCGGAACGGCAGGAAACCGAACGGCTTGGTCTCGGCGGCGTCGATCGCCTGCCAGACGTCGATGTCGAGGTGGTGCGAGAGCATGGTCAGCTCGTTGATCAACGCGATGTTGACCTGGCGGAAGGTGTTCTCGATCAACTTGGTCAGCTCGGCGACGCGGGTGGAGTCCACCGGAACCGTGCGCTCCACCAGGCGCTGGTAGAACTCGTCGACCCGGGTCAACGACGCCCGGTCCACGCCGGAGACCACCTTCGGGGTGTTCTCCAGCCGCCAGCTCGGGTTGCCCGGGTCGATCCGCTCCGGGCTGTAGCCGAGGTGGAAGTCGCCGGGGCTGGTCAGCCCGCTGGCCGACTCCAACAGCGGGCGCAGCAGCTCCTCGGTGGTGCCCGGGTACGTGGTCGATTCCAGGATCACCGTGCAGCCCGGTCGAACGTACGGACCGATACCGATGCCGGCCTGCTCGACGAAGCTCAGGTCGGGGGTGCCGTCGCGCAACGGGGTCGGCACCGTGATGACGCAGATGTCGAAGCCCTCGGCCGTGGTGTACTCGGTGCTGGGGTGGTAGCGGCCGCTGCCCAACGCCCGGCCCAACCGGTCGGTCGGGATGTCCTCGACGAACGACTCACCGGAGGCCAGACGCTTCACCCGGTCGGCGTCCACGTCGAGGCCGACCACGTCGAGCCCCGCCTCTACCGCACGCATGGCCAGCGGCAGTCCGACGTACCCCTGACCGATCACGACCAGCTTTTCAGCGCTCACCCAGGCTCCCGCGGCAGTTTGTGGAAATGGCCTGCTGAGAGCCTAGGGGCGACTTCGGCGTCGTAAGTCCGGTTTGGGGATATCGGTGCTGCTGGGACGGGTGCGACAGGCGGGCGGCCGACTCAACCGCCGGTCGGGGCCTCCGGGTCGGTGGGCGCGCCCGTGCTGGTGGGCGGATCAGACGGCGGCGGATGCTCACTGGGCGCCCCGGTCGTCGGCGGCACGCTTGGCGCTCCCGTGGTGACCGTGGCGGTGGGCGTCGGCGGGCTGGTCGACTGGCTCGGCTGCGTCGTCGGCGTGGCGGTGACCGACGCCGACGGGGAGTTGTTCGGGGCGTGCCGGTCGGGCCGTTGGGGGTCGCCGGTGGCGGCTTGCTCGTTCGCCGCCGGCAGCTCCTGCGGGCCGGTCGGCGCCACCGTCGGGGAGTTGGTCGGCAGATTGACCGCCGGGTCCTCGCCGGCGTTGCGCGCCGCGCCAAGTGCCGCGCCGAGCCCGACCAACGCGACCAGCGCCACCGCGGCCGCACCGACCAGCGGCCCGCGCCGTCGTCCGGGCCGCGTCCCG
>NZ_JAEVHL010000328.1 GCF_016803395.1 Micromonospora tarensis | reverse complement strand
TGCATCCGCACCTCGGGAATCAACCCGAGCCCACCGGCGACCACCGCCTCGCCCGCGACCAGCGCCGCACCGGCGAAGTCGCCCGGGCCGGGTAGCCCCGGGGGTCGCCCGGCGCGGGCAGCCACCAGGCGGATGTGGTCGGGGGAGAGCGCGGCGGTCGTCTCGGCCAGCGCGGCGGCCAGCTCGGCCTCCGCCTCGGCGGCGCCGGGTAGCGACAGCGAGGCGGCCGGCGCGTTGGCGGGCAGCGGGTACACCCGCCAGAGCACGGTCTCGAAGCAGTCACCCGAGCCCGACGTGTGCATCCGCACCTCGGGAATCAACCCGAGCCCACCGGCGACCACCGCCTCGCCCGCGACCAGCGCCGCACCGGCGAAGTCGCCCGGGCCGGGTAGCCCCCGGGGGTCGCCCGGCGCGGGCAGCACCAGGCGGATGTGGTCGGGGGAGAGCTTGGCCAGGGTGGGCAGCGCGGCGCCCAGCGGAACGTCGGTCCAGGTGCCGGGGGCGTCCGCCACGAGGTGCTCCTCGTCACCGGCGATGGCGTCGGCGACCTCGTCGTACGGCACCAACCCGGCGCGCCAGGCGCGCACCCAGGCAACGAACCGGCTCGACCGGCGCGGCGCGAGCGTGGCCGCGCCCGTGGCGGGGGTGGACATGCCGAAAGGGTACGTGGTCACGACCGGCCCTGTCTCGACTGCCGCTCCGGCCGCCCGGCCTGCCCCTAACTGCCCTGTTCGCCCCAATCCCCGCCCGGCTGGTGCCCGTTTCGGGGCCGCTCGTCTTCGCTGACCGGCGGCCCGGCGGGAGGCGAGGCGGTGTGTCGGGAAGCGGGGCCGGTGGCTCGCGGTTAGCGTGATCGACATGGCGGGGCGATACGGCGAGGACGTGTTGGCGGGCGACTGGCGGCGGCGGAAGGTCACCCCCGAGGTGGACGCCGAGCCGGACCTCGTGGTGGAGGATGCCGACTCCGGGTTCTGCGGGGCGGTGGTGGGCTTCGAGGCGGGCGCGGTGGTGTTGGAGGACCGGCACGGCAAACGGCGCAACTTCCCGCTGCTGCCGGCGGCGTTCCTGCTCGACGGTCGCCCGGTGACCCTGCGCCGCCCCACCCGGGCAGCGGTGCCGGCGGCCCGCCGGCGCACCGCGTCCGGTTCGGTCGCCGTGGACAACGTGCGGGCCCAGGTGGCCAAGGCCAGCCGGATCTGGGTGGAGGGCATCCACGACGCCGCCCTTGTCGAGCGGATCTGGGGCGACGACCTACGGATCGAGGGCGTGGTGGTCGAGCCGTTGGACGGCATCGACGCCCTCGACGCCGAGGTACGCGACTTCGGCCCCGGCCCGACCCGACGACTCGGCGTGCTCGTCGACCACCTGGTGCCGGGCAGCAAGGAGAGCCGGATCGTCGCCCGGGTGAATTCGCCGCACGTGCTGGTGACCGGGCACCCCTACGTGGACGTGTGGCAGGCGGTCAAGCCGGCCGCGCTGGGCGTCGCCGCGTGGCCGGTGGTGCCGCCGGGGCGACCGTGGAAGGAGGGCGTCTGCGCGGCCCTCGGGGTGGCCGAGCCGGCCGACATGTGGCGGCACATCCTGTCCCGGGTGAACAGCTTCGCCGACGTGGAGACGCCCCTGATCAACGCCATGGAGCGCCTCATCGACTTCGTCACCGAGGCAGCCTGACCGCCTGGTCCGCCAAATCCGTCCAGCGGCGGATCAGGGCGCCTCGTCCGGGCTGCGGGTGAAGACGAACGTGGCGATGTCGATCGCCGTCGGCCGTCCGCTGTCGTCGCGCAGCACGGACAGGATCTCGCCGTTCTCCGGGCCGGAGCGTCCCCGCCAGCGGTCCGTCCCCTCGGCGGTGAACCGGCTGACCCGCTCACCGCGTACATAGGCCACCAGGTCGCCCGCGTCCCAGCGCAGGTCCAGTGCGGTGCCCATCCACCACCAGCGACCGGTCAGCTCGGCCGACTCGGCACCAGGCGCGGCGGTGGCCGGCCGCCACGGCTGCGGGAACGCCGGCTCGGCGTCCAGCACGCTGGTCAGCAGCCGGCGGCCGAGCCCGGTGATCGGGAAGCCGTACGAGTTGGCGAAGCCGACCACCGCGGTGCGGGTGGGCCGGTGCACCACGAGGGCGGCCACGTACCCGGGCATCGAGCCGCCGTGCCCGACGTACACGCGTTCGCCGTCCCGGTACAGCTCCAGCCCCAGGCCGTGCCCGCCGGTCCAGGAGTCGTCGCTGATCACCACGGGGGAGCACATCTCGGTCAGCGTCTCGGCGGCCAGCACCGACGGGTCGGGGTCGGCCAGGAACGCGGCCCAACGACCCAGGTCCTCGATCGTCGACCAGAGCTGCCCGGCGGGGGCCATGGCGCCGGTCTCGGTACGGGGTTCCTCCCGCAGGGTGCCGTGCCAGGGGTGGACGACGTAGCCGCGCGCGTACGGCTCGGTGGCCGCGTAGGTGGTGCGGGCCAGGCCCAGCGGGGTGAGGACCCGTTCGTCGAGCAGATCGGCCCAGGGTGTGCCGGTGAGCCGTTCGAGCAACCCGCCGAGCAGCCCGTACGCCAGGTTGGAGTAGTGGTACGTGCGGTGCGGCGGGTAAGCGATCTTGTCGGCGTCGACCCCGGCGAGCAGGGTGGTCAGATCGACGCCCGCCGCCCGCTCCCACCAGTCGCCCTCGGGTTCGCGCTGGATGCCGCTGGCGTGGCCGAGCAGTTGGCGCACTGTGAGCGCGCCCACACCGGTGCCCGGCAGGTGCTGCTCCAGCGGGTCGTCGAGGGACAGTCGGCCGGCGTCGCGCAACTGCATGACCAGGGTGGCGGTCATCGTCTTGCTGATCGAGCCCAGCCGGTACTGCCTGTCGACATCCGGGCGGGGGTTTTCGCCGGCGACGGCCACATGCGCCAGTGTGCCGTCGCGGACCACGCCCAGCACCAGCGACGGGGTGCGCCCGTCGGCCTGTGCCTGGGCGACCCGGATGTCGATCTGTCGGGCGGTCTCGGGGAGCAGGGTCAACGGGATCTCCTCGGGTCGGGCCGCCGTTTCGTGGTGTTTTGGCGGGCCGGACAGGACCTCGCCGAGCCTACTGATCTTCGCGGGGAGGTCGCGCGTGCATTTGCGTGTCACGATCGGGGGGTGGACGCCGTGGTGTGGATCGTTTTGGGTGTGCTGCTGGCCGTCGCCGAGATTTTCACGACGACGCTATTTCTGATCATGTTCGGTGCCGGTGCGTTCGCCGCCGCCGGTGCGGCCGCCCTGGGCGCGCCGGTCGCCGTGCAGGCGCTGGTCTTCGCTGTGGTGTCGGCGTTGAGCCTGGTGGTGGTCCGGCCGGTCATCAAGCGGCACGGCCGCACCGCGCTGGAGAGCGGTGAGCAGCCGTTCGGCGTGGAGGCGATCGAGGGTTCCACGGCGCTGGTGCTGGAACGGGTGGACGCCGAACACGGCCTCGTCAAGATCGACGGGGAGTTGTGGAGCGCCCGCGCGTACGACACGACACAGATTTATGACCCCGGTCAACGGGTTCGGGTGATAAAGGTCCGGGGCGCTACTGCCCTGGTGTGGCAGGACGATGTTTCTTCCGCCGGCGAGCTGCCGGAATCGAGAGGGTGAGCGGGATGACCTTAATCGGGGTGGTAGTGATCGCGGTGGCGTTGATCGCCGTGATAACGCTGGCCAAGGCGGTGCGGATCGTGCCGCAGCAGCGCCAGGACGTGGTGGAACGGCTCGGCAAGTACAAGCGCACCCTCAGCCCCGGCCTCAACCTGCTGGTGCCGTTCATCGACGCGGTTCGTACCAAGGTCGACATGCGCGAGCAGGTGGTCAGCTTCCCGCCGCAGCCGGTGATCACCTCGGACAACCTGGTGGTCTCGATCGACACGGTCCTCTACTTCAAGGTGGTCGACTCGGTCCGGGCCACCTACGAGATCTCCAGCTTCCTGCAGGCCATCGAGCAGCTGACCGTCACCACGTTGCGTAACGTGATCGGCTCACTGGACCTGGAGCGGGCGCTGACCAGCCGCGACGAGATCAACCGGCACCTCTCCGGCGTGCTGGACGAGACCACCGGCCGCTGGGGCATCAAGGTGACCCGGGTCGAGATCAAGGCGATCGAGCCGCCGGCCAGCATCCGCGACTCGATGGAGAAGCAGATGCGCGCCGAGCGGGACCGCCGTGCGGCGATCCTGACCGCCGAGGGTCACAAGCAGTCGGTGATCCTCACCGCCGAGGGTGACAAGCAGTCGGCGGTGCTGCGGGCCGACGGTGACCGGCAGGCCCGCATCCTGCAGGCCGAGGGGCAGGCGAAGGCGATCCGGACGGTCTTCGACGCCATCCACCAGGCCAACCCGAGCCAGAAGGTGCTCGCCTACCAATACCTTCAGGCCCTTCCGCAGATCGCCCAGGGCAGCGCCAACAAGGTCTGGATCGTCCCGGCCGAGCTGACCAAGGCGCTGGAGGGGATGGGTGGCGCGCTCGGTGGGCTGAGCCAGATGGTGGGGGACCTGCCCGCACCAGAGGCGGCGGACCAGGCGAGCCAGGTCGAGCGCGAGGCCGCGGAGGCGGCCCAGGCCGCGGCCGACGCCGCCCAGCAGATCCACGACGAGGTACGCGTCGCCGAGGCGCAGGCCACCGGCGGCAACAAGCCGCAGGGGCTGCCCGCGCCGGAGCCGGTCTCCCCGGCCAGCCTGGTCGAGGACCCGGCCGACAGGCGTGAGCGGGGCTGACCCGAGGCTTAATACGAGAAATGCTCACGGGGCGCTCCGACGCCTGCCACGATCGGTCCTAGGACGGGTGGTGACCAGGCAATCGGGGCGCCCCGGCGCGTCGGTGCACCGCTCGACGACGAGCGAGGTGACGCATGATGGATCCGGCGAAGCGGATGTGGTCCTCGGCCCCGGTGCCCGGCGCGCACGACCCGGTCGCCCCGCTGGGCTCCCGACGCAGCGGTGGCGGCTTCGGCGTGCTGCCGTTCGTCGGTGAGCCGACCCCGGGCGCGCCGGCCACGAACGCCAGCTGGGCCTGGTCGGTCCGTCGGTTCGCGCGGGCGGCGGTGTGGTTGCTGCCCGCGTACGCCATCCTCTACGGCGCGGTGGCGATGGCCAGCGACGGCGGGGTGGGCAACGACCCCTATCCGGCCGACGGCCGGGCGGTCTATCTGATCGGTTGGGTGGCCGCGGTCTGGCTCGGACTGCTCGCGCTGCTGGCCCTCACCGGGCTGCTGGCCGCGACCCGCAGCCGCCGGGTGGCCGCCGCCGGGCTGCTGGTCAGCATCGCCGGCACCGTGCTCATGCTGCCGTTCGCCGGGCTCGAAGAGCAGACGCCGGTCTTCGGCACCAGCGCGCGGTCGCTGGTCCTGCTCGGCGCCACGTTCTACAGCGCGGGCTGGTTCCTCACCGGATGGGCGGTGGCCCGCTCGGGCACCTTCAGCCTCGGTGACGGCGTCATGCTGATCATCGCCGCACCACTGCTCGGGCTCGGCGGCGCGCTGATCGGTTCGCTACAGACCTTCGGCGCGATCTTCGTACTGATCGCCGGCATCGGCATCGGCTATCGCTCCGGCCGCCTGATGCCCCGCGAAACCGCCAGAGACGCCGCCACCGCCAGCCTGAGCACCCCAACCCCTAGAAGGCTCCCCGCCCAACCCCACCCACCGGCCCCCG
>NZ_JAEVHL010000327.1 GCF_016803395.1 Micromonospora tarensis | reverse complement strand
ACGGCGCCCGTCGGCCCGGCGGCTGGTCCGGCGTGGCTCCCTCGGCCGGCGGAAGGTCGGGTGCCGACGACGTCGGCTGGTACCCGCCGACCGCGAGACGGTGCCGCGCCCGCAGCCACGTCTCGACCTGATCCTCCGCGCCGCAGGCTCTGACGAACGCGGCCAGCACCTCGGGCCGCGGCAGGGTGGACCGGCGCAGGATGTCGGCGGCGGTGCTGCGGGCCAGCACGTCACCGGCGGCGGCCGCGCGTTGCTCCAGTTGCCGGTACGTGAGTCGGGACCGGTCCTTGAGTTGGCGCAGCAGGTCGACGAATTCGGCCGCGTCGGCCGCCTCGTCCGGTCGTGGCTCCCCCGTGGTCATCGCATGATTGTCCAGAAACCGGCGGTGCCGGGGCAACCGCCGTCGAGCGACTGTCCGAGCTGGCCGGACAAAACCCGGACATGCCGCGCTGAGCTGGGCGGACGTGGCAGCGCGACGATCAGGGCATTGTCCAGGGCAGACGGCTTATCTAGCGTCGGTGCTCGATGGCCACGCCGCCGACCGGCGTACGGCCGACGGGGCCCGGACCGGCAGGGGACCGGGCCCGACGACTTTTCGACGCGGGGAGATCTGATGGACGACGCTGCCCGGGATCCGGTGCCGCAGGCCGTCACGGCGGGGGAGTACGTGGCGTTGCTCCGGGACGCGCGGCGGCGCTCGGGCCTGACCTACCGGGACATCGCCCGGCGCGCCTCGGCGGCCGGACACTGGTTGCCGCCGAGCACGCTCGCCACCATGCTGGGGCGGACCACGCTGCCCCGGGAGCGCACCGTCGTGGCGATGCTGGCGGCGATCGGCACCCCGGCGGGCGAGGTCGAGCGGTTGCTGGGCATGCGGCGCGACATCGAAGCCCGGCTCGACGAGCGGGACCGGTGCGAGACCCAGCCGGCACGGGACACCGCCGACCCGCGCCCGGGCGTCGACCCGGCCCCGGGCGTCGACCCGGTCCCGCCGGAGCCGCCCCGGTCCCGGGCGCCCCGGCCGGTCCGTCGCTGGCTCCGACCGGCACTGCTCGCGGTGGTCGGCGTGCTGACGGTCGGGACGACAGGGGTGCTGCTACCGAAGGCCGTCGCGACAGTGGACGACGCGCCGACCGCCGACTGCCCCCTGGTCCTGCGCCAGGGCATGTACGGCCCGTGTGTGCTGGACCTGCAGGAGCACCTGGTGGCGGGAGGACTCGCCGTGCCGGTGGACGGCTGGTTCGGCCCGGACACCACGAGCCGGGTGATCGCCTTCCAGGCGATGGGGGGCATGCCGGTCAGCGGCATCGCCGACGGACGGGTGCTCGACGAGCTGGCGGACGCTCCCCCGGTGCCACCCACCTGGTCAGAGGAGCGGATCGGCAAGTACCTGCGGCTGGTCTTCCCGGAGGATCCGGGCGGCGCGGTGCGGGTCGCCCGGTGCCTGTCCGGGCTGGATCCGTACCGGGTGGAGGTCGTCGCGGACGGATCGCGCCGCTGGGGGTTGTTCCAGTTCAGTGACACGGAGTTGTCCCGGCTCGGCGTCGACGGCCGGACGGCGTTGGATCCCGGGTGGAACATCAGGGCGGCGCGGGACGTCTGGTCGCGCGCCGGCGGATTCGGCCACTGGCGCTGCGCACCGTCGCCGTGACACGGGCTGCTCCCCGCCACACCGACGTAGGAAGTGTTGTTGCCGGACCCGTCGTTGGCGCGGGCCTGGAGGTTGGCGGCGTCGGCCGCCGCCCCGACGGTGTCGCCTCGCGCGACCTCCGCCGCGTTCACCCCGGACGGCCGCGGGCGACGGCGCCCGCGCGAGCCTGGGAGTACGAGCGTCCCTGGCCGCCGTAGAGCGCGGTCAGCACGTCGTACGCGGCCCGGTCGATGGCGGCGTGCAGGGACGGTGCCACCACGTTGTCCATCGTGCCGGGGTAGCTGACCGGCACCCGCACCCGGTAGGGGGTGCCGACCCCGGTGACCGAGACGGCGGCGTCCTGCATCGCCGCGTGCAGGATGGCCGCCTCGCGCGACGAGGTGGTCGGCGGCAGGTTGAGTGCCCGGTACGTGGCCAGCAGGACGCCGTTCCAGTACAGGATCGGGTCGTTCGCCGCGTCGACGGCCAGCGGGAGCAGCGAGATGTTGTCCAACCGGACCGTGGACGCCGGGTGCGCGCCGAGGTGGAACAGGAGCACCGCCTTCGGGTCACCGAACGGCGACACGAAGTCGAAGGTGAACCGGCGCATCGTCGGGGTGAGCGCCACGGTCTGGTCCACGGCGGAGGTGAACGGTGTGTCGGCCCGGGAGACCGAGACGCGCACCGGGCGGTCGACGTCCGCGGCGGCGTCGAACTGTAGCCGGTACGGCTGCGCGGCCGTCACCCCGAACTCGAAGTGGCCGACCAGGTCCTCCCAGACCGGTCTGCCGACCGTCGCGCTGGTGCGGACGCGTAGTTGCCCGGCGTTGACAGTCGTGCTGGTCGAGGCGAGTCGGGTCCACCAGGGCTGGGTGGTGCCGTTGTCGAAGGTGCCGTTGAGGATGAGGTCACCCGGGGCGGCGGCGGCCGGCGCGGGCCGGACGAGAGCGGTGAGGGTGCTGGCGAAGACCACCGCGAGCACCATGCCGAGGAGACGACGGGGTCGCGGTTGCCGTCCGGTCGATGCGGTCATGGAGAGCCTTTCCGGTCCGGTCCGGTCCGGTCCGGTCCGGGACGGGGCGACGACCAGGTCGTGGCCGGTGGATCGGCTCACCGTAGGAGCGTTCGCGCTGTTCGCCGCCGCCGAACGACGGTCGGAACGGTGCCGTACGGCGGCGGGCGCCGGCGTCCGGTCAGGACACCGACGCCCGCGCCGGGCGAACCTCGGCTCAGCCGATCGTCTCCCGCTCCCGCCAGGCCGTCCGCAGCGAGGTCCGCCCGTTGGTGCGCAGCAGCGACCCCTCGTACACCCGGGCGCCGGCGAGCAGGAAGGCGCCGGCGGCGAGCAGCAGGATGACCAGCGAGACGATCGGCTCCCACCCGGCGGCGTCGCCGGTGAACAGCCGCAGCGGCATCGCCGTGGGCGACGAGAACGGCAGGTAGGACAGCACCCGCATGGCGGTGGCGTTGTCGTTCAGGAAGATCACCGCGAAGAACGGCAGCATGACGGCGAGCTGCACCGGCGTCGACACGGCGGCGATGTCCTCCTGCCGGTTGGCCAGCGAGCCGGCCGCCGCCCACATGGCGGCGAGCAGCACGAAACCGACCACGAAGAACGGCACGAACCAGCCGATCGCCGGGGCGAGCAGGGTGAGCAGGCCCCCGCTGTCGCCGAACTGGAGCCCGAGCACCGCCACCACCGCGATCAACGCGATCTGCCCGAACGCCAGGATGGCGCCGGCCACCACCTTTCCGGCCAGCAGGGCCCGGACCGGCACGGCGGCGACCAGGATCTCCACGATCCGGGTCTGCTTCTCCTCGATCACGCTCTGCGCGATCTGCACACCGAACGTCTGCGAGGTGAGGAAGAAGACGAACGCGAAGACGAACGGCACCAGGAAGGCCACCACCGGGTCGACCGCGTCCGGGTCGAGCAGGCGGACGGTCGGCTGGGTGCTCAGCGCCCGCACCACGTCGTCGGGGGCCTCGTCCATGGCCAGGACGGCCGGTCCGGAGACCACCGCGGCGTCCACGTCGTCGTCGTGGACGGCCTGTTCGGCGGCCCGGTCGTCGGCGACGACCCGGACCTCCAGCCCGGCCGCGCGCAGCGGCCCGGCCGCGCTCTCGGTCACCGCGACGGTGGACGGCCCGCCGGCGAACAGCGGCGGCAGGATGGTGCCCGCGGCGGCGATCAGCAGGAAGAACAGCGTGCCGAACAGGAACGTCCGGTCGCGGAGTTTGACCCGGATCTCGCGTTCGGCGACCAGCCGGGTGGCCTGGGTGACGTTCACTGGGTGACCTCTCGGAAGATCTCGGTGAGCGAGGGGCTGACCGGGCGGAAGGCGCGGACCGGGCCGCGGGCGAGGGCCGCCTGGAGCACTGGCTGTTCGTCGGTGCCGGCCGGCAGGTCGAAGACGACCCGCGCGCCGTCCAGCTCGACCACTGTCACCCCGGGGTGGTCGCGGACCCAGCCGGCGTCGGTCTCCACCACCAGTTCGTAGCGGGGCACGGTGTACGAGTCGCGTAGCTGCTGTCGGCTGCCGGCGGCCCGGATCACCCCGTCGCCGATGATCACCAGGTCGTCGCAGAGGCGTTCCACGACGTCGAGCTGGTGACTGGAGAAGAGCACCGGGGTGCCGGCCGAGGCCCGTTCCCGCAACACGCTGACGACGGTGTCCACGGCCAGCGGGTCCAGACCGGAGAACGGCTCGTCGAGCACCAGCACCTCGGGGTCGTGCACCAGCGCGGCGGCGATCTGCGCGCGCTGCTGGTTGCCCAGGGACAGCGTCTCCAGCAGGTCGTCGCCGCGCTCACCGAGCCCGACCCGGTCCAACAGCGTGTCGGTGGCCCGCCGTGCGGCGACGGCGTCCAGCCCGTGCAGTCGGCCCAGGTAGCTCACCTGCTCCCGGGTGGTCATCTTGGGGTAGAGCCCCCGCTCCTCAGGCATGTAGCCGAAGCGCCGACGGTCCTGCCGGGTCAGCTTGGTCCCACCCCAGCTCACCTCGCCGGCGTCGGGGGCGAGCACGCCCAGGATGATCCGCATGGTGGTGGTCTTACCGGCGCCGTTGGCGCCCACGAAGCCGGTCATCCGGCCGGCGGCCACGTCGAAGGAGACGTTCCTGAGCACCTGCCGGTCGCCGAAGCTGCGGTCGACGCCGTGGAGGCGAAGCGTTCTGGTCACCCGTCCCACGCTAGATCCAATACGACCGTCCGCCGTCCGCCCAGCGGCTGAGCGGGCGGGTCCGCCTCGTGGCGGACACCGGTCACCCGCCGGGCCGGACCACCCCGTTCTCGTACGCGAACACCACCGCCTGCACCCGGTCGCGCAGGCCGAGTTTGGCCAGCACCCGGCTCACGTGTGTCTTCACCGTCGCCTCGCCCAGGTGGATGGTCGCGGCGATCTCCGCGTTGCTCGACCCGGCGGCGAGCAGGACCAGCACCTCGCGTTCCCGTGGGGTCAGCCCGGCCAGCGCGGCGTCGGCGTTCAGGCCGAGATGGGCGGTGCCCGCCGGGTCGCCGGGGCGGGCGAATGTGGAGATCACCCGGCGGGTGATCTCCGGGGCGAGCAGGCCGTCGCCCCGGGCCAGCACCCGGATCGCCTCGATCAGCTCTTCCGGGGTGCCGTTCTTGAGCAGGAAGCCGCTGGCCCCGGCCCGCAGCGCGGCGAACAGGTAGTCGTCGCGGTCGAAGGTGGTGAGGATCAGCACCGCGGGCGCGCCGGGCCCGTCGGCGACGATCTGCCGGGTGGCCGCCAGGCCGTCCATCCCGGGCATCTCCACATCCATGAGTACGACGTCGGGGCGGGTGGCTCGGGTCATGCTGACGGCGCGTTCGCCGTCGGCGGCCTCACCGACCACCTCGATGTCGTCCTCCACCTCCAGGATGACCCGGAAGCCGGTGCGGACGAGGTGCTGGTCGTCGGCGAGCAGCACGCGGATCGGCTGGCCACCGCCGGGTGCCGGATCGGCCGGCGCGGCGCTCACGCCGAGCGCTCCGCGCCGGCGGGCACCTGGTGCCCGTCGCCCGGACCCGGCAGC
>NZ_JAEVHL010000326.1 GCF_016803395.1 Micromonospora tarensis | reverse complement strand
GCGCCTCCACCTCCACCGCGACGGGCGAGGACGCAACAGTGCGGGTGGGACCACTGGGCTGGGTCGGTGCGGTGACCGGCGGCGGCTGCTCCGCCAAGGCGACACCGGCCAGCCGATCCAGCCAGGGCTGAAGGCGCCGCATCCGGTCCGCGTACGCCTGCCCGCCGACCTGCTGGCCAGCCGGGTCGAGGGACGGCCGGATGCTCTCCGTCGCCAGGACGAGCCGACGGATCTTCTCCGGCAGCGTGCGGTAGACCTTCACCTGCCGCACCGCCTTGCCCATGTCACTGCGACGCATGAACACCGTCCCGGGGTGCACCAAGTCATCAGACCGCACCCTGGAACCGGGAAGCACGTACTCGATCTCCGTCTCGTCCTCGACCTGCCCACAAATCTTCAACGTCGTCTGCTTTCGGGTGTTCACCGGCACCGTCTCCTGCGTCGCCCGCAACGCGCTGAACAGTACGTTTACCGCCTCCGCGCGCCCGATCCTCAGCACCTCCTGAAGTCGCGCCATCGCCTGACGGGCGATCGGACTGTTCTCCACCTCGGCGGACTCATCCACAATGATCGTGATCTGCGGCAGGTCCCGGGTCACCGGGAGCAGGTCCCCACCGGAGCGGGCGGTTAGCGCGCCATACCTGGCCTTGCGGTCCTTGGCGATGGCGACCGCCACCTCGGCCAGGACGACCGCCTCATCGGGGGTGGCCGCGATCCAGTCGATTGGCGCGGTGGCTACCTCCCCATCGACGTAGGGCAGCATGAACGGCACCGCCGACCCGCCGCCGTTGAGGTCGACCACCCAGACCAGCGAGTCCCGGCAGCGCAGCACCTGCCCAATCAGCACCTTCAGCAGATTCGTCTTCCCGCCACCGCGCCGACCAGCGAACAGGCCGGCAGCCTGCCGGATGTTGACCAGAGCCGGGTCGGTGTCCTCGCAGTTTCCGATCGGGAAGTCGTCCCACACGGACAGCGGCGAGAAGTCGTCGGGCAGAGGCAGGTCCCGGTCGAACGTGTAGACGGTCGGGATCCGCACCTTCGCGGTGCCCTGCCGGCCGTTCTGGCTGACTCCGATGACGCAGCCGTCGTCGAGCAGGGCGGCGGCGGCCAGGGAGTGCTTGACGTCGTCGATCTTCTTCCAGGTCTCGCCGGACTCTGGGGCGAACACGATGTGCAGTGTGAACCCGGCGCCGTTCGGCCAGTCTTCCTCCTTGGTGATGGTGATGGGCTTGAGTCGGGCCAGCCGCTCGATGCGGTTCTTCCACACCGTGGCCCGGTCGGTCGCCACGGTCGGCTCGGCTCCGGAGGTCGGCGCGGTCGGCGCGTCCTCACCGACGAAGGCGGGGGCGACCGCCAAGCCGACCACCGCCGCCGCTGCCCCCGCCACCAAGTTCGGCAGGTGCCACGGATCGGTGATGCTCGACCAGGCGGTCCACACCCCAGCCGCCAGGCCAGTGGCGAGCCGGAAGGCCCGCTCCGACCACGGCCGACCGACACGCCAGTCCCGCACCGCGACACCGGCCACCGCCGCAGCGGCCAGAGTCGCGGGCGCCCATGCGGGCACGTCCGCCGCCGAGCACAGGCCGGCGCCGACCAGCGGGCCGACGGTGGCGATGACCCCGCTGGCGACGTTCTCCCACGACTTCTGACCGTCCATCACTGCCTCCTACCTGCTCAGACGTTCCACTTGCGCTCGACCTCGACCGAACCGTGACGAGGGGCCTCGCCGCGCTCGATGTCGGTCTCGTTCTCCCGGCGGATCGTGCCCCGGGTCTCCTCCGCGGTTCCGGCGCCCGCCTTGATGTCGTCGGCGATGGACCGCAGACCCTCGGCAACCGGGGCGGCGACCGGCCACTCCGACTCGGCGCGCGACGCGACCTGCCGGAATCCCTGCTGGACGCTGTTGAGTGCCTCGCCGAGCTGAGGCATCTCCCGCACCAACTGGTGCATGCTCTCCGGGTCGTAGCCCTTTAGCGCGGCGGCGAACTCATCGGCCGCCGCTCGGATCTTGTTGATGTCTCCCACGGTGCTTCCTCCTGTGTGTCGCGGGGCGGCAGCGGCCGGCTTGACCTTCGCCGCCTTTTGGACTGCTTCCTTGACCAGCTGCTCCTTGGTGGGCCGCTGGGGCTTCTCCGACCGCTGGGCCGGCCTGTTCTCCGCGGTCTCGCCGCTGGCGTGCTTCGGTTCGGGTGCCGACGTACGCACCGGACGGGGCGGCTTCGGCTCGGCACCCTCTCGGACACCCCGCAGGAACCCGGCCAGCCCACCGTTGCGCGATGCCGCCTTGCGGGCCGGCTTGCTCGCCGTGCGGCTGAACAACCCGCCCAGTGGCCGCTTGGCCGCACTACCCGAGGAACCGCTCCGGGCGCCCGAGGTGCCCGACGGGCGGGACCGGCCGAGCAGGCTGCGACCGCCGGAACGCATCCGACCCAGGGCGGCGCCAACTCCTGGGCGGCGCCCTGTCGTCGTGCCGCCGGCGGCTTGCCGGCTTGCCGGCTTCCGGCCGAGTCGACCCAGCAAGCTTCCGCCGCGTCCGGACCCACCGGCTGCCGGCCCGTCGACCCTGCCGAGCGGCGACCTCCCGTCAACTTCCCGAGCAGGCCACCGCGCGAGGAACCGCCCGCACCGGAGCGGCGACCAAACAGCCCCCGCCCCGTGCCGCCCGACCGGCCACCGAGCAACCCGCCGCGCTTCCCGCCCGTGGGTGCTGCGGTCCGACCCGAGCGGCGGAACAGCCGGCTCATGGGCCCGCCTGCGGTCCGGGCGACGGACTGCGGCATCGCAGCACCGGCCTTGCGCAGTGTCTTGACCGCGCTCAACGCCGCCCGCTGCTGTGCCCGAAGGCGTCGCACCAAGAAGACGGCGACGACCAGGACGACGAAGGCGAGGATGCCGTGCGCGATCAGTCCCCAGAACACCCCGGCGACCTGCCACAGCAACAGCTCCAGCGCGACCGCCACAAGGACCACAGCGGCGATCACCTTCGGCGGGGGCATCCGCCAAGCCGGCCGCGCCGTTCGTGCCGCAGTGGGCCGCACGGCCGGCTTGGCGACCCCCTCAGCCGGTGCCGGCGCGTCGGCCGGGGTGATCGTTTCGGGGTGAGTCACCGGGGGGTGAGTCACCTGTGGGTCCGTCGTCATTTCTGCACCTCAGACGGGGTGAGAGAAGCCTCGGTCGGGGGGTGAGTCACCTGGGGTGAGTCACCTCGGGGTGAGCGGAACCGGGCGGCGAGCGCGAAGCAGGCCAGTGCGGCGGCTGCGGTGGTCGTAACGGCGACGGTGAGCCACGTGTGCAGCGTCGTCCAGCCGCCGGCACCGCCCAGGTTGCTCGCCAACAGTCCGCCGAAGGCGACGGCAGCGACCAGGGCGATGTTGCCGCGCACGTTGAGGGCGGCGGCGCGCTGCTTCGGGGTCCTCATCGGTGGTCCGCCCTGTACTCCATGCCCAGCGCGAACACCGCGATGGCGAAGAGGAGCGCGGCTCCGACCAGCGCGGTGTTGCGCAGCGCCGGCTGACCGGTGAACTCGGCGTACACGGCGATCAGGGCGGGAATCAGGATCGCCGCGCTGGCACCGTGCACGAGGTGGTTCCACCCGGTGGTCACGTACACGGTGACGGGCTCGTCGAGGTCCAGGTCGATGTCCTGATCCAGGGGGACGGTTGTCATGATGGGGCTCTCCTTCGTTGGAGGCGGTGCCCGGCCCGGCTGTAAGAGGTGGGACCGGGCACCGCGCTTATGGGGGGTTGCTCAGGCGGAACGCGTGAGCAAGTGCGGACCGTCGAGTCGCAACGTCCGGCCCAGTTCGCACGCCTCGGCCCACGTCTGTGGCTGAGGGTCGTCGGTGCGGCCATCGAGGTGGGCGACGCGCCAGTGCCTACCAGCGTCTGTGCATGCGTCGTCGCGGTAGAAGGTCAGCACGGGGCGCCGTTGGCGTGGAACCACACGGCGAAGGTCAGGTCCGCCGGCTCGACGCGGTCGTAGTCGTCGGCCCGCTCGTCGGTGGCGTTGGTCATGGTTCAGCTCTCCTTGGTGGTCGGGGCGTTGTCGCGCTTCCAGCGGTTGGCTGTGGCCTTGCTGACCCCGGCGGCCTTCCCCAACTCCTCACCGGACGGCTCACGGCCGAGCTTCTTGGTGAGTCGGGTGTACGCCTGGGCGATCTTCTTGTCGTCGGCCTTCTGAGCCGACGTACGCACCGGCTCGGTGACCCGCCGGTGAGTCGGCCGCTGAGTCGCAACCGTGGTCCGAGGTGAGTCGCTGCCCGGCTCACTGCGCGGCTCATCGGCTGAGTCGGTTGCCGACTCATGCACCGACTCACGGCGCGGCTCACGGATCCCCGGCGTCCAACCCTCCGGCATGTCGCCGATCTGAGCCGCCAGGTGAGCCGGCATCCGGATCCCGTCCAGCTCAACCATCGACTCACCGCCGATGCCGAACGCCCGAGCGTGATCCGCGCGGATCCTCGCCTCGGCGCTGGTCGTGAGCCGGCGTAGCTCGTCCATCAGCTCCCGCTCGGCGTCGCTCGGCTGAGTCGTCGGCGCGTCCGGGCTCGTCAGCTTCTCGATCCGGTTCACCCGAGCAACCCGCTGCTGCGCCTGCGCCACCATTGCGTCATCCGCCTCAAGGGCCAGCCGGCGCAGCTTCGCCTTCCTGAACCGCGCCAGGCGGGGCGAGCCGTGGTGCAACCGGTGCGCCGTCACGGTGATCGCGTCGATGCGCCGGTCCCGGTCGACCTGTTCCAGGTCCTGCGCGCCTGGCTTGATCAACCTGAGGTGAATGCCGATGCGCCGGGGCGTCCAGATCCAGCTCGTCGGCTGAACCGCGCTCGCCGGCTTGTCGGCGGTGATGCCCATCCACCAGATCCCCGCGCCGACCGCCGGAGCGCACAGCCGCAGCAGGAACTCCGGGACCGAGTCGGAC
Source organism: Micromonospora tarensis (assembly GCF_016803395.1). Lineage (GTDB taxonomy): Bacteria > Actinomycetota > Actinomycetes > Mycobacteriales > Micromonosporaceae > Micromonospora > Micromonospora tarensis. The sequence goes on along the minus strand of NZ_JAEVHL010000326.1, from coordinate 800 downwards.
GCGCTGGACGCCACGATGCCGCTGCCGGCGGCGACCGCCCACACGAAGTTCATGTGCCGGCGCACGTCGCCCGGCGGGGTCTGGGTCAGCTTGTGCTTGGCGAGCAGGCCCTGCGACACCATGACGACCTCGAACATGCCGAACAGGCCAAGGGCCATCAGCGGTGGCAGCTTCAGCGTCTGGCGGGCCACCTCCCACATGCCCTCCGCGGCGAACGCGGTAGCGAGGACGACGGCGAGGAACCCGACGCGCGTGTGCGCGTGGCCGGTGCGGAAGAACCGCCAGATCAGCAGCACGCCGAGCAGCGCCCCGACGGTGCCGACGCCGAAGAGGATCGGCGTGGCGTACGTCGGGGCGAAGTCGGCGACCTCGGTCCACTCGGGGAGCTTCATGCCGGCCAGCATGACACATCTTGGAAAGGTTGGTAGAGTGCTCACATGTTGAGTCCCCCGCGTACTCCCTCGCTGGGCCTTGCCGTGCGACCATTGGTCAACTTGCAAGACCTGGAAGACCTGGGAGACGACGTGGCCGAGAGCGGATACCTGACCATCAACCAGGTCCGCGCGCGCCTCGTCGCAGCCGGCTTCAACGACAGCGGGCAGACCATCCGCCGGCTCGTCGACAACGGCCACTTCGGCACCGAAGGCACCGACTGGTACCTCACCGAGATCGGGAAGTACCGCATGGTCGCGGCCGAGGCCGTCGACCGACTCATCGCGCGCCGGCTGCCCGCCGGCCACCAGAGGGGGGACCACGTGCCCGAGGCATCAACCGCACCCGAACGCAGCCCCGTCGTCGCC
>NZ_JAEVHL010000325.1 GCF_016803395.1 Micromonospora tarensis | reverse complement strand
GGCCCGGCCGGTCCTGGGCCGCCGCGCCGGCGGCCCAGAGCGCCTGCCGTCGGGTCAGCCCGAAACAGGCGAAGGCGTCCGCGGTGGCCAACGCCTCCAACTGCGCCGCGGTGAGACCGAGCCGCCGGGCCAGGTCCGGCATGTCCCGGTACGGCCCGTGCGCCACCCGTTCGGCCTCGATCCGCTCGGCCACCTCAGCCCCGAGGGTACGCACGCTGGACAGCCCGAGCCGGACCGCCGGCCCACCCAGCCCCCAGGCGTGCGGCGGCTCCCCCGGCCCGCTGCCCCACCGGGTGTCCGGGGTGGACTCCAGCACCGCCAGGGCCCCGCTGGCGTTGATGTCCGGACGATGGACCTCCACCCCGTGCCGGCGGGCGTCGTCGACCAGTGTCTGCGGCGAGTAGAAGCCCATCGGCTGGGCGTTGAGCAGCGCCGCCAGGAACGGCGCCGGGTGGTAGCGCTTGAGCCAGGAGCTGGCGTACACCAGGTAGGCGAAGCTCATCGCGTGGCTCTCCGGGAAGCCGTAGCTGGCGAACGCGGTGAGCTTGCGGTAGACGTCGTCGGCCAGCTCACCGGTGATGCCCCGCTCGGCCATCCCGGCGTAGAGCCGGTCGGCGATCCGGGTCATCCGCTCGACCGACCGTTTGGCGCCCATCGCCCGGCGCAGCTGGTCGGCCTCGGCCGCGTCGAAACCGGCCAGGTCGATGGCGAGCTGCATCAGCTGCTCCTGGAACAGCGGCACCCCCAGGGTCTTCTCCAGGGCGTTGCGCATCAGCGGGTGCGCGAAGGTCACCGGCTCCTGGCCGTTCTTGCGCCGGATGAACGGGTGCACCGAACCACCCTGGATCGGGCCGGGTCGGATCAGCGCCACCTCGACCACCAGGTCGTAGAACTCGCGGGGCTTGAGCCGGGGCAGGGTGGCCATCTGGGCCCGGCTCTCCACCTGGAACACCCCTACCGAGTCGGCCCGACAGAGCATGTCGTAGACCTCCGGGTCGTCCAGGGTCATGTCACCCAGGTCGAGGCTCTCGCCGATCATGTCGTAGCCGTAGTGCAGGGCGGAGAGCATGCCGAGGCCGAGCAGGTCGAACTTGACCAGGCCCACCGCCGCGCAGTCGTCCTTGTCCCACTGGAGCACGCTGCGTCCGGGCATCCGCCCCCACTCCACCGGGCAGACCTCGATCACCGGCCGGTCGCAGATCACCATGCCGCCGGAGTGGATGCCCAGGTGCCGGGGGAACGTCTGCAACTCGTTGGCGTACTCCACCACCTGCTCGGGGATGTTCTCGACGTCGACAGTGGCGACCGAACCCCACCTGTCGATCTGCTTGCTCCAGGCGTCCTGCTGCCCCGGCGAGTAGCCGAAGGCCTTGGCCACGTCCCGCACCGCCGACCGGGGCCGGTAGGAGATGACGTTGGCGACCTGGGCGGCGTGTTCCCGGCCGTAGCGGGTGTAGACGTGCTGGATCACCTCCTCCCGCCGGTCGGACTCGATGTCCACGTCGATGTCCGGAGGGCCGTCCCGCTCCGGGGCGAGGAACCGCTCGAAGAGCAGCCGGTGTCGGACCGCGTCCACATTGGTGATCCGCAGCGCGTAGCAGACCGCCGAGTTGGCCGCCGAGCCCCGGCCCTGGCAGTAGATGTCCTGCTTGCGGCAGAACGAGACGATGTCGTAGACCACCAGGAAGTAGCCCGGGAAACCCAGCTCCTCGATCATGTTCAGTTCGTGGTCGAGCTGCGCGTACGCCGTCGGGTGCGCCTGCGGCGGCCCGTAGCGCTCGCGTGCCCCGTCGGCGGTCAACTTCCGCAGCCAGCTCATCTCGGTGTGCCCCGGCGGCACCGGGTACGCCGGCAGCTGTGGCGCGACGAGCTGGAGGTCGAAGGCCAGTTCGGCGCCGAACTCCGCGGCCCGCGCCACCGCACCCGGGTAAGCGGCGAACCGGGCCGCCATCTCCGCCCCGCTGCGCAGGTGGGCGGTGGCCGCCGCGGGCAACCAGCCGTCGATCTCGTCCAGGCTGCGCCGGGCCCGCACCGCGGCGACAGTGGTGGCCAGTCGACGCCGGCCGGGGCTGGCGTAGTGCACGTTGTTGCTGGCCACCGTCGGTAGCCCGGCCGCGGCGGCCAGCTCGGCGAGCGCGTCGTTGCGGTCGGCGTCGACGGGATGCCCGTGGTCGGTCAGCTCCACCGCCACCGTCTCCGCGCCGAAGAGCGCGGTCAGCCGGTCCAGCTCACGGGCCGCCGCGTCCACCCCCTCGGTGAGCAGCGCCCCCGGCACGTGCCCCTTGCGGCAGCCGGTCAGCACCAGCACGTGGTCACGTAGTTCCTCGGCGACCTCCTCCAGCTCCCCGTAGACCGGGCGGCCCTTCTCCCCGCCGCGTAGCTGGGCGCGGGCGATGGTGGTGGCCAGCCGGGCGTACCCCTCGTGGCCGTGCGCGAGCACCAGCAGGTGCGCGCCGTGCGGGTCCGGTTCGCCGTTCTGCGGGCCGGGCAGCCCGAGGGACAGCTCCGCGCCGAAGATGGTCGGCAGGCCGAGTGTGCGGGCCGCCTCGGCGAACCGGACCACCCCGTAGAAGCCGTCGTGGTCGGTGACGGCGAGCGCGGTGAGCCCCAGCCGGGCCGCCTCCTCGGCCAACTCCTCCGGGTGGCTGGCGCCGTCGAGGAAGCTGAAGTTGGTGTGCGCGTGCAGCTCCGCGTAGGGCACCACACCGTCGGGACGGGTCAGCTCCGGTGGCTGGTACTGCTCGCGCCGGCGGCTCCAGGCCGGGGAGTCGCCCCCGTCGGCGTCCACGGCGAGCGGGTCCACCACGTGCAGGTGCCGCTCACCCTGGCTCCCCCGCTTACCACCGGCCCGCCCGGAGAGCACCCGCTCCAGCTCCGACCAGGGCATCTTCGGGTTGTGGAAACTCATCGAGCCGCCCCCTCGGGTGGCCGGGCCCCGACGACCGGCCCCGTCGGCGGAAGCGTCGGTGAGCGATATACCTGAGAGTCATGAATATGCCGGAGAGTCATATCGCTCGCCGGAACATCCGCCCCCGGCAGGGAGCGGCCCGACCGGTCGGGCAGCCGGGCTCCGCAGCGACACCGCCCCTCAGTCATAGATCGCCTCCACCAGCCACTGCCCGGCCTCGACGGCCAGCAGCAGAGCGGCACCGTCGGCCAGGCTGACCTGGAACCGGGCTCGGCGACGGGCCTCGGCCGGAGCCCACCAGCGCTCGTCCACCGGCCAGGGGCCGGCCCAGCCCACGATCTCCGCCGGCTGGCCGGAACCGACCACCAGCCGGGCCGGTGGGGCGCTCACCGCCAACCGCGCGCTGATCACCACCGGCTCGCCGGCGGCGTCGTGCACGGTCGCCGCGAGCGGGCTGGGCAGCACCACCGCCGGTGCGGGTGCCGGCAGCCGACCCGGCCACGGCGGAGCATCGGGACGGGCGGGAAGGCGTTCGTCACCCCACGGCACCAGTCGCACCTGGTCGGCCGGGGAACGGCCACCACCGAGCACCGCGGTGACCACCGCTTCCGGGCCGAGGATGCCCTGCACCCGGCTCAACGCCCGGTGCGCCCGTTCGCGCTCCTCGCCGGTCTCCCCCCAGAGGCCGGCTTGCAGACCGGCCTGGGCGATCACCCCGTCCGGGATCAGTCGCAGCCGGATGATGCCGGCCGTCGGTCGGGCCGGTCGGGCGCCGGTGCGGCCGTTGCTGCCGGAGAGCCACCCGTCGAGCTGCCAGCGCACCCGGTCGGCGATGGCCACCGCGGTGAGCAGGCCGTCGTGTCGCCACACCCGGTGCAGCTCCTGCCCGTGCTCGGTGACCGCCTCGATACCGAGCCGGGTGCAGGCCAGCCCGTGCCCGGCCAGCCGCTCGTGCAGCTGCTCCGCCAGCGCCCGGGCCACGAACGCCGCCGCGTCGACCCGGTCGATCGGGTCGTCGTGTTCCGCGGTCACCGTCAGGTCGGCCGGCGGCTGCCGGACGGCGAGGGGGCGATGGTCCCGCCCGGCGGCCAGCCGATGGGCCAGCGCACCGTCGAACCCGAACCGGGCCAGCACGTCGCCGGCCGGCAGCGCGGCGAAGTCGCCGAGGGTACGCACCCCCAGCCGGCGCAGCAGGTCGGCCAGCGCCGACCGCCGAGCGCCTCGACCGGCAGCCCGGCCAGGAACTCCGGTGTCCCGCCCGGTGCCACCACCCGGCCGGCGCGAGCGGCCAACCCGGCCGCGAACACCCCGTCGGCGATGCCGACCTGGCTCTCCACCAGGCACGACTGAGCGACGTGCTCGATGATCCGCTCGGCGGCCGCCTCCTCGCCGCCGAGGTAACGGCTCGGCCCCCGGGCGGCCACCGCGCAGGCACCCGGACGGACCACCTCGACACCGGCCACCAACTCCTCCACCGCGGCGACCACCGGCTCGAACGCCCGGGCGTCCCGACCCGGGTCGTACTCCACGACGGTGAGCTGGGGGCAGCGGCCCTGCGCCTCCCGCTTGCGCAACCCGCGACGCACCCCCTCGGCGCGGGCCCGCTCAGAGCAGGCGACCACCCGGTTGGCGTGCAGCACGGCGACCGGACCGGTCGCCGGCACCCCGTCGACGATCTCGGCGGCGAGCACCGGCCAGTCCGGGCACCACAGCAGCAGAGTGCGGGCCGGCGAGCGGGTCGTCACCCCCGACCGACCAGGGCGAGCGGCGCGGCCGGTCGACCCGGCGACGGCATCGTACGGGGGATCACCCGGGTGAGCTCGTCACCCGGGAGCCAGACCTTGATCTCCTTGGGGCGGGCGGCCGCCCCGCGCCCGCGCGCAGAGACGGTGATCTCCCGGCGGCGTAGCCGCCCCCGACCCCGCCCGAGCCCCTCCCAGACTCCGCGGACCACCTGCAGTGTCACATCCGCGCCGTCCCACCGGCCGTACGGAACGAGCACGCTGCCACGCTGCCGGGCCCGGGCGGCCAACCGGGTGGCCACCGAGGCGGAGACCGTGGACGGCACGGCGGTGACCACGACGTCCACCCCGTCGATCAGCGCGGCGACCACGGTGGCCCACTCGGGACCGGGGGTCGGCACCAGGGCCAACCGGTCCAGGGCGATGCCCAACTCGGCGGCCGCGCCCGCGCCGAACGTCGGCACCCCGACCACGGCGCACCACGAGCCGGCCCGGGACGCCTCGGCGAGCAGGGCCAGCATCAGCGAGGTGCCGCCGCTGCGCCGGGGTTGGCCGGCGGCGACCGCGATGGTGCTGCCCCGCCGCAGGCCCCGGTTGGGCAGCAGACCGGTCAGCTCGGGCACCACCGGCAGCACCCGGTGGCCGCCGACCGGGTCGGGTGCGCTCGCCGGGCGCACCAGGTCGGCCAGCGCGGCGGAACCGACCACCATGCGGCCCGCCATTGGACCAACTCCCCCGTCATTGCTGTGGATCAGATCAAGACCGACACGGCGGGATCAGGCGGCGAGGCCGTCCAGGGCCGGTTGGTGGGCCACGCCGAGCGCGGTCTCCACCACCGTCACGAACTGTTCGGCGGCGCGGAGCAGGTCGTCGGCCTCCCGGGCGCTGACCACCCGGGGGATGCCCGCCTCGGCGGCGGCGCGTTTGCTGGCTCCGGCGGCGAAGAACCGGGACCACTCGTCCAGCTCCGGAGCGACGGCGCAGAGCAGGACCCAGACGCTGGTGATCCGGTTGCGCCGGCTCGGCGCGGGTCGGGCGCGGGCGGCGAGCAGGGCGGCCGCCGCGCGCAGCGCCGCCAGGTGGGCGGCCGCGTAGCGCAGGCCATCAGGTCGGGTCTGGCCGGCCTC
>NZ_JAEVHL010000324.1 GCF_016803395.1 Micromonospora tarensis | reverse complement strand
CCCGTTCGACAGTCCGGGCACACCCAACCCGGCCGACATCGCCGGGGCGCCCTCGGCCTCCAGCCCGGCGCCCACACCCACCACGCACTCACCGACGCCGGCCGCGCCGCCCTCCCCGCGCCCCACCGCCAGCAGCCCGCCCCCGACGGTCGGGCAACAGGTGCCGGTCAGCCTCCGAGAGGTGAGCAGCGAGTTCGCCGCCGTCCTGGCCACCGCGGTCGCCCATGGCGACGTCGACCGGCGGACCGCCGAGGACCTGCGCGACGACCTCGCCGACCTGAGCCGCCGTACCAAGGACCGCGCCAAGCGCGTCGCCGACCTGCGGGAGCACATCGCCGAGCTGGTCGAGCGCGACCGGCTGCCGGCGCGCACGGGCGCTCAACTCGACGCGCTGCTCGGTCAGGCCAGCAGCTCCTCCAGTGGCCGTACGGACGACTGATACCTCCGTCGATGCCGCTGGCATGATGTCCCGATGCGGACACGTCTGATCTTCGTGCGACATGGCGAGTCGCTCCACCAGATCGAGGGCATCATCGGTGGGCCACGTGGCTGTCTCGGCCTCACCCCCCTGGGCCACGAGCAGGCACACCACCTGGCGCAGCGGCTCACCGGTGAGGTCGCAGCCGACCGGCCGGTGGCGGTCTACTCGTCCGTGCTGCGCAGGGCCGTCGAGACCGCGCAACCGATCGGCGCGGCGTTCGGCGTCCGATCGGTGGCCGACTGCGGGCTGTGCACCTGGCACACACCCCCGTACGCCGACGGCATGCCGACCGCCCGCTTCCGGACCGAGCACGCGGTACCGGGAGGGGGCGTGTTCCGGCCGTTCGAGGAGGGCAACGAGAGCTGGGCCGAACTGGTGGTCCGGGTCAGCCGCGCGATCATGGAGATCGCCCACCGGCACCGGGGTGGCACAGTGATCCTGGTCGGGCACAGCGAAACCGTCGAGGGCGCGTTCCACGCGCTCGGCGCGCAGCCCATCTTCCGGGCGTTCGACCTGGACGTGCCCCCGGCCTCGATCACCGAGTGGACCACCGACCACGACCCCGGCGACTGGCCGCCGGCCCGCTGGACGCTACGCCGCTTCGCCGACACCGGTGGGTGGGCTAGAGGGTGATCCAGTACCGCCGTACCGGCGCGGGGCCCGGGACCGGCTCGAGGACGCCGCCGTGGTGCTCGATCGTCCGCGCCGACGCGGTGTTGTCCACCTCGCAGAGCACCAGCACCCGATCCAGACCGAGGGCCCGCGCCGTGTCGAGCATCCGGCCCAGCGCCCAGGTCGCCAGCCCACGACGGCGTGCGGACGGGCGGATGCCGTAGCCAATATGGCCGGCGACCCGCAACAGGTGGTCGTCGAGGTCGTGTCGCAACGCGATCCCGCCGAGCACCCGGTCGTCCTCGACGATCCACCGGTACGTGCACCGCACCCGACCGGCGTCCAGTGGCCGGTCCGGATCCGACCGGTCGTTCAGCCGGGTCACCCAGGCCGCGAACCCGGCCGGCGAGCGCACCTCATCGGTCGCCCGCAGCCCGAAACCGTCCTCGTGCCGGCCCGGACCCCACTCGTCGTGCGCCTCCAGCCAGGCGGCGTGCAGGGCGACGGTGGGCGCGACCAACACGGGCATCGGGCGACGCTACTCGGCGGCAAGGATCTGCTCGCGCAGGATCTCCGCGTGCCCGCAGTGCTGGGCCAGCTCGCGCAACACGTGCAGGTAGACCCAGCGCAGCGGCAGCGGCCCGCGCCGGTTGCCGCGCAACACGTCGTCCAGCCCCAGCGACGCCGTCGCCCGGCGGGACGCCTCGCACGCCTCCCGGTGCGACCGCTGGATGCTGGCGACGGTGTCGTCGTCGTCGAGGATGAACGACTCGTCCGGCGTCGCGGGGATGCCGATCTCGGCGCGCGACCGGCAGGTGACGGCCTCGTCGAACCAGACCCTCTCCACGAACGCGGTGTGCTTCACCAGCCCCAGCAGTGTGGTCCGCGACGGCACCAACGACCGGCGCGCCTGCTCCTCGGTCAGCCCGTCCAGGCAGCCGTTGAGCGCCCTGCGGTGCTCGTCGATGAAGGCCTCGAACTGCGTCTTGGCCGGCTGGCCGATGACATCGTCGGCGAAGGTCCCCGGGAAGGTGGTCACCCGCGAAGCATTCCAAGGCCGCCGCCGACGCGCAAACAGCGCACCGACGGGTCGTGACCGGTCAACCGATGCTGACGGTGATCCAGCCGCCCGGGTCGGCGCCCGCCCGGGCGTACACCTCGCCGTCCGGCTGCCAGATGCCCGACCGACCCGCGGCCTCGGGGTAGCCGCCGCCGGTCGACCCGGCGAAGCTCGCCACCGCGACCCAGCTGCCATGAGCGGTGGCGACGCGCCGCGCCCGCTGGTCGATCACGGCGGCGTCGCGCGCCGACTCCAGGACTCCCGCCACGTACCCGTCGATGCCGAGCGCGGCGGTCCGGGCCGCGTGCGCCGCGACGCCGGTGTCCTTGCAGATCGCCAACCCCAGCCGCCAGCCGTCCACGGTGAGCACGGCTGGGGCGTTGCCCGGCCGGAACCGGCGGGCCTCCGCGTCACCCAGCCACATCTTCCGGTACGCCACCGACACCCCGTCGCCGGTCACCGCCAGCATCGCGATGTGGTCGCCCACCACCGGCGCACCGACCAGGGCCCACGTGCCCGTCTCCGCGCACGCCTCGATCAGCGGCACCAACAGTGGGTCGTCGACCGACACGACCGGGGCGTCCAACTCGTACCCGGTCAGCGACAGCTCCGGAAAGACCACCACCCGGGCGCGCGCCGCGCGGACCGCGGCCGCGTGCGCCCGCGCGTTCGCCGCGACGTCCAGGGCTACGCACCGCGGCTGGGCCACCGCGAGCCGTAGCGGGGTGCGGTTTTCCACACCCCCGGCGGTGTGGTCGACCCGTCCGGCCGGGTGGTCGACCGCATGGTCGACTCTCAGGATCGCTTCGTAGCGTGGGGGCATGATTCGAACGTCGCACGTCGTGCTCGCCACCGGAACCCCCACCGCGGTAGCGGAACCGCCGCAGGGTGGGATCGTCGGCTACGTCAGTGACCTGGTGGAACGGCTCGGCGGGCCGGGTGCCGGCCTGGCGGTGGCGTTGGAGAACCTGTTCCCGCCGATTCCCAGCGAGGTGATCCTTCCGCTGGCCGGGTTCGTCGCCGCGCAGGGTCGGATCAGTCTGGTCGGTGCGATCTTCTGGACCACGTTGGGCTCGGTGCTGGGGGCGCTGGCGCTCTACCTGATCGGCGCGTCGCTCGGCCGCGATCGGATGCGCGCCATCGTGGCCCGGCTGCCACTGGTCAAGCTCAGCGACGTGGACCGGACCGAGGCCTGGTTCCTGCGCCACGGAGTGAAGGCGGTCTTCTTCGGCCGGATGATCCCGATCTTCCGGAGCCTGATCTCCATTCCGGCCGGGGTGGAGCGAATGCCGGTGCGGATCTTCCTCCTCTACACCACCCTGGGCAGCCTGATCTGGAACACCACGTTCGTGCTCGCCGGCTATCTGCTCGGGGACAACTGGCACCTCGTCGAGGGCTATGTCGGCACCCTCCAGAACGTGGTGATCGTGGTCTGCGCGGCGGCGCTCGCCTGGTTCGTCGGCTCCCGGGTGCTGCGCGCCCGCCGTGGCGCCCAGATCTCCGAGCCGACCGACGCCGAGCAGCACTCGCTGCACGGCGTGCCCGACCCCGGCGGGCGGGGCACCCTCTACCGGGGCGGATCGTGGGCCTCGGACGAGCACTAGCGTGTCGCCGAGCGCCGCTGCTTCACCCCACGCACCGCCGGCCCGCCCGCCAACGCGTCAGGTGAAGCAGGGCAGCGGGCACGGAATCGACCAGGGGAGGGACGGCACGATGGTGCGGAGGCGACCGGTCGCGTGGTGGGGTCGGCTCCGGCTGCCGGTCGGCGTCGCCGTCGGAATCGCGACGGCCGCCGTCGAGCTCGCCTTCCTGGGCGTGACCGCCGTCGCGGTCAGCGTCTCCGCGATCGCGCCCCCGGCCAGCCGCCGGGTTGGGGACCTGATCCGCAGCGGTGCCGGGTGGCTGGTGCGGCTGGAACGCCACCGCCTCGCCGGCCTGCACGCCGGAGGCGAGCTGTCCGTGCTCGGCGAGGTGGCCACCCGACGGCAGCTCGGCTACCTGGCCGCCCGGCTGTTGCCCGGCACCCTCGCTCTGCTGGCGTACGCCCTGCTGGGCATCGGCGCGGTGCTGGCCGGGATCGTCCTGCGCGCGGTGCTGCGCGGCGAGCTGACCCTCGCCGATGCGCTGTCCCAGGTCACGGTCGGGGCGGTGCTGCTCCTGCTCAACGTCCAGGCTCTCGCCAGTATCGCCGCTCTGGACGTCCGGCTGGCGCGACGCCTGCTCGGCCCGGGAAGTCGGGCGGAGCTGACCCGGCGGGTCCAGGAGCTGACCAGCAGCCGAGCCGGCGTCATCGCCGCGGTCGACGCGGAGCGGCAGCGCATCGAACGTGACCTGCACGACGGCCTCCAGCAGCGGCTGGTCGCGCTCGGCATGCTGCTCGGCCGGGCCCGGCGGGCCCGTGACACGGACCGCACCCGTGCGCTGCTCGCTCAGGCACACCAGGACGTGCAGCGGGCCGTCGAGGAGTTGCGGGAGGTGGCGTGGCGGGTCTATCCGTCGGCGTTGGACAGCAGCGACCTGGGTGAGGTGCTGGCGATGGTCGCCCGCCGCTCCGAGGTGCCGGTCCGGATCCACTGTGCGCTGCCGGTTCGCCCCGACCGGCAGATCGAGACGGTGCTCTACTTCGTCGCCTGCGAGGCACTCACCAACGCGGCGAAGCATGCCGCCGCTACCCTGGTCGCGGTCCAGATCGAGGTGCGGGAGGGTTGGATTCGGATGCGCGTGCACGACGACGGCGTCGGCGGTGCCGACCCGGCCGGCCGTGGCCTGTCCGGGCTGGCGCGCCGCGTCGCCGCGCTGGACGGCCGCCTGACGGTGCAGAGTCCGGCCGGCGGTCCGACGACAGTGCTGACGGAGTTGCCGTGCGGCTAGTTCTCGCCGAGGACTCGACGCTGCTCCGGGAGGGCCTCACCCGGCTGCTCGCCGAAGAGGCCCACGAGGTGGTCGCCGCGGTCGGTACTGCCGACGAGCTGGTCGAGGCGGTCGAACGGTCCCGTCCCGACGTCGTTGTCACCGATGTCAGGATGCCGCCCACCCATACCGACGACGGGCTACGCGCCGCGTTGGAGATCCGTCGGCGTGGCCGGCCACCGGCGTCCTCGTGCTCTCCCAGTACGTGGAGAGGCGTTACGCCGGCCGGCTACTCGCGGATCGCCCAGAAGGGGTCGGCTACCTGCTCAAGGACCGCGTCGCCCAAGTGGACGACTTCCTCGACGCCCTCGACCGGGTAGCCGCCGGGGAAACCGCACTCGACCCGGAGGTGGTCCGTCAGGTGGTGGCCGGCTCCGACCGGGCCGATCCACTCGGTCGCCTCACCCCGCGTGAACGGGACGTACTGCACGAAATGGCCCAGGGGCATACGAACCTCGCCATAGCCGAGCGGCTGCACGTCTCACAGAGCGCGGTGGAGAAGCACGTCAACGCCATCTTCGACAAGCTCGACCTTGCCCACGCGACCGGTTACAGTCGCCGAATCCTCGCTGTCCTGCGCTACCTCGGTCCCATCGATTCCGTCGAAATCGACGTGACGACCGGTTTGGCCTGACTGTCAAAGTCGTGCGGGGCGTCTGTCCAGCCCATGCCTTCTGGGTGTGACCGGCTGCACCGGTGGGCCGGAATCATGGCTGGGCCGGGGTCGTTACACACCCTGACGATCGCAGGACCTCGGCCGATCACTCGGCCTTGG
>NZ_JAEVHL010000323.1 GCF_016803395.1 Micromonospora tarensis | reverse complement strand
GTGCCGGTGCGGACCGGCCGGGCGTCCAGCCGAGCGCCCGGTCCACGGCCGGCCGGCGAAGACAGCGCCGAGGGTGCCGGCGGCCATCAGCACCGCCCGCCGCTCACCGTCGAGGTGGTCCAGTTCCGCGCCGACGGCCCGGCGGATCGCCTCCGGCAGGGCGAGTGTCGCCGCGTCGCCGCCGTCCGCGACCGACCCGACGTACGCCGCGGCGTGCCCGGGACGACCCCCTACCAGCGGCAGCAGCCGGTCGACCAGGGTCACCGGCTGTCCGGCCCGACCGAGCATCTGGCGGAGCAGCCGCCCGGACTGCACCGTGGCCAGCGGTCGGACCGCCACCTGTCGGGCCGCGCCCGGCGGGATGTCGGCCCACTGTGGCCGATGTGCAGTGACCACGGCCAGTGGCAGTCCCCGCTCCGTGGCCGCGCCGAACAGCGCGTGTAGGAACCGGCCGACCACCGGCGCGGCCCGGTCCACGTCGTCGACGGCGACGATCAGCGGCCGGTGGGCGGCCAGCCGCAGCAGGACCTGCCGGCAGAGAGCCGCGCCGGCCAACGCTGACGCCGAGCCGTCCGGGCTGGCCAGCATCCGCCGCAGCGCCGGCACCGCGGCGGCGACCCGGGCCGGCGGAAACAGCGGCGTCAGCGCGGCGACGAGCCGCTCGTGGACCGCGGCCGGGCCGTCGCCGGGCCGGATCCCGGCGAGGTCGCACAGCAGCGTCGCGATCGGCGCCAACACCTGATCGGGGTACGGCTGGCAGGCCGCCGCGCACCAGCGCACCGATCGTCCGTCCACAGTGGTCACCACACGGCTGAGCTCGTGCAGTAGTCGGCTGCGACCGCTGCCGGTGGGGCCGGTCAGGGAGACCCAGCGCGGCTGCCGCTCCCGGACGGCCGAGCTGAGCTGGTCCCGAACGGTGGCCAGCTCGCGGCGGCGACCGACCAGCCGGCCGTCGTGCCGCTCGGCGTCGGGGCGTACCGGAGCGAGAGCGTGCCAGACCGGCGGCGCGTCGGCGGCCGGTGCCAGCCGACGCCGGGTGATCAGGCCGGCGGTGGCGTTCGCGGTGACCGGGCAGAGCGCCACGGCGCCGGGGGGCGCGTACTCCTGCAGGCGGGCCGCGGTGGTGATCACCGCGCCGCTGGCCACGCCGTGCGCACCGTTGACGGCGTCGCCCAGGTCGACCACGACCTCGCCGGTGGCGACACCGACGCGGACGCGCAGTCGGGTGCCGCCGAGCAGGGGCCGGTGGTCCAGCGCGCCCTGGATCTCCAGCCCGGCGCGCACCGCCCGGTACGCGTCGAAACCGTCGGAGTGGTGGGCGCCGAAGAGCGCCATCACGGCGTCGCCGATGTACTTCTCCACCACGCCCTGCCAGCGGTGCAGCACCCCGGCCACGGTGTCGAAGTAGGCCCGCTGCAACGCCCGGACATCCTCCGGGTCCAGCCGGTTCACCAGGGCGGTGGAGCCGACGATGTCCGCGAAGAGGACGGTGACCGTGCGTCTCTCCAACGGTATCGGCCAGTGCGGGGTCGTGGTGGACTGGGTGTCGACGCCGATGGTGTCGGTCATGGGTCTCGCACCGGCCCTTCTCCCCCGCTGATGCCAGCTGACCTCCGGAGACTGGCATTTCGTGGCTGCCGGGGGATCTGCCGAACGACGTATGTCGGCCACCTGCGGCCTTCAACCTTTAGTCGCGAAGTCGACGCGAGGAGTACCACAAGCGGCCGGTGGCCGTAGAACGGTGTGGGGAACTGTGATTAGGCTGCGTGACATGGCCAGCGATGTGGACACCGCACCGCTCGTGGGCCGGGCCGAGCTGGTGCAGACGGTTCGGTCCGCGATGCTCGGTGACGGCGCGCACGGGCAGACCTCGGCGGTCTTCCTGACCGGCGAGAGCGGGGTGGGAAAGACCCGGCTGTTGGGCGAGATCGGCGACTGGCTGCGGGAGCAGGGCGCCGTGGTGCTCACCGGCAGCTGCCTGGACATCGGCGACGCCTCCCCGCTGCACCCGCTGTTGCAGGCCCTGCGCCGGTTCGACGCCGAGGTGTCCGCCTCGCACGCCCGGAGCGCGTCAGCGGTGCGCGGGCTGCTGCAGATGTTCGCCGATGAGACCGCCGGCCCGGACGGCGCCGGCGCGTTGCTGGAGCGGGTCTCCCGCGGCCTGCACCTGATCGCCGAGGGCAGACCGCTGGTGCTGATCCTCGACGACCTGCAGTGGGTCGACCGGAGCACCCGGCAGCTCCTGCTCTACCTGCTGGCCGGGCTGGGCGACCTCCAGCTTTCGGTGCTGGCGGCGGTGCGGGCCGAGTCGTTGCAGGGTGCGCATCCACTGCGCCGGGTGCTGACCGAGCTGCGTCGACTGCGGACGGTGCGGGTGCTCGACCTGGCCCCGCTGGGCCGGGCGGACACGGAACAGCTCGCCGCCGCCGTGGTCGGCCGGCCGTTGACCGCCGACGCGGCCGAGCAGGTGTGGCAGCGCAGCGGTGGCAACCCGTTCGTCATCGAGGAGCTGGCCCGCGATCTGCGCGACGGGCGCGACGGCCTGTCCGAGACCCTGCGGGAGATCTTCCTCGACCGGGTCGACGCGTTGCCCCAGCACGCGCACGCGGTGGTGCACGCCGTCGCCGCCGGTGTCGAGCCGGTGCAGCACTGGCTGCTGGCCCAGGTGCTGCGGATGCCGGAGGACGAGCTGATCGCCGCGGCCCGCGCCGCGGTGGCGCACCGACTGCTGGTCGGCGCCGACGACGGCTACCGGCTTCGACACCGCCTCGTCGCCGAGGTGCTGGCGCACGAGCTGCTCCCCGCCGAGCGGTCCGGGCTGCACCGCCGCTACGCCGAGGCGCTCACCGGGGCGCCGGGCGAGCTGCACCAGGCCCGGTTGGCGCACCACTGGCGACTGGCCGGCGAGCCGGCGCGCGCCCTACCGGCGGCGGTGGCCGCCGCCCAGGAGGCCGAACGGCTGCACGGCTACGCCGAGGCGCATCGGCACTGGTCGGCGGCGTTGCAGCTGGCCGCCGAACCGGGCCCGCCGACGGTGGACCGGGTCGAGCTGCTCGAGAACGCCGCGAGGCGGCCCACCACTGTGGGGAGCACGCCCGGGCGCTGGCCCTGCTGGAGGAGCTGGCGGAGCTGCGCGGCGGCGAGCCGACCTGCACGCTGCACATCCGCCGGGCCCGTTATCTGGCCGCCGCCGGTCGTTCCGCGCTGGCCGAGGAGGAATACCAGCGGGCGCTGAAGGCGGCGGACTGCTCACCACGGGACCGCGCCACCGCCGCCGCGCGCCTGGCCGAACTGCTGCTGCACCTGGGCCGGTACGCCGACGCGGGGGAGCGGGCGCGGGAGGCGCTGACGCTGGCCGAGAACGTGGCGGGCTCGGCCACCGAGGTCGTGCTGGCCAGCTCGGCGCTGGGTTTCAGCGACGCCTACCTGGAAGACCCGGACGCCGGTCTGGCGGTCATGCGCGACGCCCTGAACACCGCCGAACGCGCCGGCCAGCCCGAGGACGTGGCCTGCGCGTACCTACACCTGGCGGAGCTGCTGACCGGGCCACTGAACATCCTCGAAGAGGGCGTGGTGGTGGCCCGGCGGGGCGCCGAGCGGGTGGCCGAGCTGGGGTTGGGCCGCACCTGGGGCACCCGGTTGCTGGCCATCGCCATCAACGGGTTGTTCCGGGTGGGTCAGTGGGCCGAGGCGGAGAAGGTGGTCGCTGTCGCCCTGCGGCACCGACCGTCCGGGGCGGACGCCGTCGAGTTGCTGCTCGCCCGATGCCGGCTCTCGGTGGGTTACGGCGACATCGAGGCCGCCGGCCGGGACCTCGACGCGGTGGCGACCCTGCTCGCCGGCGGCGGCGCCCGGCACGTCATTCCGCTGCTCACCCTGCGTTCCGGGTTGGCCATGTGGGAGGGCCGGCACGACGTGGCACGGCTGGTTGTGCAGCGGGGTCTCACCGAGAGCCGCTCCGACGACGTGATGATCCTTTCCGCGTTGGTCTGGCACGGCCTGCGGGCCGAGGCGGAGGCGCACTCCAGCCGCACCGTGGAGGTGGACCCGACGGCGGTACGCCGGCTGCGGGACGCGGCCGAGCGGATGGCCCGCAAGAGCGCCGGCGCCGCCCGGCCGGTGCGCTCGGTGGTCGAGGGCTTCCTGGCGCTCTGCGCCGCCGAGGTGAGCCGCCTCGACGGCAGCGACCCGGAGCTGTGGGCCGTCTCCGCCGCCGAGTGGGATCGACGTCAGCACCCCTATCCGGCGGCGTACTCGCGGCTGCGGCAGGCCGAGGCGTTGCTGGCGCGCCGCAGCCGGGTGGCCACCGCCGGGAAGCTGTTGCGCGAGGCGTACCGGGTGGCGCAGGGTCTGGGCGCGGTGCCGTTGACGTCGGAGATCCGCGAGCTGGCCGGACGGGCCCGGGTGTCGCTGGAGGAGCGCGACCCGACCGCCGGCGCGCGGGGCGTGCCGGCCGAGACGTCCGACGACGAGTTGGCGGCGCTCACCGCCCGGGAACGCGAAGTGCTCGCACTGGTCGCCGAGGGCCTGACCAACAAGGAGATCGGGCAGCGGCTGTTCATCAGCGAGCGGACCATCGGCGTGCACGTGTCGCACATCTTCGACAAACTCCAGGTCCGCACCCGCGTCCAGGCCAGCGCCATCCAGTTGCGTAACCAGCGGTCCTGACCGACGACGTAGTCCGCTGTCAGGTATTCGCGCCGGGATACGTCGTTCTACTGATCCGATGAGTGGGTGTCGGCTGGAAGGCTGAGCCGCGTCGACGACGGCACGGGGTGCCGGCGACCACCATGGAGGAGAGATGACCGAACCGGTCTGGGGACCCGTGCACCGGGACATCGTCGACCTGCTCGCCGATCACCCCGCGGACGTGCCGGCCGTGGTCGATCATCTGACCAAGCTGCAGGACATGCTGGTCCGGCTGCCTCCGTTGGAAGCCAGTTGCCCGCTCGCCGACTTCAACAAGCTCTACCTGACCATCACCACGAGCGTGCTGGACGGGCTGTACGACGACCGCTTCGTCGACCCGGTCTTTCTCTCCCGGCTCGATGTCGAGTTCGCCGCCCGGTACTTCGACGCGATGCGCCTGTGGACCGACTCCAGCCCGGGGACTCCGAAGGCGTGGTCGTGCCTCTTCCAGCGGATGCGGGGGCCGGACGCCCGGCCGCTGCCGTCGGCGGCGGCCGGGGTCAACGCGCACATCAACTTCGACCTGCCGTTCGCGTTGGTGACCACCTTCGACCACCTGGAGTCGGAGCCGGTCGACGGCAGCGACCAGCACCACGACTACCTCGAGATCAACAACATCTTCGCGGACAAGATCCCCAGTCTGCGCCGGGGCTATCTGGAGCAGTGGCAACTGCTCATCGACATGCTCAACGGTGACATCGACGACTGGTACCAGGGGGAGTTGGTCGAGTACACGCGCGATGTCGCCTGGCGCAACGCGCAGAAGATCTGGCGGTGCCGGCACGATCCGGACGCCCGCGAGTGTGAGCGTACGCGGTTGGATGACAACGCCGCGGCGCTCGGCCGGTTGCTGCTCTCGCCCCTCGGGGCGTTCCTGCAGTAGCCGGGACGGGGGGTCCCCGCGCTCCGCCCCGTGGGGGGCCGCGGAGCGCGGGGACGCGTCCCACCAGTTCCGCCCCGCCGGGCCGTCCGAGTTCGGTCGGCCCGGGGGTACAGCCGGTCGGCTCCGGGGGGTGTCGACCGTCTGCCACCGTCGGCCGGCCCGGGGGGTGTCGGCCGGCGGTGGGAACGGACCGGCGCCGGGGCGTGTCGGCGACGCGCGGACCGGGGGGTGTCGGCGGCCTCGTGACCGGGTACGCCCGCGCCATGACCGTCC
>NZ_JAEVHL010000322.1 GCF_016803395.1 Micromonospora tarensis | reverse complement strand
CCGCCCGCCCAAGCCGAAGCCGAAGCCGACCCGCACGGCACCCGTCCCGACCGCCAGCACCGGTACGCCGACCGTCGCCGGCTGCCCACAGGGCCCGCACCAGCGCCAGGTGGAGACGTACCTGGCCCGGTTGGGCGGGTTCGGGGCCGTGACCGTCGACGGCCGGCAGTCCGCCGCCGACTGCACCGCGATCAAGAAGTTCCAGAAGAGGTACGGCATTCGCCCCGTCGAGGGTCGCGCCGGGCCGACCACGCTCGACGTCGCCCAGCGTCTCGCCACCACCGACCCGGCCCGCTGCAAGGCCGGCACCGGCACCACGTTCTGTGTGGACCTGACCCGGCAGACCGTCTGGGCGGTCCGCGGCGGCAAGGTGATCATGGCGCCCACGGTGACCCGCACCGGAATGTCCGGCTACCGCACCCCCGCCGGCAGCTACACGGTCAACTTCCGCAATCCCAAGGAGTGGTCCGATCCGTACGAGGTGTGGCTGCCGTACTGGCAGCACTTCACCCAGGGGATGGGCTTCCACGAAACCACCACCTACCTGCACGACAAGTCGATCGGCTCGCACGGTTGCGTCAACCTGCTGCACGCCGACGCCGTCCGGATGTGGGAGTTGGGGAAGGTCGGCACCCGGGTGGTGCTGGTCGGCCGCCGCCCCGGCACCTGAGCGACACGCAGCGGATCGGGGGGATGACCCCCTGTCCGGTCGGCCCGACGAGTGTCACCCTTGGGAGTCCAGGGCCGGACCGGGCGGGGAGGCTGGGCATGACGGTCGACCGTGACGTGATCGCGGAGCATGAGCACGTACCACCCGATGAGGTGTCCCGCGCGACAGTGGTCGCGTACGCCGTCGCGGCGACGCTGCTCCTCGGGTGGTTCCTCTTCGGTTGGCTGGTGCTCCAGCAGGGCTTCGTCGACTCGGTCGGGGAGTCCGCCGGTGCCGGGTTCGCCCTGCTGCTGATCATCTCCGTGGTCGGCACCGTCCGCCGCAGCCGCCGCTGAACGTCAGCGCGGTCCGACCCGCGAAGAGTCGGGTCAGTCCGCCACCACCGCCGCGGTGATCCGGTGCAGCGCGAAGGTGTGCAGCATCTCGGTGCGCTCGTCCTCGGCCCGCAGGTAGCCGGCGCCTATCGACACCGGCTTGACCAGGCGCGACGCGGTCGCCCCGTGCGCGTCGACGTAACCGACCCAGACCAGCGCCTTGTCCCGGACCGCCTGCTGGAGCACCGCCAACGCCTCGCTGTGGGTGTGCGCCGGCACCGGGCCGCCACCCAGCCCCGCCGCACCGCCCCGCACCACCGCCGGTGCCCGTCGGGCCGCCCGCGCCGCCGCGTCACCCCGCCGGATGTGCTCCACCACCCCGAGCAACCGGGGCATGGGCAGCTTCGGGGCGGCCAGCGGATCGACAGTCCGGGTCGTCACCGACACCCGGGCCGGCGCCCGCCGGATTCGAGGCCGGGTCAGCACGGTGCCGCCGGTGCCGTCCTCCTGCACCGGGGCGTACCCCGCGTCGCGGAGCGCGCCCAACAGCCGGCCGACCTGGTACTGCGTGCACAGCACCGTCGGCGCGAGCCGCCGCAGGGCCAACGACTCCAGTCGCCGGTCGGCCAGCACCTCGCTGATCAGCGTCTCGTCGTCGCTGCGCAGGTACGCCCCGGCCAGGCCGACCCGGAGCCCGCCGTGCTTCCGGGCCACGTCGTCGACCAGGTAGCTGAGCCCCTGCGGCACCGGGGTACGCGACCGGCGGCGGAACACGTCGTGCAGGTCGTCGGCGGTGTAGCCAGAATCGAGTGCGCGCCGCACGCTCGCCGTGGTGACCCGGTGCACGCTGGCCCCGCCGGCCGACTCCAGCTCGGTCATCGCCTCCAACTCGGCGGCCAGCGCCGGCTCGGGCGGGCCGGGCACCACCACGGTCAGGTCGGCCTGCACCAGGAAGTGATCGACCGGGGCGGGCAGCAGCGCGTCCAACGCCCGGGCGGCACTGGACGGGTCGCCGCTCTCCACGTCCGCGTGCACGCCCAGCGGGTCGTCGCCGCCCCGCTCGTCGGCCGACGTCAGGTCACCGAGCAGCAGCCGACCGTACGAGGTGAGCGCGCCCAGCCCGGTCACGCCCAGCTGGGCGGCCTCGGCCAGCACCTCCCGGTGGGTGGCTTCCCGGCCCCGGCTGCGTCGCGGGGCCCGCCAGTCCAGCAGGTCCTGCACCTCCTCGGGGGTGGGCGCGGTCGCCGGTTCCAGGTCGGCGAGCACGCCGAGCACCGCCCGTCGGGTGGCCGGCACGCCGGCCCGCTCGGCCTCGGCGGAGAGCGCGGTGATCGGCCGGTCCCGGTCGTCACGGCGACCGATCAGCCCCACCTGCCGAGTCATGGTCAGCCACGCCCGGGCCAGTTGTTCCCACCGCTGGGCCAGCGAGGCGGCCCGCCACACCTCGTACCCGCCGGTCGGCAACACCTGGTGATCCGCCCCGTAGCGGCCGGTGGCCGCCCCGGGTATCTCCAGCTCACCGGCGAGCCCGGCCGCGTACGCGACCTCCAGCAGCAGCGCGGCGTTCGGCTCGTCCAGCCCGGCGGTACGCGCCAACCGCCGCAGATCCCGGACACCGATGCCACCCGAGCGCAGCACCGGTGCCGGCTCGTCGGCGAGCTGCTCCAGCAGCCCCTCGGTGTGCCGCACCACCTCCATGGTCTGCCCGGCCCCGGCCGAGTCGACCGCCTTCGGCTCGCGCGTCGCGGCGGCCACCGGAGGTGGGCTGGTGCGCAGCGGCCCGAGCGGGCCGCTGTCGCGGCGCAACAGCAGGCCGACCTCGCGGGGCAGCTCGACAGTGCCGCTCGCCGTCGACGAGCCAGTCGTCACCGGGACCAGCAGCCGGTTGTCGACGAGCCAGCGCACCGGTGAGCCGGTCGGAGCGCCCCCGTTGGTCGGGTCGGCGAGCACCGGGTCGTCCGCGCCGACCGGTGGGGCCTGCAACGCGCCCGGTGGCACGCTGCCCACCGGCGGGCCGGCCGCCAGCCGGTCCAGGATCGCCCGGGCCGAGGGTGGGGCGGCCAGCAGCGTCCGTCGTAGCTTCGCCGGGTCCGCGCAGAGCGCGGCCGTCCGTGGGTCCAGCTCCTCGGCCGGCCGGCCGAGCCCGGCGGGGTACGGGGCGACCTCGTCGACGGCGGGCACCACCTGTAGGGCGTGCTCGGGGCCGTACAGGAGGAAGAGCGCGCGCAGCCGGCCCACGGCGGCCCGGACGGCCCTCGGAGCCGGCGGATGCGGCCCGGCGGTCGCCATCGCGAGCACCGCGTCGGTGGCCGTGGTGCCGTCGTCCGGATTCCGGGTGAGCCGGGCGGCGTCGAGGATCTGCAGGGTGAACTGGTCCAGGCCGTCCAGCGCGCGGGCCACGGAGACCCTTGACTGGGCCCGGATGGCCAGGGCGGAGACGTCGGCCGGCACGGGCACGACGAGATCGGGCCGCAGCTGCAGGAGTGCGGCCAGTGACTCGTCGGGCAGCGACCGGAGGTGGTCGGCGAGTGAGGTGGTCATCGTCTTTCCACGCTAGCCCGGCAGCGGGCTTCCGCGCCCCTCGGACGTCCGGCCGACCGGGGATCGCCGGGTACGTTTCTGGACATGCCCGCACTGACCGTCGGATTCGATCTCGACATGACCCTGGTGGACTCCCGCCCCGGCATCGCCGCGGCCTACCGGGCGCTGACCGCGAGGACCGGCGTGCCGGTCGACGCCGAACTGGCGGTGTCCCGGCTCGGGCCGCCGCTGCGGACCGAGATCGCGCACTGGTTCCCGCCGGAGCAGGTCGAGTCGGCCGTGCGGGTGTACCGCGAGCTGTACCCGGCGTACGCGATCACCCCGACGCTCCCGTTGCCCGGAGCCCGGGAGGCCATCGACGCGATCCGGGCGCGGGGTGGCCGTGTGCTGGTCGTCACGTCGAAGGTCGGCCGGCTGGCCCGGTTGCACCTGGACCACCTCGGCTTCGCCGTCGACGAGTTGGCCGGTGACCTGTTCGCCGAGCAGAAGGCGACAGCCCTGCGGGAGCACGGCGCGACCCACTACGTCGGTGACCATGTGGCCGACATGGTGGCGGCGGCAGCGGCCGGGGTGCCGGGGATCGGCGTCGCGACCGGCCCGTGCTCCCGGGATGAGCTGCGTTCGGCCGGGGCGGAAGTGGTGCTGGATCAGCTCACTGAATTCCCAGCGGCACTCGACGGCATGATCCAGCTAGCCTTGGAGCAGTAGCGGCTCAAGTGAAGCAGGGGTTTTCAGGTGCCTACGGGTCGAGTGAAGTGGTACGACACGGCCAAGGGATACGGCTTCGTCACGAGTGACGAGGGTGGCGATGTGTTCCTGCCCAAGGGGGCACTGCCGGCGGGTGTCACCGACCTCAAGGGTGGCCAGCGGGTCGACTTCAGCGTGGTGGACAGTCGCCGGGGCGCACAGGCCATGGGAGTCAAGCTGCTCGACGCGCCGCCGTCGATGGCGGAGCTGCGCCGTCGACCGGCCGAGGAGCTGCACGGCCTGGTCGAAGACATGATCAAGGTGCTGGAGGCGAAGGTCCAGCCGGACCTGCGCCGGGGTCGGTACCCGGACAAGAAGACCGCGCAGAAGATCGCTCAGCTGGTCCACGCGGTCGCGCGCGAGCTGGAGGTCTGAGGCACCAGGCCGGCGGTGGCGGCCCGGTCGAGCAGTGCCGCCACCGCGGCGTGACCAGCCTCGCCCAGGTCCGCGGTGAACTCGTTGACGTAGAGGCCGATGTGTCGGTCCACCACGTCGAGTTCCATCTCCTGAGCGTGCGCCAGCACGTACTCGCGGCCGGCCGCCGGGTCCGCCCAGGCCTGCCGGACCGACTCGCGGACCCACCCGGCCGCGGCCTGCGGGTCCACCGCGCCACGGCGGGCCAGGATCGCGCCGAGCGGGATCGGCAGGCCGGTGTCGGCCTCCCACCACTCGCCGAGGTCGACCAGGGCGCTCAGGCCGTGCCGGTGGTAGGTGAACCGGGCCTCGTGGATGACCAGCCCGGCGTCGTAGCGCCCGGCCGCCACCCCGGGCATGATCTCGTGGAACGGGACCACCTCGATCCGGGCCGCGGTCGCCCGGCCGACCAGAGCCGGAACAGCAGGTACGCGGTGGTCCGGTCGCCCGGCACCGCCACCGTGGCACCGGTCAGGTCGGTGCGGTCGGGGCCGCCGTCCCGATCGCCCCGGGTCAGCACCAGCGGGCCGCAGCCCTGACCGAGCGCGCCGCCGCAGGGCAGCAGGTGGTAGTCGTCGAGCAGCCAGGGCAGCGCCGCGAAGCTCACCTTGACCAGATCGAACGCGCCCCGCTCGGCCGCCGTGTTGGTGACATCCACGTCGGCGTACGTCACCTCGACCGGCGGTGCGCCGGGCACCCGCCCGTGCACCAGGGCGTGGAAGACGAACGTGTCGTTGGGGCAGGGCGAGATCGCCAGGGAGAGCGCCACGCTGCTCACCGTAGCCCCGCCCCGGCTTCGCCACCCGCGCCCGCCCCGCCCGCAGTGTGATCCGCCACGGAGGTGGCTGCGGATGGCCGGGAGCGCGTCGGCGCCGACCCTGCGCCGACCTTGCGCCGACCTTGCGCCGACACGGCGCGGACACGGGCGGGCAGTGGCGTGGGCGGTGGCCCTCGGCTGAGGTCGGACATCTGCCCCGGACGCCCTATGGAGCTGATGTCGTAGACGAATCAGCCTCAGCTCGGGGAGACGCTGCGGCGGTGGTGTGTCGGTCGTGGTGGGCCCGGCGGTGCTGTGGCGGTCGTGGGTTGGCAGCGGTGCGTCGGTGGTGGCGGGTAACGGGTGGTGGGTGGCGCGTGTTGGGTCGGCGACGATGCGTCGGTCGTGGTGGGCCCGGCGG
>NZ_JAEVHL010000321.1 GCF_016803395.1 Micromonospora tarensis | reverse complement strand
GGTCACCCGCACGGCCAACGACGGCCCGGCCCGCGCGGCCGCGGCGACCGCCGCCGGAATGTCCACCCGATGGTGGTACGCGGCGGTCAGCAGCAGCGGCACCAGCACGGCCCGACGGTGCCCGGCGACGGCCAGGTCGCGCAGCACCTCGGTCGGCCCCGGCTCGGTGTGGTCCAGCCAGCTCGCCCACACCGGTGTGCCCGGCCGAGCCACCGACACGGCCCGGGCCAGCGCCCGGGTCGCGTCGGCCGCTCGCGGATCACGGCTGCCGTGCGCGACCAGCACCACCGGATCCGCCCGGCCGGTCGTACCACTGCCGGCCCGGGGCGTCGCCGGCGAGGTCAGACGTGCAGTCCGCACTCGGTCTTCTCGAACATGGCCCACCGGCCGGCCCGGGCGTCCTCACCGGCCTTGGTCCGCCGGGTGCACGGCCAGCAGCCGATCGAGCCGTAGCCCTGCTTGAACAGCTCGTTGACCGGCACGTTGAAGCGGGCGATGTAGGCGTCCACATCCCGTTGCGACCACGCCGCGATCGGGTTGACCTTGACCTTGCCGCGCCGCGCGTCGAACGTCACCACCGGTGTGTTGGCCCGGGTCGGCGACTCGTCCCGGCGCAGACCGGCGGCCCAGGCGTCGTACCCGGTCAGCGCCCGCTCCAGCGGCTCCACCTTGCGAAGCTGGCAGCAGTCGTCCGGTGCCTTGTTGAACAGCCGGGGGCCGTACTGGCCGTCCTGCTGACCGACGGTGAGCCGGGGCCGGATCGACCGGACGTTCACCGGCAGCGTCCGGGCGACCTCGTCGCGCACCCGGAGCGTCTCGGGGAAGTGCAGGCCGGTGTCGAGGAAGACCACGTCCACCCCCGGCGCCACCCGGGACACCAGGTGCGCCAGCACGGCGTCGGCCATCGAACTGGTGACGCAGAACCGGTCACCGAACGTCTGTGCCGCCCAGCGGGCGATCTCCAGCGCCGGGGCACCCTCCAGGTCGCGGGCCGCCTGCTCGGCCAGCACGCGCAGCTCGTCCGGGTGGCGCCGGGCGTCGTCGACGGGCGTCGGGCCACCCGGGCCGACCAGGCGCAGACTCGCGGCCGAGACGAGGCTCATCGGGTCACCGCCCGGCTGAGCAGCCCGGTGAACTTCACCGAGAAGACCCGGGTGCAGGCGTGGCACTCCCAGGCGCCGTGCCCCGCCTCGTGCGGCCGTAGGTCCTCCTCGCCGCAGTAGGGGCAGTACAGAGGTGCCGCTCGGTTCTCGCTGCTCACCGCAGTTCCTCCTCGTCGACTCTGATCACCCAGTTGGCGAACGTCTCGCCCTCGCTCCGACCGGCCAGGTAGCGAAGGGCCAGCCGTTCCACGTACTCCGGAAGCTCGTCGGCGTGGTCTTCAGGCCGCGCAGCTTGCGACCGAAGCCGGCGGTCTGCCCCTGCGCCATGCCCAGCCCACCGCCCAGGTGCACCTGGAAACCCTCCACCTGCCGGCCGTCCGGGCCGACCACCAGCTGACCCTTGAGCCCGATGTCGGCCACCTGGGTGCGCGCGCACGCGTTCGGGCAGCCGTTGATGTGGATCGAGATGTCCGCGTCGAAGTCGCGCAGCCGCTGCTCCAGCCGGGCCACCAACTCCTCGCCGCGAACCTTCGTCTCGACGATGGCGAGCTTGCAGTACTCGATGCCGGTGCACGCCATGGTGCCGCGCCGCCAGGCCGACGGCCGGGCCTCCAGACCGATCCCGCGCAGCGCGTCGACAAGCGACTCCGTCCGCTCCGACGGCACGTCGAGCACCAGCAACTTCTGGTACGGGGTGAGCCGCACCCGGTCACTGCCGTGCGCCTCGACCACGTCGGCCAGCTGGCTGAGCTGCGCGCCGGAGACCCGTCCGACCACCGGGGCCGCGCCCACGTAGTGCCGCCCGTCGGCCTGCTCGTGCACGCCCACGTGGTCGATCGGCTTCGCCGGCAGCTCCGGGGCGGGACCGTCGAGCAGCGTCCGGCCGAGGTACTCCTTCTCCAGCACCTCCCGGAAGCGCTCCACGCCCCAGTCGGCCACCAGGAACTTCAGCCGGGCCCGGTTGCGCAGCCGGCGGTAGCCGTAGTCGCGGAAGATCCCGACCACCCCGGCCCAGACGTCCGGCACCTCGGCCAGCGGCACCCAGACACCGAGCCGCTTGGCGAGCATCGGGTTGGTGGCGAGGCCACCGCCGACCCAGACGTCGAAGCCGGGGCCGTGCTCGGGGTGGTCGACACCGAGGAAGGCGACGTCGTTCGACTCGTACGGGGTGTCCACCAGCCAGGAGATCGACGTCTTGAACTTGCGGGGCAGGTTGGAGAACTGCTTGTCCCCGACGTACCGGGCGACGATCTCGTCGATCGCCGGGGTCGGGTCGACCAACTCGTCACGGGCCACCCCGGCGACCGGGCTGCCCAGCACGATGCGCGGGCAGTCGCCGCACGCCTCGGTGGTCTGCAGACCGACTGACTCCAGCCGACGCCAGATCTCCGGCATGTCCTCGACCCGGATCCAGTGGTACTGGATGTTCTGCCGGTCGGTGATGTCGGCGGTGTCCCGCGCGAACTCCCGGGAGATGTCCGCGACCACCCGCAGTTGGGCCAGGCTGAGCTGGCCACCGTCGATGCGGACCCGGAGCATGAAGAACTCGTCTTCGAGCTCGTGCGGCTCCAGCACGGCGGTGCGCCCGCCGTCGATGCCGGCCTTGCGCTGGGTGTAGAGGCCCCACCAGCGGAACCGGCCGCGCAGATCCTGCGGGTCGATGGAGGCGAAACCGCGGTGCGCGTAGATGTTCTCGATGCGGGCCCGGACGTTGAGCGGGTCGTCGTCCTTCTTGATCCGCTCGTTGGGGTTGAGCGGCTCACGGTGGCCGAGCGCCCACTGGCCCTCACCCCGTGGCCGGCGCGCTGCCCGGGCCGGGCGGCTGGTGGGGTCCTCGGAACGGGCCGGGATGCTGCTGACCGCCATCGCGGCGTCCTCCGTTGTCTGCGGTGCCTCGGGCGTGCGGGGCGCGGCGGCCGGCCGGCATGAGCGGGCGGGACAACGGTGTCTGAGACAGCCGGCGCGGAGCGCGCCCGAGACAGATTGGTCGGGCGTCGTCAGTAGGCCGGACAGATCGCGCTGCGCACGCGGCCGTAATCAACGTGGCGACGAGCCACGAAGCGGCGGACGACTGCGGCGGTCATGGGCCCATGCTGCCACACCCCAAGCGGGCCGGCCAATGTCCGCGTGCGGGATCCCACATCACGGGCCGAGGTTCAGCCGACCAGTTGGTCACCCAGGACAGTTCGGGTATAACGCACCACCCGCCCCTGGCGCACGCCCACGACCAGGCCGTTGTCCCGCAGGGTCGTCAGGTGATGCGACGCGGTCGCCGGCGCGACGCCCAGCAGCGCGGCCAGTTCGCCGGTGCTCAGCGGCGCGTCGAGCAGGGACAGCGCCGCCGCCCGCGTCCCGCCGAGCAGGGCGCCCAGCGCCGCGCTGGGCGGCGGCGAGGCCCACAGCCCACCCAGCCCGGCGGGCGGATAGCAGAGGGCGGGCCCGGCGTCGCCTTCCATGATCGCGTGCACCGTCGGGCCGGAGAACGAGGTGGGCAACAGCGTCCACCGGCGTCCGTCCAGACCCGCCGCGGGGCGCTGCCGACGGCGACCCGCAGCGCCGCGCCGTCCCACCGGATCAACGGGTGCAGCTCGCGGAGCAACGTACGTCCACCCTGTTCCGCCGCGAGCAGGGTCCGCCGCCGGATGTCGGCCAACGCGAGTGCCCGCAGTCGGGGCCAGTCCGGTGCGATCAGCAGGGTGAAGTACCGGCGCAGCTGCGCGACCAGCTCGTCCGGGGTCAGTCGGGGCGCACCGGCCCGGTCCAGCTGCCGCCGCACCACTGACGGGTCGGTGCCGGCGACCGCCCGCAGCTCGGCGGCCAGGTTCGGTGCCACCCCGATCGGGGTGAGGAAGTCCGGCACGTATCCGTTGGCCGACCGGAGCACCGCCAGCAGCGGCTCCAGGCCGGCACCCGGCAGCAGCCGCTCGGCCCGCTCCCGCCACGGACGGTGCATCCAGTACTTCGCCGGCTTGCGCAACGCCCAGGAGCTGGCCACCAGCTCGGCCAGCGGCGAGTGCGCGAACCGGACCCGGCTCAGGTCGTCGGGTGAGAACCGCACCTCGATCACCGACGGATTCGACCACGCTCGAACGGTTCGGCGACAGCGCGGAGTCGCCTGAGGATCCTGATATGGAGTACAGGCAACTGGGCCGGTCGGGCCTGCGCGTCAGCGCGGTCGCGTACGGCAACTGGGTCACCCACGGCAACCAGCTCGACGACGACGCGGCGGCCGCCTGCGTGGCCGCCGCCCTGGACGCGGGCATCACCACCTTCGACACCGCCGACCGGTACGCCCAGGGGCGGGCCGAGGAGGCGTTGGGCAAGGCGCTGTCCGGTGTTCGGCGTAGCTCGATCGAGCTGTGCACGAAGGTGTGCCTGCCGGTCGGGCCGGGCGCCAACGACGCCGGGCTGTCCCGCAAGCACATCATCGAGAGCTGCCAGGCCTCACTGAACCGACTGGGCACCGACTACGTCGACCTCTACCAGGCCCACCGGTACGACGACAGCGTGCCGTTGGAGGAGACGATGCTCGCCTTCGCCGACCTGGTCCGTCAGGGCAAGGTGCTCTACGTCGGTGCCTCCGAGTGGACCGCCGCCCAACTGCGCGCGGGCCGACGGCTCGCCACCGAGCTGAACCTCCCGTTCGTCGCCAACCAGCCGCAGTACTCGATGCTGTGGCGGGTGGTCGAGGCCGACGTGTCGCCCACCTGCGCCGAGCTCGGCCTTGGTCAGCTCGCCTGGGCGCCACTGGCGATGGGCGTGCTGACCGGTCGGTACCAACCCGGGCAGCGCCCGCCGGCCGGCTCCCGGGCCACCGACGGCTTCGGCCGGTCGTTCGTCGCCCGCTACTCCTCCGATCTGCTGCTCTCCCGGGTACGCCAGCTCCGGCCGGTAGCCGAGACCGCCGGCTGTTCGATGGCCCAGTTGGCGGTGGCGTGGGTGCTGCACCGACCGACCGTGGCCGGCGCGATCGTCGGCGCGTCCCGGCCCGAGCAGCTCGCCGAGACGGCCGGGGCCGCGACGGTTCGCCTCGACGACAAGCTGATGGCACAGATCGACGCCGTGCTCGACGACCTCGTGGAGCGTGATCCGGCGAAGACCGCCCGACCGAACGACGTGATGCCCGCCTGGCGCCCATCGCCTGCCACCGGCTGACGCCCACGGACGGCGGGGCCGTGGCAGGCTCGGACCCGTGGGGCAATTGTCCGAGAGGTCGGCCGGGGCGGCGCGGGACCACCTGCGCCGCACCCCGGTCTGGTTACTCCCGGCACTGCTGACCCTGACGGTGACAGTGACCGGGCTGGGGTCCGCGCAGCTCTGGCGCGACGAGCTGGCTACCTGGAGCGCGGCCACCCGGTCGCCCGCAGACCTGGCCCGTCTGGCCGGCACCATCGACGCCGCCACCGGGCCGTACTACCTGCTCATGCACGGCTGGACCACTGTCGCCGGCGACTCCACGATGGCCCTGCGGTTGCCGGCCGTGCTGGCGATGACAGTGGCCGCCGGGCTGCTCGCCGTACTCGGCGGGCGGCTCGTCAGCCGGCGCGGCGGCCTCTTCGCCGGGCTGCTGTTCGCGGTGCTCCCCGGCACCTCCCGCTACGGGCAGGAGGCCCGGCCGTACGCCCTGGCCACCATGCTCGCGATCCTCGCCACAGTGCTCCTGGTGACCGCGCTGCGCCGCCGTACTCGGCGGGCGGCTCGTCAGCCGGCGCGGCGGCCTCTTCGCCGGGCTGCTGTTCGCGGTGCTCCCCGGCACCTCCCGCTACGGGCAGGAGGC
>NZ_JAEVHL010000320.1 GCF_016803395.1 Micromonospora tarensis | reverse complement strand
CCCCGCCTTCCCCAATGCCTCATCCGGGCGGCGGGCCGGGGTGATCGACTCGGGTTCACGGAAACCGGGGTATCCGCGGCCTGGTGATGGCCCGACATCCGGAAAACCGAGACGATCAAGAGTTTCCGAGCGGTCGAGACGGTTCAGTTCCGGGTCTGGATGCCCTCGCGGAGGGTGCGCAGCAGCCCGCCGGCGTCGTCGAGCGACCGGCCCGGGAACATCGCCATGACCACGCTGCCGTGGTCCGCCCAGCCGCACACCGCGAAGTCACCGCCCTCACCGCTGGTGTTGCCGCACTTCAACACGCCGCCGAGGTCGCCCGCGGGCAGCTCGCGGAGGGCGGTCACCGCACCGGTCTCGTCAGACATCAGGCGGAAGAGGCTGTCCAGGTCGCGCTCCGGCTGCCAGAGCACTGTGGTGCCGCCGAAGATGAGCACCGAGCGCTTGTCGTCGGCCGGGTCGCGGTAGACAGTGCCGAAACTCCGGTCCAGCTCGATGTTCGCGGCCAGGCCGCTGCGCAGGTAGTCAGCGGTGCTCTTGGCCCGCTCGCTGTCGTCCCGGGTCAGACCCGCCACCTGCTCGGGCGAGGCCAACTGGGCGTCCTTCTGCTGCGCGATCCGCCACCCACCGACACCCAGCACCCCGGCGCCGGCCAGGCCGACCACCAGCGCGACCGTCCAGCCGATTTTGCGGCGCCGGGACCACCCGCGCGGCTGCTCCTCGGGATCGCCTCCGGAGTCCCGGGTGCTCAGCTGGATCGGTTCTTCGGTCAGCTCGACCGGCTCGCGACCGCCGTCGAGTGACCGCTCGGTGAGATGTGCGTCGGACATAGCCGACACCGTACGCGAACGACAGGTGGCGCACGTCAGGTCTGCGGAAGCCCTCCGTAGACTTGTCAGGTGACCGAGAGACTGGATGCCCGACGCCCCGACGCCCCGACCCTTGCCGGCCAGTATCAGCCCGGTGAGGTAGAGCAGCGACGGTACGAGCAGTGGGTAGCCGCTGGGCACTTCCGGGCCTCCGCCGACAGCGACAAGCCCCCCTTCACCATCGTCATCCCGCCGCCGAACGTCACCGGCTCACTGCACATGGGCCACGCGTTCGAGCACACGCTGATGGACGCGTTGACCCGGCGTAAGCGGATGCAGGGCTTCGAGGCGCTGTGGCTGCCCGGTATGGACCACGCCGGCATCGCCACCCAGAACCTGGTCGAGCGTCAGCTCGCCGCCGAGGGGCTGTCCCGGCACGACCTGGGCCGGGAGAAGTTCGTCGAGCGGGTCTGGCAGTGGAAGGCCGAGTCCGGTGGCGCCATTCTGGGCCAGATGCGCCGCCTCGGCGACTCCGTCGACTGGGACCGCGAGCGCTTCACCATGGACAAGGGCCTGTCCCGGGCCGTTCAGACGATCTTCAAGAAGCTCTTCGACGACGGTCTGATCTACCGGGCCAACCGGATCATCAACTGGTGCCCGCGCTGCCTCACCGCGCTCTCCGACATCGAGGTCGAGCACACCGACGACGACGGTGAGCTGATCTCCATCCGGTACAGCGACGAGGTCGTGGTGGCCACCACCCGGGCCGAGACGATGCTCGGTGACACAGCGGTGGCGGTGCACCCGGACGACGAGCGCTACCAGCACCTGATCGGCACCGAGGTCGAGCTGCCGCTGACCGGCCGCCGGATCCCGATCGTGGCCGACGCACACGTCGACCCGTCCTTCGGCACCGGCATGGTCAAGGTGACGCCCGCGCACGACCCGAACGACTTCGAGATCGGCCAGCGGCACGACCTACCCGCGCTGACCGTGATGGACGAGCGCGGCGTGATCACCGTGCCCGGGCCGTTCGAGGGGCTGGACCGG
Source organism: Micromonospora tarensis (assembly GCF_016803395.1). Taxonomy (GTDB): domain Bacteria; phylum Actinomycetota; class Actinomycetes; order Mycobacteriales; family Micromonosporaceae; genus Micromonospora; species Micromonospora tarensis. The sequence continues at coordinate 4,025 of NZ_JAEVHL010000320.1, read as the reverse complement.
TTCGAGGCGCGGCCGGCGATCGTGGCGGCGCTGCGTGAGCAGGGTCGGATCGTCGCCGAGAAGCGCCCGTACGTGCACGCGGTCGGGCACTGCTCGCGCTGCAAGACGACAGTCGAGCCGCGGCTGTCGCTGCAGTGGTTCGTCAACACCGCCCCGCTGGCCCAGGCCGCCGGTGACGCGGTGCGCGACGGTCGGGTCCGAATCGAGCCGGCCGAGTTGGCCAAGCGCTACTTCGCCTGGGTCGACAACATGCACGACTGGTGCATCTCCCGTCAGCTCTGGTGGGGGCACCGCATCCCGGTCTGGTACGGCCCGGCCGGCGAGATCGTCTGCGTCGGCCCGGACGAGGCGCCGCCGACCGGCGCGGGCTGGCATCAGGACGAGGACGTCCTGGACACCTGGTTCTCCAGCGGCCTGTGGCCGTTCTCCACCCTCGGCTGGCCCGAGCAGACCCCGGACCTGGCGAAGTTCTACCCGACCAGCGTGCTGGTCACCGGCTACGACATCCTGTTCTTCTGGGTCGCCCGGATGATGATGTTCGGCCTCTACGCGATGGACGGCCGGCCGCCGTTCGACGTGGTCGCGTTGCACGGCATGGTGCGTGACCAGTTCGGCAAGAAGATGTCGAAGTCGTTCGGCAACGTGGTCGACCCGCTCGACTGGATCGACCGGTACGGTGCCGACGCCACCCGGTTCACCCTGGCGCGCGGCGCCAACCCGGGCCAGGACGTCCCGGTCAGCGAGGAGTGGTGCCAGGGCTCGCGCAACTTCTGCAACAAGCTCTGGAACGCCACCCGGTTCGCGCTGATGAACGGCGCGCACACCACGGGGGACCTGCCGCCCGTCGAGCAGCTCTCCACCGTCGACAGGTGGATCCTGTCCCGGCTGGCGCACGTCACCGCCGAGGTCGACGAGCAGTTCGAGGCGTACGAGTTCGCCAAGGTGTGTGACCTGCTCTACCACTTCGCCTGGGACGACGTCTGCGACTGGTACGTGGAGCTGAGCAAGCCGGTGCTCGCCGAGGGCGGCGAGCGGGCGGAGGTCGGCCGCCGGGTGCTCGGGCACGTGCTCGACCAGCTGCTGCGGCTGCTGCACCCGGTCATCCCGTTCGTCACCGAGGAGCTGTGGCTCGCGTTGACCGGCGGCGAGACGGTGCAGACCGTCGCCTGGCCGGTGGCCGACCGGGCGCTTGTCGACGACGCCGCCGAGGCCGAGCTGGCGAGTGTGCAGCGGGTGGTCACCGAGATCCGTCGGTTCCGCTCGGACCAGGGGCTGCGCCCGACGCAGCGGGTGGCCGCCCGCCTGGACGGGCTGTCCGGCGCGGGCATCGCCGCCCACGAGCCGCTGATCCGTTCGCTGGTCCGGCTGGACCCGGCCGGAGACGACTTCCAGGCCAGCGCCACGCTGGCCATGCCCGGCGCGGTCGGTGTCGCGTTGGACACCAGGGGGTCGATCGACCTGGCCGCTGAGCGGGCCCGGCTGACCAAGGACCGCGCGGCGGCCGAGAAGGAGGTCGCGCAGGCCCGGGCGAAGCTCGACAACCCTGCCTTCATCGGCAAGGCCCCCGAGCCGGTGGTCGCGAAGATCCGCGACCGGCTCGCCACCGCCGAGGCCGACCTGGTCCGGATCGACGCTGCTCTGGAGACACTGTCCTCGTGACCGACCGTACCGATTTCGCCGCCGTCGAGGCGGAACTGAACGCCCGTGGTTTCACCCGCATGGTCTTCGAGCTGGACCGGATCGAGTCGCTGCTGGACCTGCTCGGCAGTCCACAGCGGGCGTACCCGGCGATCCACCTGACCGGCACCAACGGCAAGACCTCCACCGCCCGCATGATCGACTCGCTGCTGCGGGCGTTCGGGCTGCACACCGGCCGCTACACCAGCCCGCACCTGGAGACTGTCCGGGAGCGGATCAGCCTGGACGGGGAGCCGGTCAGCGAGGAGCGGTTCGCGGCAATGTACCGGGAGATCAAGCCGCTGGCCGAGCTGGTCGACGCGCGCTCCGACGAGCCGCTGACGTACTTCGACATGACCACCGCGCTGGCGTTCGCCACGTTCGCCGACGCGCCGGTCGACATCGCCGTGGTCGAGGTGGGCCTGGGCGGCGCCGAGGACGCCACAAACGTGATCCAGGCCGGGGTCTGCGTGATCACCCCGATCGGGCTGGACCACACCGAGTGGCTCGGTGACACGCTCCAGGACATCGCGCTGGCCAAGGCCGGCATCATCCACCCCGGTGCCACGGTGATCGCGGCGGCGCAGGAGGAGGAGGCCGCACGCCCCCTCCTGGAACGCTGCGCCGAGGTGGGCGCCACCATCGCCCGGGAGGGCGGCGAGTTCGGCGTGCTGCGCCGGGCGGTCGCGGTCGGCGGCCAGGTGCTCAGCATCCAGGGCCTGGGCGGGGTGTACGACGACATCTTCATTCCGCTGCACGGCGCCCACCAGGCGCAGAACGCCGCGGTGGCGCTCGCCGCCGTGGAGGCGTTCCTGGGTGCCGGGAGTCGTCGGCAGCTCGACGTCGAGGCGGTCCGGGAGGGCTTCGCCTCGGCCAGCTCCCCGGGCCGGTTGGAGCGGGTTCGGAACGCCCCGACCATTCTGCTGGACGGCGCGCACAACCCGCACGGCATGGCCGCTACCGTCACCGCGCTCCAGGAGGAGTTCGCGTTCAGCAAGCTGGTGGCGGTGGTCGGCGTCCTCGCCGACAAGGATGCGGGGGCCCTGCTGGAGCTGCTGGAGCCGGTGGTCGACCTGGTGGTGGTCACCCGCAACAGCTCGCCCCGGGCGATGCCGGCGGCGGAACTCGCCGCACTGGCCAACGAGGTGTTCGGCGAGGAGCGGGTGGAGTCGGCCGAGGAGATGCCGGACGCGATCGAGCTGGCGGTGGCGCTGGCCGAGGAGGACGTCCCCGGTGAGCTCAGCGGGGTCGGGGTCCTCGTCACCGGGTCGGTGGTCACGGTCGCCGACGCCCGCCGGCTGCTGAAGCGATGACCGGTCCGGAGCGGAACCAGCACGCCACCGACGACCCGACCGGGCCGGCCGGGGCGGGCGCGCCGGCCGACCAGCCGGTGCAGGAGCCGGTCGCGGGGCAACCGCGACGGTCCGGGTTGCGCAACCCGGAGGCGGCGGTACGCGGTCTGGGCGCCGGGACGCTCGCCCTGGAGGCGCTGGTGCTGTTGCTGGCGATCCAGCCGGTACGGGTGGTCGGCGGTGACCTGAGCGGCGCCGCGATCGGTGTCGTGGTGGCACTGGCGGTGGCCGCCGTCGTGCTGGCCGGGACGATGCGCCGACCGTGGGCCTGGAACGCCGGCACCGTGCTCCAGGGCCTGCTGATCCTGGGTGGCCTGCTGCACTGGTCGCTGTTCGGGCTGGGCATCATCTTCGCCCTGGTCTGGGCGTACGCGCTGCACGTGCGCCGGGTCATCCTCGCTGACGCCGGCGGCGTCAGCCGAGGCGAGCGCGGCCCCGGTCAGGCGTCGGCGCGTTCCCGCCACTGGGTCAGGGCGACGCCGTGGCCGTCCGGGTCGCGGAACGCCGCCGCCCACACCTCCAGCTTGGTGCCCCGGTTGACCACCCGGGGCGCGTACGTGAAGCGGACGCCCGAGCCCCGGAGCCGCTCGTACGCCGCCTCGATGTCGCTCACCTCGAGGTTGACGTGCACCAACCGGCGGCTGATGGGCGCCGCCCCGGTCACCTCGCGCAGGACGAGCCGGGTCGTCCCGGACGCGAGCACGGCGTTGTGGGCGCCCTGGTCGACCTCGCTGAAGCCGAGCACGTCGCGGTAGAAGCCGAGAGACCGGGACAGGTCGGTCACCAGCAGGGTGAGGCCCACCCCGCTGATCGGCGCGGCCGGATCCGCGGCCGGGCCGTCGTCGAACCCGAAGATCGCCTGGTCCAGCTCCTCGTCGGTAACCGTTTCCCGGGCCGCCCCGGTCGGGGAGGGGTCGTCCAGCGGCAGGTCGAGCGGGTCCAGCGGGTCGGCCGCGACCGGGCCGGTGCGCTGCGCGGGTGGCGGGTCGGCACGCT
>NZ_JAEVHL010000319.1 GCF_016803395.1 Micromonospora tarensis | reverse complement strand
GCCGCTGAGCCGCCGCCGGGCCAGACCGGCCCCGTCGGTCCACCACCCGGCTGGGATCCGGCCGCCCAGCCGGCACCCGGCTGGGTGTTCCCGCCCACCGGGGGTTATCCGCCCGGGGCGGGTCCGTACGGCGGGCAGCCGTGGTATCCGGGGCCGCCGGGCGGCTGGTACCCGCCGGGCTACGGGTTCGACCCGGCCGACGCCCTGGTCACGCCGCCCGGAGCCGGCCTCGGTGGCTGGTTCGGCAGGTGCGGGGGAGCACTGCGTCGGGGCTGGCGGCAGTTGGTGCCGATCATGCTGCTCACGCAGGTGTTGCCGGCGGCGGTGCTCTCGGTGATCAGCCTCGGCGTGGACCCGTCCGCCAACTGGGCCGCCGAGGCCGAGGCGAACCCGACCGCAGTGCTGCCGGACAATTTCCTCGCCGAGGTCGTCAGCCTCCTGGCCGTGCTGGTCGGCGGCAGTCTGTTGGTCGGGTTGGTGCAGTCCGTGGGGTGGGCCGCCGGCAGTTGGGTGATCACCCGGCAGGCGGCCGGTCAGCCAGCCAGCCTGGAGTCGGCGCTGCGCTACGGCCTGCGTCGGGCGCTCGGGCTGTGGGGCTGGACGCTGCTGGTCAGCCTGCTCGTCGGCGTTGGCCTCTGCTTCTGCGTACTGCCGGGCATCTACCTGCTGTTCGCGCTGAGCATGGCCGGCCCGGCCTATCTCTTCGAACGCCGCAACCCGATCGGCCGATCGTTCCGGATGTTCCATGACCGGCTCGGCCTGCTGCTCGGTCGGGTGGCAGTGGTGGCCCTGGCGGTGATCATCGGCAGCCTGATCCCCGGTGTCCTGGAAGGGGTGGGCACCTCCGCGTTCGGTACCGACCCGTTCGCCTCCCCCGGCACCGCGGTCGGGGCGGTGGTGGTGATCGGCATCACCGCCGTTCTGGCCCTGCCGGCCCATCTCGCCCAGTTGATCGGTCTGCTACTGACGTACGCCGAGCAACGCGCCCACGAGGCGCCGGTGAACAGCGCCGGACTGGCTGCGGAACTCGGCTGAGCGGCAGCATCGTGCTTGCACTCGGCAAGGGAGAGTGCTAAACAAGTCATTGGCACTCGCATACCGCGAGTGCCAATGGTCGGGACGGTGGGGCCAGGTTGCACCGGCGTGGAGACGCCGGGGCGGCACATGGCCGGTCGTCGCGGGCTATCCGGCCCGGCCGAAGGACGTCGTCGTCGCCAGGTGGCGACGTCCCAAGGTGCGTACACCAGGCGGCCCATCCGGGGAACACATCCCGGGTGGCCCGTGAGTGTCCAGGAGGACAACGCCGTATGGCCAAGATGATCGCGTTCGACGAAGAGGCGCGCCGCGGCCTCGAGCGGGGCATGAACCAGCTCGCCGACGCCGTGAAGGTGACCCTCGGCCCCAAGGGCCGCAACGTCGTGCTCGAGAAGAAGTGGGGTGCCCCCACCATCACCAACGATGGTGTGAGCATCGCCAAGGAGATCGAGCTCGAGGACCCGTACGAGAAGATCGGCGCTGAGCTGGTCAAGGAGGTCGCCAAGAAGACCGACGACGTTGCCGGTGACGGCACGACGACGGCGACCGTCCTGGCCCAGGCCCTGGTTCGCGAGGGCCTGCGCAACGTGGCCGCCGGCGCCAACCCGATGGCCCTGAAGCGGGGCATCGAGACCGCTGTCGCGAGCGTCTCGGAGGAGCTGTCCAAGCTCGCCAAGGACGTCGAGACCAAGGAGCAGATCGCCTCCACCGCCTCCATCTCCGCTGGTGACAGCACCGTCGGCGAGATCATCGCCGAGGCGATGGACAAGGTCGGCAAGGAAGGCGTCATCACCGTCGAGGAGAGCAACACCTTCGGGCTGGAGCTGGAGCTCACCGAGGGTATGCGCTTCGACAAGGGCTACATCTCGGCCTACTTCATGACCGACCCGGAGCGTATGGAGGCCGTCTTCGACGACCCGTACATCCTGATCGCCAACAGCAAGATCTCGTCGGTGAAGGACCTGCTCCCGATCCTGGAGAAGGTCATGCAGTCGGGCAAGCCGCTGCTGATCATCGCCGAGGACCTGGAGGGCGAGGCCCTGGCCACCCTGGTGGTCAACAAGGTCCGTGGCACCTTCAAGTCGGTCGCCGTCAAGGCGCCGGGCTTCGGTGACCGCCGCAAGGCCATGCTGACCGACATCGCCATCCTCGCCGGTGGCCAGGTCATCAGCGAGGAGGTCGGCCTCAAGCTCGACGCCGCCAGCCTCGACATGCTGGGCCGCGCCCGCAAGGTCGTGGTGACCAAGGACGAGACCACCATCGTCGACGGTGCCGGTGACGCCGAGCAGATCCAGGGCCGGGTCAACCAGATCCGGGCCGAGATCGACAAGAGCGACTCCGACTACGACCGGGAGAAGCTGCAGGAGCGGCTGGCCAAGCTGGCCGGCGGCGTTGCGGTCATCAAGGTCGGCGCGGCCACCGAGGTCGAGCTCAAGGAGCGCAAGCACCGCATCGAGGACGCCGTTCGCAACGCGAAGGCCGCCGTCGAGGAGGGCATCGTCCCGGGTGGTGGCGTCGCGCTGGTGCAGGCCGGCAAGACCGCCTTCGACAAGCTCGACCTGGTCGGCGACGAGGCGACCGGTGCGAACATCGTCAAGGTCGCGCTGGACGCCCCGCTGCGGCAGATCGCCGTCAACGCCGGCCTCGAGGGCGGCGTCGTGGTGGAGAAGGTCCGTAACCTCGAAGCGGGTCACGGCCTCAACGCCGCCAACGGCGAGTACGTCGACCTGCTGGCCGCGGGCATCATCGACCCGGCCAAGGTGACCCGCTCGGCGCTGCAGAACGCCGCCTCCATCGCGGCGCTCTTCCTCACCACCGAGGCTGTTGTCGCGGACAAGCCGGAGAAGACCCCGGCTGCCCCGGCTGGCCCGGGTGGCGGGGACATGGACTTCTGAGTCCAGTTCCGACACACCGAACGGGGCGGGCCGCTGACGCGGTCCGCCCCGTTCGTCGTCAGGTCGGCAGTGGGCGCTGGTTGCGCCGTTTCTGTGCCCGGTCGTACGGCGGGAGCAGCTGGATCGGGGCGTCCACCATCTCCTGCGGCTCCTCGGTCACCGGCGACTGGCCGTCGGTGGTCATCTCGGCCAGTTGTTCGGCGTCGCCGTAGTCGAGCCGGTCGAACGGCAGTTGGCCGGGGAGTTCACCGACCGGTTTCCAGGTGATCGGCGGGCCGTCCTCGGTCTGGTTGTCATCCGTGGTCATGGCTGCCTCCTCTACCGAAACGGTAGGGGGCGTCAATGACCGGTGCGGGCGAATGGCGCTATCTGAGCCTACGTCCCGTTCGCCCCCTATTCGCCGCGCACCGGCCGCCGGAACAGGAAGAAGACCCGCTCGATCCGAGCGCCCGCACTGCCGGAATAGAACGGCACCGGCCCGACCCAGCCGATCTGTGCCTGGTCCAGCCCCGCCGTCCGCTGGTCCCGCAGACAACGCCGCAACAGCACCCCGCCGATGCCCGACCCCTCGGCGGCCGGCGCGGTGCCCATCGGCCCGAACCAGCTCGGCCGGGACGACCCGTACGCGGCGAAGCCGAGCACCTCGCCGCCCCGCTCGGCCAGGTGGCAACCGGCCCCGTCCCGCCCCACCGACCCGGCCAGCTCGCCGTCCCAGGTGCCGCCGAAGGTGGACCGGGCGAACGCGGTGAGCGCCGGCAGGTCCGCCGGCTCCGCCCGGCGTACGGTGACGCCCTGGTCGGCCAGCCGCCGCTCGGCCGCCTCGGTGGACCGCAGTGCCGGCGACCCGTCGTAGGACAGGTCGGCGGTCATGTTCCAGGCGGTCCGGTCCTGCTGATAGCCGAGCGCCAGCGCGGCGCAGACCGCCGGTGTGTAGCGGACGTCGATGCCCGGCCACGCGTAGTAGGGCGGGTTGCCGGCCAGCAGCACCTCGGTTGCCCCGCGCTCGGCGAGCACCCGCTCGGCGCGCTGGAGCAGCGCCCGGCCGACGCCCCGACGGCGCTGATCCGGGGCGACCGCGACCAGGTCCACGTGCCCGATCCCCGGCTCGGTCGACGACACCGAGCAGAGCAACACCCCGACCAGCACCCCACCCCGGTACGCGCCGAGCCCGACCACCGCCCGGTCGGCGGCGGCCCGGGACCAGAGCACGTCCACGATCGCCGCCGCCTCGGCGGCGTCCTCGGGCAGGTCGAGGGCCTGTTCGCAGAGCCGTACCACGGTGGGGGACAGGTCGGCGGTCAGCTCGGTGACGGTGATCTCGGCGTCCATGGTCGCGACCCTAGATCACCTTGTTCCGGCCCGCCCGTCACCCCCGGGCGGCGCGTACCGCGGCGTACGCGTCGACCTGGCCGGCACCGGTGACGTTGGACGGCGTGCCACAGGCGTCGGACGGGTTGCCGGAACGGTAGGTGGGCGTCGCCGGGGTGGCGGTGTCCCGCAGGATCTGCCGGGTCCGGGTCAGGTCACCGATCAGCGTCGGGTTCGCCGACCACATCAGCGCGACCACGCCGGCCACCTGCGGCGTCGCCATCGACGTGCCGTCCAGCGCGGCGTACGTGCCGCCCGGCATGGCCGACACCACGCCCACACCCGGTGCCAGCACGTCCGGCTTACCCGGACCGCCCGGCACCGGCCCCCGGGAGGAGAACTGGGCCACCCGACGCTGCGCGTCCACCGCGCCCACGGTCAGCACGTCCGGGTACGGCGCGGGCGGATCGTCGATGGACGCGCACCACGGGCCGGTGTTGCCGGCCGCGACAACCACGAAGATCCCGGCGGCGTCCAGCGCCGCGGTTGCCGGCCGCAGTACGCCCCTGTCGCAACCCTCGATCGCCGGGCAGCCCCACGAGTTGGTCAGCACCTGCGGGGCGCGCTCCGGACGACCGTCGGTGAACGGGTCGCCGCCGGTCGGAAAGGGCGCCAACATGAACTGGAGACAGTCCAGGTAGTGCCCCGGGCTACCAAGGTTGCGGTCCAGGTTGACGCAGCCCACCCACTGCGCGTCCGGGGCCACCCCGATGCCGTCCCGGCCGACCGCGCTGCCCACCGTGTGGGTGCCGTGCCCGCCCTGGTCGGTCGGGCTCCGGGTGCCGTCCCACGGGTCGTACCAGGAGTCGTTCCCGGCACGGAACCCGGCGCGCAGGGCGGGATGGGTGCCGTCCACGCCCGAGTCGGAGCTGCCGACGACGATGCCCGCCCCGGTCACGCCGAGCTGGGACCAGACCCGATCGGCGCCGATCTGCCGGATGTTCCACTCCGGGCCGGTCGGTCGGGGCGCGCTGCCCCGGTTCTGCCGGGCCGGGGCCGGCAGGGGCCGGAGGCGTTGGCTGACCAGCACCCGGGCCACCTCCGGTCGGCGCGCGAGCCAGGCCCGCACCGCCGGGCCGCCGTCCACCTCGACCGCGTTCACCAGGTAGTACGACACCGGGTCCAGGCGCAGCCGGTTCAGCCCGCGGAGCAGGCCGGCCTGGCTCTGCTCGGCCGTGGTCACCAGCCGTCGGTAGACCTCCGCCGCGCGGGCGTCCCGGCCGGCCCCACCCGTCGTGCCGGTCGGTAGACCGGTCAGGTCGGCCTGCGCGCGCAGCACCACGAACAGCCGCTCGCCGTGCAGGCCCGGCTGACCGGGGCCGAGGTCGACCACGCCGAACGCCACCAGCAGGACCACCGCGGTCAGCGCGGCCACCACACCGCTCGGGGTGCGGGCTGTCGGCCGGACGAGCAGCACCGCGTACCCGATGGCAACCAGGACGGCCACGACGAGCCCGATGACGGCGGCGGTCGCCACCCAGAACGGCACGTCCCGGGTGCCGACCAGCAGCAGGCTGATCTCCTCCGGGTCGGTGAAGGCCAGTGGGCCGAGTGCGACCAGGCCCACGAGCCAGCCGGTCGCCGTTCGCCCGGCGCGGCTGGCCTCGGCCGGGTCGGCGGTGGGTCGCCAGGTGGCGGCCCACAGGGCGGCCGCCGCGAAACCGGCCGGCGGGAGGGTCAGCAGCGCG
>NZ_JAEVHL010000318.1 GCF_016803395.1 Micromonospora tarensis | reverse complement strand
GGCCCCGTTGGCTGGCCCCGGCCCCGTTGGCTGGCCCCGGCCCCGTTGGCTGGCTCCGGCCCTGTTTCGTGGCCCCCATTCCTGGTCCTCGCCCTGTTTCGTGGCTCCCGGCCTGACCTTGGCGTGTTGTGGCCCCCGGCTTGACCTTGGCCCTGTTTCGTGGCCCCCGGTCCTGGTCCTCGCCCTGTTTCGTGGCCCCGGCCTGGGCCACAGTCCTGTTCCGTAGCCCCGGCCCTGGCGATAGTCCTGTGCCCTGGCCCCGGCCTCATCTCCCGGCCCTTCCGGTCTCCCTGTGCTGCCGCTCAGCCCCTTCCCTGGCCCTCGGCCCCCTCTCGTTGCCGCTCGGCCGCTTTCCTGCCCCCGCCGACCTTCCCCTCGTTGATCATGAAGTTATTGTCAGGACACGCCGAGATGGACGGCGATAACTTCATGATCGTCGGGCTGACGGGGCGGTACGGGCCGACGGGCCGACGGGGCGGTACGGGCGGCAGGGCGGGGCGGCAGGGTCGGCGATGGGGAAGGGTGGGTAGGGGTGGAACTGGTGCGGCAGGTGCGGGTTTATGGGTTTTTGCAGCGTTCGGGGCGGGTGCTGGTGGTTCGGGACTCGGTTGGGGGTGAGTTCCCGGGGATGTGGCGGCTGCCGGGTGGTGGGGTCGCCCACGCCGAGCACCCGGAGCGCGCCGTGGTCCGCGTGGTCGCCGAGGAGACGGGGCTGACGGCGGCGGTGGATCGACTGCGCGAGGTGGTCGCCGACGTGGCCACCTATTCGGAGGACGACGTCGCGCTGCACACCGACCGGCTGCTCTTCGACCTCGACCTGCCTGTGCAGCTCGACGTGCCTGAGCAGCTCGATGTGCCTGAGCAGCTCGATGTGCCTGAGCAGCTCGATGTGCGCGAGCAGCTCGACGTGCCTGAGCAGTTGAGTTCCCCTGGGCGGCTCGACGTGTCTGACAGAACGCCGCCGGCCGGCGCACTGCGGGGCGGTTCGGTCGAGCAGGGTCGCTGGCTCACCCTCGCGGAGGCGGCGCGGGTGCCGCTCGCGCCGTTCACCGCTGACGCGCTCGGCCTGCCGGTCACCCCGCTGCCGCCCGGACCGCGCCGGTCGCCCGAGCCGTTTCCGCCGCCGCACCCGGACCGTCGGCTGCGCTTCGGTGCGTACGGGTTGGTCACCGACCCGGCTGGGCGGTTCCTGCTCACGCAGATCGCGGAGGGTTATCCGGGAGCCGGTCTCTGGCACCTGCCCGGCGGTGGCACCGATCACGGTGAGCAGCCGACCACCGGGCTGCTCCGCGAGTTGGTCGAGGAGGGTGGTCAGCGGGGCCGGGTCGTGGAACTCCTCGGCGTGGACAGTCTGCACAATCCCGCCGCGCTCGGCCCGGAGGGCAGGCCGCTCGACTGGCACGGCGTACGGGTGATCTACCGGGTGCTGGTGGACGTACCTACCGACGCGGTGGTCACCGAATCGGCCGGCGGGTCTACGGCGCGGGCCGCGTGGTTCACCCGGGCTGAGGCCGTTGACCTGCCGCTGAGCGACATCGCCCGGATGGCAATCGGACAGAGTGGCCGATAGCACCCCGCTCGCTGAGCCGAGATGGTGACCCTCCGGTACAGTCAGAGTTGGGAATGATGGAGGAAACGGGCGATGAAGCCCGGGATGGGAACAAGCGAGCGGTTCGAGCGGTTTAACCCTGTTATAAGTACCGCCGGCAGCTATCGCCAAGCCACGTTCCCCTATGCGATGGTGTACTCCGCAAAACGGCTGCCGGGCCATGCAAGGTCCGGCACGAGACAGCCGGACACCCGCCACATGGCGGCCAGCAGATCCGGTGATGGAGGAAACGTGCCGAGAGCCCCATGGCGCCGGCGTCGTACTACTGACAGTCCGCGCCCCGCAGGGCGTCGCTGGGCGGGCCGGTTGCGCCGCAGCAGCACGTTCGCCCGCCAGGTGCTGTTGGTCCGGGTCGTCGCCGCGACGGCGACCTGCACCCGACCGACCTGGTCCCGACCGAGCACCGGTACGCCGACCGGCAGCGCCGCCGCTACGGCCTCGACCGGCTCAGCCGCCCGACACTGGGCGTGAACCGGGCGGAGCTCGAGGCGGTCATGCCGGTCAGCCCGGCGATGCCGCCGATGGCGCACACCGACGAGGATTCGTCCCGGTCGATCCCGCTGCTGCCCGGCGAGCGCACCATGGCCCGTCGGATGAAGTTCGGCGTGGTCAACGCCTGCACCCTGGCCAGCCTGATGCTCGGCATGCTGGCCATCTTCCTGGCCATGCAGGGCGAGGTGCGGGTGGCGGCGCTCTGCCTGATCGCCTGCGTCGCCTTCGACGGTCTGGACGGCGCGTTGGCCCGCCGGCTCGGCGTGGCCAGCCCGTTCGGCGCGCAGATGGACTCGTTGGCCGACATGTGCTCGTTCGGTCTCGCCGCGCCGGTCGTGGTCTACGCCTCGCTCGCCGGCTCCGTCTCCACCGCCGCGGCGGCGGTGGCGTGCGCGCTGGTCGCGGCGTGCGCCGCGATTCGGCTGGCCCGCTTCAACGTCTCGCCGAAGGACGGTCGTTTCTTCTGCGGGGTGCCCACCACCATGGCGGCCGCGGTGCTCGCCGTGACCGTGGCGATCGGCCTGCCGGTGCCCGGCGCGGTCCTGGTCGCCGGGGTGGCGCTGCTGGCCTTCGCGATGGTCTCAAGCTTCCCGTACGCCAAGCTCGCCCGCCTGGTGAAGCTGCCGCCGTGGCTCTGGCTGGCCCCGGTGATCGGCGCCCTTGTCGACATCCGGCTCACCTTCGCCCTGATCGTGGTGGGCTACCTGGTCAGCGGGCCGGTCCTCTGGCTGCGGCAGCGTCGTACCGCCTGACCCGAACAGACAGAACGGGGCGTCGCGAACAGCGGCGCCCCGTTCCGTGTCAGCAGCTCAGCGCCAGCGGGCGATGACCGTGGACCCGCCGACCACCTTGTCACCCGGCCCGACCAGCGGGTCCGCGGCCTCGGCGGGCAGGTAGACGTCGGTCCGCGAGCCGAACCGGATCAGGCCGAAGCGCTCGCCCTTGGCCAGCAGTGCGCCGATCGGCGCGCGCTGCACGATCCGGCGGGCGATCAGCCCGGTGCGCTGCGCGACCACCACCGTGCCGTGAGCGGTGTCCAGCACGGTGTACGCCGCCACGTTGTGCTCGGCGTCCGGCTTCATCGCGTTGACGAACCCGCCGTCGGCGACGAAGTAGTCCACCACCTTGCCGGCGACCGGGGCACGGTTGACGTGCACGTCCAGCACCGACAGGAAGACCGCCACCCGCAGCCACTCGCCGTCACCGAAGCGCTCGTCGTGCAGCCGCTGCACCGACAGCACCTGCCCGTCCGCGCTCGCGACCACGGCGGTCGGGTCTTCCGGCACGTCCCGCTCCGGGTCCCGGAAGAACGCGGCGACCGGCCCGGCGGCCAGTGCCGGCAGCAGCCACAGCTTGGACGACGGGCGCGCCACCCGGGCCAGCGCCGCGAGGCCCAGCGCGATGCCGGCCGCCGCCACACCGTTGGAGTCGATGTGCATGCCCCGGGTCACCGGCACACTCGACGGCCGGTACGCGGGAGCCAGGTTGTCGGCCATGGCCGGGGTGGCCGGAGTGAACCGCAGTCGGTAGACGCGTACCGGTGGCGAGTTGCGCAGCACCAGATCGGCGCCGACCCCGTAGAGCGCGTCCTGTCGCGCCAGTTCGGCGGCCGCGCCGTCGGTCCGGCCGGGCGTGGCGATGGTCGCCACGCTCAGCACCGCGCCGGCGGAGAGGTACTTGGTCAGCCCTTCGACGCCGCTGCGGGTCTCCTCGGCGGTGCCGGCGAACACCTCGCCGGCGATGACGACCCCGGCGGTCTCGGCGTCGGCCAGCGTGTCGACGACGCGCACCCGGTCGGCGACCCAGCGGCCCTGGGCGGTGACGTGCTCGCGGAGCGCCGCAGCGCCGAACGGCTCGACGGGCACCACGGTGAGCCGGTCACCGGGGAGCAGCGCCTCGATCGCCGCGGCCAGCACCGCGGAGTCCGGGCTCGCCCCGACCAGCAGGGCGGCCTTGGCATCGTTGATCCGGGCCAGCTCGGCGACGAGGGTACGGGCGGCTCGCTCGCCGATGCGGACCGGACCGGACCGGCCGGTGGGACGCACGGCGGGGGACTGGGTCATGTCGGGCGGGCTCCTGACGGGGTAGAGACGGGGAATCGCGGCGGGGCCGCCACGGCGGGACGGGCCGCCGGCGGAGGCGAGATCTCCACCGGCCAGCATATGCGTCCGTTCGTGCCAGCCGCACCGCCGTCGCGATGCGGTGGACCGACGCCCCGGGCGTCCGGGGTCAGGCTTCTCCGCGCCGCCCCTCCCGCTCGTCGGCCGGCCGCTCGTCGGCGGCCTCGCCCGGTTGGTCGGACCGGGTCGGTTCGTCCCCCGCTGCCGGGCGGCTGACTACTCCGACGGTCGACTCCTCGCCCTCGTCGTCGGACCGGCCGGAAAGCGGGATGGTCTGTGGCTCCGCTGACGGATGCGCCAGCCAGGCCGGGTGGATCGAGTCGGTGGTCGGGGCGTCCGGCGTACTCAGCTCGGCGGTCGGTGCGGCGGCTGTCGGGTCCGACGGGGCGGTGTCCCAGGTGGACCGTTCGGCCTCCCAGACCGGCAGAGCCGCGCCGGAGGTCGACGTGGCGGCACCGGAGACCGGCGCGGACGCCCCGGAGACGGGCGTGACAGCCTCGGCGGCACCGACATCGACACCAGCCTCGGCGGTCGGCTCCGGCCGGCTCGACCGACCCGAGCGCAGCGCGCCGACCAACCCGAAGACCCCGACCAGGATGAGCGCGCTGGCCAGGAACCAGCCGACCGGCGGCAGCGCGAGACCGAGCAGTTGGGCGAGCAACCACCAGGCGGACAGCGCCAGGAACACGAGCCCGAAGGCGAACGACACCAGATCCGTGCGGTGAGCCTTCACCGGGTCACCTCCAGGTTGCCGGCATTGACATGGATGTAGAGGCGCAGGGTGCCACCGCCCGGCCCGTCCGCGCCGAGATCGGTCGATTCCCGTAGCCGGCCGTCCAGCCCGCCGGAGCGGTTGCCGAAGACTGTGGCATCGCCGGCGTTGACGTCGGCCACCGTGGTGACGTCGACGTTCGGCGGCACGACCACTGTCGCCTGGCCGAAGTTGACGGCGACGGTCACCTGGCTGTCCCGTTTCGTGAAGTTGAGCCCGCGCAGGTCGAGCACGGCGTCACCGAAGCTGTTCTCGTACCGGTCGGCGAGGTCGCGGTAGTCGGTGGGTGCCCAGGTCACCGCGCCGTCGACGCCACGGATGCGGTCGTAGGACTCGGCGACCGTCGCCGTGCCCAGCGCCGCCGCCGTCACCAGGCCGAGCGCGATGAGCCAGCGGGCCCGCCCGAACCAGGTGCCGACCAACAGCCCCAGCGCGATCGTGGCCAGCGCTGCGGCGAAGTACGCCGAGGCGCTGATGGTGAAGACGTCCAGCAGGTCGAGCAGGGCGACGAAGCCGAGGACCAGGAAGATCAGCGAGAAGGTCACCGCGCCGAGTGGCGAACGCTCCTTGGGGCGCTTCGGCGGCTTCGGTGGTTTGGGCGCCGGGGGCGCGGGCGGGGCGGGCGACGCGTACGGGCCGTGCGGCGCGAACGGTGGCCGGTAACCGGAGGGTGGCGCGGCGGTGGGATAGCCGGCCGGGGCGGCGGGTGCGCTGCTCACCGGTGCCGACGGCCAACCGGCGCTGGGCGTGCCGGTGGTCGGCCAGCCGGTGGCTGGTGCCGGCCAGCCGGCCGGGACAGCCGTTGTGACGGCCGGTTGCCCGGAGACCGATCCCACCCCGGACACCGGCTGCGCCGCGACGGGCGGCAGCGGACCGCTGGTCGCTGGCACGTCGTACGCCGGGATGGTGGCGGTGGGCGATCCCTGGTGGCCGACCGTCGTGCCGGCGCCGCCGGGCCGGCCGACGGTGCCGTGCTGTACGACGGCGCGGGCCAGGTCACCGGTGGGACGACCGGACCGGCTGGGTTGCCGGACGGCGCGGGCGGCGGC
>NZ_JAEVHL010000317.1 GCF_016803395.1 Micromonospora tarensis | reverse complement strand
CCACCCGCCGACCCTCGCCGCCGCACCGGTCCGGCACGGACGTCGCGGCCGACCCGGCCGGGGCGGTCGCGGACGCCCGGCTCGACCCGCTGCGCGCCGCGGCACGCGAGTCCGGCGTCACCGTCCTGGTCGGTGCCGCCGTCCGGCATCCGGACGATCGGCGACCATCGCCGCGCTGGTGGTTGACCGCGCCGGCGCGGTCCGGGTGGGGTACGACAAGCAGCAACTGTGGGGTGACGAGGGCGAGCTGTTCAGCGCCGGTGATCGGGGGGCCACGTTGCTCGTCGACGACTGGCGGCTCGGGCTCGGCATCTGCTACGACGGCTGTTTCCCGGAGCATGGCCGGGCCGCCGCCCTCGACGGCGCACACGGCTACCTGTGCCCCAGCGGCTACCTGGCCGGCTCGGAGCACCGCCGGGATCTGTACTACGCCGCGCGTGCCCTGGACAACACGATGTTCGTGGTCTTCGCCAACGCTGTCGGCGGCGTCGACCCGTGGCGGTTCAACGGTGGTGCGGCGATCTACGACCCCGAGGGCCGGGTGCTGGCCCGCGGCGCCGACCAGGACCCGGCCGTGCTGGTGGCGACGCTGGATCCCGCCGTGCTCGCGGCCACCCGGACGGCCCATTCGATGCTCGCCGATCGACTGCCCAACCAGGGTGGCCCTCGGGGGTCAATGTCCGGCTGAGCACGTCGTGCGGCGGATGCCCGCTGGCTCTGTTGGCGGACACGTCGGTCCCGTAGGGTGCCCGAGTGCCACTGCTCCTGCTGGACCTGGACAACACCCTGCTGGATCGGGCCGGGCCGTTCCGACGCTGGGGTGAGCGCTTCCTGGACGGCATCGGCGCGCCCCACACCGACATCGACTGGCTGGTCTCGATCGACGCCGACGGGCTGACCGACAGGTGGGATCTCGCCGACGCCATCCGGGACCGCTACGAGCTGCGCATCCCCTCGATCGACCTGGTGGAGGAGCTGCACGACGGGGTGGTGGCGCAGACCCGGCTCGACCCGCTGACCGCCTGCGCGCTGCGGATCGCCGACGACGCCGGCTGGGTGCCGGTGGTGGTGTGCAACGGCACGGTACGCGTCGAGGACGCCAAGATCCGCCGGACCGGGCTGGACCAGTACGTCGCGGACTGGGTGATCTCCGAGGAGGCCGGCGTCAGCAAGCCCAACCCGCGGATCTTCGCGCTCGCCGCCCAGCGGGTCCGGATGCCGCTGCGCGGCGCATGGGTGGTCGGCGACAGCCCGGAGGCGGACATCGGTGGCGCCGCCGCGGTCGGGTTGCCCAGCGTCTGGCTGCACCGGGGGCGCACCTGGTCGGACGTCCGGTTCGCGCCGAGCCGCACGGCGGACGGGCTGATCGCCGCGGTCGCCACGGTGCTCGCCCGCTGAGGGGTTCCGTCGCTCGCCGGCTGTCGCGCGCCAGTTCCCGCCGCCGGTCGAGGGCTCGCCGGTAATTCGGTTGACCGGCTGCTGCACCGCGACGAGCATGGTCGGCGCATGGTGCATCCCGGGTGTGCGCCCGGTCGAGGAGAGGGGGTCGGCCATGGCCGTCTTCGCAGGTCGCTTCCAGCTGCCTATCTCAGCCTCGACCAAGGGAACCTCAGCACAGTGCGCGAAAATGACCTTCCGGCGCTGGAGCGCCGGAGCCGCGGTAAGCGCCGCTTCGACGACGACGAACCGCAGTTTCTGAAGCGCGGGCGGCCCACCGAGCCGCCCGCGGACCCGGACAGCGACCCCGACCCGGACACCGGCGAACGCTGGTCGTCCTGGGACGACGCCGTGCACGGCCCGCAGCCGTACCCGGCCTGGCTGGTCACCGAGTTGGCCGCCAAGGACGCCGAACTCGGTGTGCTGAAGACCGGCAAGGAGGCGGACGTCCACCTGGTCCGCCGGGCCGTGCCGGACACCGACCGGTCCTGCCTGTTGGCGGTCAAACGCTACCGCGACCCCGAGCACCGGCTGTTCCACCGGGACGCCGGCTACCTGGAGGGCCGTCGGGTGCGCCGGTCCCGGGAGAACCGGGCGATGGCCGGTCGGACGGCGTTCGGCCGGCAGATGATCGCCGGGCAGTGGGCGGCGGCCGAGTTCGCCGCCCTGGTCCGGCTCTGGGAGATCGGTGCCGGGCATGACCGGATCGCCGTGCCGTATCCGGTGCAGTTGCGCGGCACCGAGCTGATGCTGGAGTTCGTCGGCGACGCCGAGTCCGGGCAGGCGGCGCCCCGGCTGGCCCAGCTACGACCCGGCCAGCGTGAACTGCGTGACCTGTGGGGCCAGTTGGTGGAGGCGTTGCGGGTGCTGGCGCGGGCCGGCTACGCGCACGGGGACCTGTCGCCGTACAACCTGCTCGTGCACCGGGGGCGGCTGGTCGTCATCGACCTGCCGCAGGTCGTCGACGTGGTGGCGAACCCGCAGGGGCCGGAGTTCCTGGCCCGCGACGTGCGGGTGGTCGGTGCCTGGTTCGCGGCCCGTGGTCTGCCGGCCGAGCAGGTCGATCCCGGCCCGTTGACCGCGGAGCTGCTACGCGAGGCGGGCATCCGCTGATCGGAGCGGGTCGGGCGGCGCCGCCGCCGACCGCCATGCGGGTTATTGCAGGTATCGCTCCACCTCGGGCTTGGGGCGTTCGCCCTGTGCGTCCGGGTCGCCGTGGGTCTCCCGGGCGGCCGCCGGCGGCGCAGCAGATCCCAGCACTGGTCGAGGGACTCCTCCAGGGCGCGCAGTCGCTCGCTGGCCTCGCCCTCGGTGCCCGACTCGTGGGCCTGGGCCTCGGCCCGTAGCTTGTGTTCCTCGTCGACCAGCTCGGAGATCCGGTTCAGGATGGTCTTGTCGTCCATGCCACCGAGCCTGGCACAGGGTGCCGGGCGTCGCCCGGATTCGGTCGTTCCGTGGGGTAGGGCGAGTCGGCGTTTGCGGATAGCCCGCTCGTGCGCATGCGAGTGATGTTCATCACTATCCGGCGTCCGGTGGGCCGGCTGGTGGTCGATACCACCGCTACCTGCGGGATCTGTGGTATGCGCACTTCCCGTCGATCGAACTCTGTGGTGCTGCGATCTTTGCGCGTGAAAATTTCGCGTAGCGCGCCTAGAGGAACGCGGTCGAGCGATGGCATGCTCCACAAATACCTAACTCCGCATAGTCGTCTCGCAACACCGAGTATTCACAAAGGGAGAGTCAGGTCCCGTGGCAGCACCCCCGACAGTGCCGGTCAAGCCTCGACGGGCGGGCTCGATCCCGCTGCGCCACGTGGTGCCACACCTGTTCCGCGATCCGGCCCGCACCCTGGTCGACCTGGGCGAGCGGTCGCAGGGCGAGGTGGTGAAGCTCAGCCTCGGCGCGTTCCGGCCCTACCTGGTCACCCGACCGGAGCACCTGCAACGGGTGCTGCGCGAGAAGTCCGACAACTACGTCCGGGCCGGTGACGGTCTCCAGTGGCGTCCGCTGAAGCGGTTGTTCGGCGACGGCATCCTGAGTGACGGCGACTACTGGAAGAACAGCCGTTACGTGCTCCAGCCGCTCTTCACCGCCCGGCGGGTCGACTCGCTTGTGGACCGGCTGGCCGAGGCGATCGAGGACGCCGTCGACGACCTGGACGAGCCGGCCCGCGCCGGCCAACCCGTCGACATGGGCACCGTGCAGGCCCGCATCGTCTGCTCGGCGATCATGCGGGTCTTCTTCGCCGACAAGATCTCGGTGCCGCAGGCGATGCGCATCATGGAGGCCCAGGACGCGATCGCCTGGTCGGTGATGCCGCGACTGATGGTGCCGTGGGCCCCGCTGTCCATGCCGATGCCCGGCGACCGCGCGTTCCGGCAGGCGGTCCAGCTCATCGACGAGACGGTGCTCCCGATCGTCCGCGCCGCCAAGGCGACGGCCGAGACCGACGGCGACGACATCATCGCCACCCTGTGGCGGGGCCGCACCGAGTCGGGTGGCCGGCTCGACGAGCGGCAGGTCCGCGACGACACCGTCTCCATGGTCGCCACCACCACCGAGACCACGATCAGCGTGCTGACCTGGCTCTGGCCGCACATCGCCCAGGACGAGCAGATCGCCGAGCGACTGTACGAGGAGATCGACCGGGTGGTCGGCGACGCGCCGGTCCGGCGCGAGCACCTCCGCGAGCTGCGGTACACCCGGCAGGTGCTCGACGAGCTGTTGCGGCTCTATCCGATCGGCTGGCTCTTCCCACGCCGCGCGGTGGAGGCCGACGTGATCGGCGGCGTACGCATCGAGGCCGGCGCGACCCTCGTGGTCAGCCCGCTGATCACCCACCGGATGTCCGCGTTCTGGGACCGGCCCGAGGTCTTCGACCCCGACCGTTTCGACCCCGAGCAGGTCCGCGACCGGCACCGGTACGCGCACTTCCCCTTCGGCGGCGGCCCGCACCAGTGCATCGGCATGCACCTCTTCTATCTGGAGGCGATGCTGATCGTGGCCACCGTCCTGAGTCGGTTCCGGTTCCGCCTGGAGCGGCCGGCGCTGCCCGGCATCAAGGTGGCCGCCGCGCTCCGGCCCCTGGAGCGTGTCGAGGTGACGTTGCAGCCGGTACGGAGTGTCTCCGCATGATCACCGGGAACGTGTCGCCGCCGGCTATCGGTGGCGACCAGATGGCGCTGGCCGCGGAGCAGGGCCGGATCTGCGCCCTCGCCGCGAAGGGCCAACGTGACCTCGCCGAACGTGCCGCGGCGTACCCCGATCTCTTTCCGGCGCGGCCCTTCGACCCGGCGCTGTTCGGCAACGTCGCGATGGCGATCGCGTTCGGCGCGCCGTGGTGTGACGTGGCCCAGCTGCGGGTGACGAACCGGGCCGTGCTGTGGGGCTTCGCGGTCGACTGGCTGGTCGACCACGAGGCGCGCAGCCGTGCCGAGATCGACCGGTTGACGGCGAGCTGTCTCGCCGTGGCGGAGGGCGGCAGTCCGGCGGAGGACGACTCCCTCGGTCGCTTCCTCGCCGAACTGCGCGACGAGCTGGCGACCGTGTCGGCGTACCCGACCCACGGGGTGGTGTGGCGCGACGAGTTGCGGACGGTGCTCGACGCCATGGCCCGGGAGTGGGACTGGAAGCAGGCCGCGAACTCCGACGTGCTGCCCACCCTGGACGAATACCTGGCCAACGCGGCGAACCTGGCCTGCACCGTGGTCAACGTCGTGCACTGGGTCTACTCCGACGACCCCACCACCCTGGCCCACCTCGACGCGCTGGTGGCGGCCAGTGACCAGGTGCAGCGGATCCTCCGGCTGGTCAACGACCTCGCGACCTACGAACGCGACAAGCGGTGGGGGGACCTCAACGCGCTGATGCTGGTGCCGGAGCGGGCCGACGTCGAGCGGCGGCTCACCCGCCTGGTGGCGGACACCCGGGAGCTGCTCGAACCACTGCGCGCGAGCTGCCCGGTGCAGGCCGACTACCTCGCCCGTCAGATCGGCTTCAGCAGCGGGTTCTACCGGTCGACCGACTTCTGGGGGGTGCTGTGACCAGGTCTCCGGCCGCCACCGGCACCGGGGCGGAGTCGGACGTCGCCGCCTCGGCCCGGGAACTACTCGCCGCCATGGTGCTCGAACCAGCGGGCCGGGTCACCCCGTCGGTGTACGAGACCGGCCGGCTCGTCGCTGACGCGCCGTGGCTCACCGGGCACGACCGGCGGCTGCGGTACCTGCTGGACGAGCAGCGCACCGATGGCGGCTGGGGTGGCGCCGACGGCTATGCCGTGGTGCCGACGGTGAGCGCGGTGGAGGCGCTGCTCGGCACCCTGCGGGGCGCGCCGGGCGCTGTCACGCCCGAGCTGGCCGCAGCGGCGAGCCGCGGGCTCGGTGTGCTCGCCGACTGGCTCGGACGGGGTACGCCGCTGCCCGACACGCCGGCGGCCGACCTCATCGTGGCGGCTCTGGCGCAGCGGGTCGACGACCACCTCGCCTTCTTCGCGGCAACCCCCGCTCGGGGTTCGTCGACGGGGTCCGCGCCCTGCCCGGCGTGGACCGGCGGCGGCTCGACGCGGTGCAGGCGCTGGTCGGCACCGGACGTCCGGTGCCGCAGACGCTGCTGC
>NZ_JAEVHL010000316.1 GCF_016803395.1 Micromonospora tarensis | reverse complement strand
GTCGCGCAGAGCAGCCGGGCGGGCCGGCGGTGGCCGACAGTGGCCGGCGCGGTGCCGATGGTGGCGGCGGCGGTGATCACGGCCCTGGTGGTGCTCGCCGGTCGTTTCGGTGACGGGCTGCCCCGCCCGGCGGCGACGCCGACGCTCGCGCTGGTCGCCGTCGCGGTGCCGCTCGCGGTGCTGGGCACGATCCTCGCGGTACGCGCGCTGCCCCGGGTCGACCGGGCCACCCTGACCACCGGCGCGCAGTTCGCCAACGCCGCCGCCACGGCCACCATCCTGCTGGATCCGAGCCTGCTCGCCAGTTTGGTGGAGAGCCGGCGGTGGCGCCGGATCGGCCGGGTGCGCAGCCGCCGGTTCCTACCGGGCCCGGGCTGGTGGGCGCTGCTCCAGGCCGACGTGCGCCGGCTGCGCCGGCACCCGAGCGCCGGGCTGGTCTGGGCGACGCTGCTCGGGGTGCAGTACGCTGCCGCGCTCGCCCTGCCCGGGTTGGCCGGCGCCGCGCAGGTGGTGTTCGCGTACCTCGCCGCCGACCGGTTGACCGGCGGTCTGCGGGCGGTCAGCCGGTCGCCCGGTCTGCGCCGGGCGCTCGGCGGCAGCGACGCCCTGCTACGCGGGATCCACGTGGTGGTGCCGGCGGTCGGCGCGGGAATGTGGTGGTTGCTGACAGTGCCGACCGTCGACCCGGGGCCGGCCTGGCTGGCGCCGACGCTGGCGCTCGGTGTGGTGGCCGCCGCGTTCCGGGCCGGCACCCGTCCGCCGATCGACTACGGTGGCGCGACGGTCAACACGCCGTTCGGGATGGTCCCGGTCGACCTGCTGCGGCAGGGCTCACGGGGGCCGGCGCTGCTCGCCGTGCTGGTCCTCGTCCAGCTGTTCCTGGGCTGACCGGCACCACCCGCACGGTCATCGACCGTACGTCTCCAGCAGCCGTAGCCACACCTCGCTGACGGTCGGGTACGCCGGAACCGCGTGCCAGAGCCGGTCCAGTGGGACCTCGCCGACGACGGCGATCGTCGCGGCGTGGATCAGTTCGGCGACGTCCGGGCCGGCGACGGTGAAGCCCACGATCACCCTGCGGTCCTCGTCGACCACCATCCGGGCGTGCCCCTGGTAGCCGTCGGCGTGCAGGGCGGCTCCGGCGACGGCGGCCAGGTCGTGGTCCACGACCCGGATCCGCAGTCCGGCGGCGGTGGCCGCTGCCGCGGTCAGCCCCACCGACGCGATCTCCGGGTCGGTGAAGACCACCTGGGGCACCGCACGCTCATCGGCCGTCGCCACGTGCCGGCCCCACCGGCCGTCCTCGACCTGCTCCCCCTTCGCCCGGGCCACGATCACGTCGCCCGCCGCGCGGGCCTGATACTTGCCCTGGTGGGTCAGGAGCACCCGGCGGTTGACGTCGCCGGCGGCGTACAGCCAGTTCCCGCCGCCGACGACGCGCAACGTGTCGTCGACCGGCAGCCAGGCTCCCGGCGCCAGCCCGACGGTTTCCAGCCCGAGATCCTGGGTGTTCGGGGTCCGGCCGATCGCCACCAGCACCTCGTCGGCTTCCACCCGCTCGCCGTCGGCGGTGGCGATGTGCACCGTTGCGCTGTCGTCGCGGTTGACGGCAACGGCCTCCGCGCCGAGGCGTACCGACACGCCGGCCTCGCGCAACGACTCGGTGACCAGCTTCGCCGCGAACGGCTCGACCGATGGCAGCACACCGTCACGGGCCAGCACCGTCACCGACGACCCCAGGGCGGCGTACGCGGTCGCCATCTCGGCCGCCACCACGCCACCGCGACGATGGCGAGCCGGCGCGGAACCGAGCCGGCCGAGGCGGCCTCCCGGCTGGACCAGGGGGCCGCCTCGCGCAGCCCGGGGATGTCCGGCAGCAGCGCGCTGCTGCCGGTCGCGACGACCACCGCGTGCCGCGCGGTCAGTCTGGTCGTGCCGCCGTCGATGTCGGTGACCTCGACGACCTGGGCCGACACCAGCCGCCCGTGGCCGCGGTGCAGCGCGATCCCCGCCGACTCGAGCCAGGACACCTGCCCGTCGTCCTTCCAGTGGGAGGCGAACGAGTCCCGGCGTCGGAGCACCGCCGCCGCGTCCAGGTTTCCCGTCACCGCTTCCCGCGCACCGGGCAGCTGCCGCGCCGCCCGCAGCGCGGACGCACTGCGCAGCAGCGCCTTGGTCGGCATGCAGGCCCAGTACGAGCACTCCCCGCCGACCAACTCCCGCTCGACGATGGCGGCGGTCAGACCGCCCCGCACGATCCGGTCGGCCACGTTCTCGCCGACCGGGCCCGCGCCGATCACGACGACGTCGTACTCGATGGCGGTCATCTCAGTTGCCCTTCGCGACGCGGCCGAGACGGATGGCGGCGATGAGGAAGAAGATGGCGCCGGGGATGGCGTAACCGGCCGCGTTGGTCAGCGACGGGTTGTCCGCTGACGCGCTGGCGATGAAGGACCCACCGGCCAGCACCGAGATGCCACCGCTGATGATCATCGGCCACTGGCCGCCCATCCCGCGACGGGTGACACCCACGATCAACTGGACCAGACCGGCCACCACCGCCCAGGCGCCCCAGACCCGCAGCACGGCGGGGATGCCGGACGTGCTGGCGACGCCCACGCCGACGGCGGTGAGCAGGCTTACCGCGATGTTCACGGACAGCAGGGTCGGCGAGCCGGTGGTCCGCGTCGAACGCAGGTCGTAGTACGCGGCGCCCACGTCGAACAGCGGGTAGAGCACGAACAGCACCACGGTGAGCGGACTGATCTCCTTCGCCGTCGCGATCGTCACGAGCGCCCACACGATGGCGAACCCGAAGCGGGTGAAGTACAGCCGTCGCAGGGCGGAGGCGGACTGGGAGATGCCGGGCGATGCAGCGATGGTGGTCACGGTGACCCTTCCGAGGCGTGGGGTATCGAACGTGGTGTCGCGTTCGGCAGGGCTTGCCACCGCCCCCGTTCGCGACACCGATCGTTCTGTCTCGCCAACTATCGCAACCGTGACGGCCGGCGTCAAGACCGAACGTTCTACCTCACACCAAGGATCGCTCAGCGCGACGGGACCGAACGTTCTAGCCGATATAGTGGGGGCATGACGCGCACCGAACCCGACACCCGGCAGTCCGCCGCGCGACTCCGGCTGCTCAGCACGGCAACCAGGCTCTTCTACGCCGAGGGGATCCACTCCGTCGGCGTGGACCGGATCGTCGCCGAGGCACAGGTGACCCGGGCCACGTTCTACCGGCACTTCCCCAGCAAGGACGACCTCATCCTGGCCTACCTGCGGGAGGTCCATCACCTGGAGCGTGGCATGGTCGACGCGGCGATCGCCACCAACCCCGCGCCGGTCGACTCGCTGCTCGCCATCGCCGACTCCATCGCCCGCACCATCCAGTCCCCCACGTTCCGTGGCTGTGCCTTTCTGAACGCCGCAGCGGAGTATCCCGACCCCGACCACCCGGTGCACCAGGAGATCATCGCCCACCGGCAATGGTTCCTGGACACGCTCACCACGCTGATGGCGCAGGTCCACGAAGCGACGGCGGACGCCGCCGCGCGTCACTTCGTCATGCTCCGCGACGGCGCCATGGCAGCCGGCTGCCTGTTCAACCCCGCGCTGGTGTCCGAGACCTTTCTGCACGGCACCCAGGGGCTGCTCCGGATCAACGCCGAACGTCAGTCGACCGAATCCGGCCGCTAGCGCCACGACCGCCTCGCGGATTTACCAGGAATGACGACGACCAGGTGGTGGTGACGGCCCGACGGGTGGGTCGCGGCCGGCGGTCCTCCGGGTGGTCGCGGCGCACCACCGCGCGTGGTCACGCCTCGAAGTCGCGATCGCCGGATGTCTCCCGGCCGACCGGTGGAGCGGAGACCTCCAGCGGCCGTCGCCGGCTGCGCCGCGCGTCGAGGAGCGCGACCACTGCCAGCACGACCGCCACCACGCTCAGCGCGACCATCGGCGTCCAGTGGAACAGGGCCGGCGTAAAGAGCAGCAGGACCACCGTGCCGATCAGCAGGGATCGGGCGACGCGGCCGAAGATCTCGTACTCCAACCGCATCCGGGCCAGCAGGAACAGCACCGGCCCGCCTACCACGAACAGCAGCCAACTCGGCCGCGGCGGACCGTACGGATGATCGATCACCATCTCGTAACCGACCCCGGTGACGAGCACGCTGAGCACGATCAGCAGATGCGTCCGCTCCGACGCGGTGCCCAGCTTGCCGGGCATACCCGCCCGATCCAACGCCTCGGTCAGCAGCAGACCGGCCCGGTAGAAATAGAGCCGCCAGAGCAGCGCGCTGGTGGTGAACGCGACCGCGAAGGCCGCCGCCCGTTCCGCGGAGTAGTCCGCGCCGCCGAAGACCATGCCGATGACCAGGATCGACTCACCGAGGGCGATGAGGATCATCTGCTGGTGCCGGTCGGCGAGATGCATCCCGGCGATCCGCCAGCGGTTCACCGCCGAGGCCCCGAGCCACGGCAGCGGCCAGCCCAGCGCCCAGGCGAGGTAGTCGACGGCGAGGGCGGCGGCCCACAGCGGCAGGCGAATTCGGTCCGGGCCCAACGCGCCGGCCAGCCAGAGCGGCGCGCTCGCCACCGCCCACGCGGCCAGCCGAAACGGCACCAACCGTCGCGGATGGCCACGCAGCGCGACGGCGACCACCAGCGGCCGCACCACCATCACCGACAGGTACGCGACCGCGAACGGCAGCGCCCGCTCCTCCATCCCGCGCGGCAGCGTCACCGCCAGCACCAGGCCGGCGAACATCGTGCCGACCACGACGGCCTGGATGACCGCCTGCTCTGGTTCGTAACGGCTGGTGATCCACGCGGTGTGCGACCAGATCAGCCAAAGCGCCAGAAAGAGCAGCAGGGTACGACCGAAGCCGGCCACCAGCGCCCAGCCGGTGTCGTCGCTCAGCTCGGCGAACCGTTGCGACACCCGGGTGAGGGCCACCACGAACGCCAGATCGAAGAAGAGCTCCAGGAACGTGGCCCGGCCCGAACTCGTCGGCGAGCGCAGCAGCCGGGCGCCAGGTCCCGCCGTCATCGTCCTCCTCAGTCCGCCCCTCGCACCAACGAATCGACCCCCGAGGGGTTGCGTCAGCCCGGCGAGGCGCCCCCCGCTCGGCGGCTGAGGGCGGCGGCGATCTGGCTGACGCCGGTCTGGATCTCGGTCGCCGTACGGGCCGCGTAGCCGAGCACCAGCCCCGGCCGGTAGGGCCGCTGGCAGTGCCAGGACAGGGGTTGCACCTTCACCCCACGCGCCAGCGTCGCCGCCGCCAGCTCGGTGTCGGCCAGGTCCTCGTCCAGCGTGATCGTCAGGTGCAGACCGGCGGCGGCGCCGTGCACCGTGGCGGTCGGCAGGTGGCGGGCCAACGCGGCGATCATCGCGTCCCGCCGACGGATGTGTCGACGGCGCAGCAGCCGCAGGTGCCGCTCGAAGGCACCGCAGGTGATCAGCTCCGCCAGCACCAGCTGTGGCAGCACACCGCTGCCCAGGTCGGCGTTGCGCTTGGCGGCCACCACCGCTGCCCGCAGTCGCGTCGGCACGAGCAGCCAGCCGACCCGCAGGGCGGGGGCGAGCAGTTTGGAGACGCTGCCGGCGTAGCAGACCTGCTCGGAGAGCAGGCCCCGCAGCGCCGGCACCGGGGGCCGGTCGTAGCGGTGCTCGGCGTCGTAGTCGTCCTCGATGACCAGACCGCCGGCCCGCGCCCACTCGACCAGTTGGCGACGACGGTCGCCGTCGAGCACCACGCCGGTCGGGAACTGGTGCGCGGGGGTGAGCATCACGGCCGACACGCCGGTGGCCCGCAACTCGTCGACCCGTAGCCCGGCGTCGTCCACGGTGATCGGCGGGGTGTCCATCCGCCAGTTGTTGAGGTGCTGCCGTACGCCGAGCGAGCCCGGGTCCTCGACCGCGATCCGATCGACGCCGGCCGCGGTGAGCGCCTGGGCGATCAGCCCGAGCGCCTGGGAGACGCCGGCCACGATGATGACGTCGGCGGGGTCGGCGCTGATGCCGCGGTTGCGGGCCAGCCAGGCGGCGGACGGCCTGTCGGAGCGCGGGCGCGCCGCACGGGTCGCCGTA
>NZ_JAEVHL010000315.1 GCF_016803395.1 Micromonospora tarensis | reverse complement strand
GGTCGTCGCCGGCCCTGGCCAGCCGCAGCGCGGCGTGCACGCCGGCCGCGACCGCGGGTGGCAGCGCGGTGTCGAAGATGAAGGTGCGCCCGGTCTCGACCAGGTGCCGGACGAACTCGGCCGGCCCGGCGACGACGCCACCGGCACCGCCGAGGGCCTTGGACAGGGTGGCGGTGACCACCACGTCCGGTTCGCCGGCCAACCCGGCGCCGGCCACCGCGCCCGCCCCGGCCGGGCCGACCACGCCGAGCGCGTGCGCGTCGTCGACGAGCAACAACGCCCCGTGCCGGCGGGCCACCGCGTGCAGCCGGGCCAGCGGGGCGAGGTCACCGTCGACCGAGAAGACCGACTCGGTCACCACCACCGCCGGGCGGCCGGGGGCGGCCGCGAGCGCGGCGGCGACCGCGTCCACGTCGGCGTGCGGGGTGACCACCGTCTCCGCGCCGGAGAGGCGGCAGCCGTCGATCAGGGACGCGTGGTTGTGCGCGTCGGAGACGAGCAGCGTCCGGGGTTGGACGAGGGCCCGCAGCGCGCCGAGGTTGGCAAGGTAGCCGGAGGAGAAGACGAGCGCCCGGTCGGTGCCCAGCCAGCGGGCCAGCTCGTCCTCCAACGCCTGGTGCGCGTCGGTGGAGCCGCGCACCAGGCGCGACCCGGTCGCCCCCAGCCCGTACGCCGCCAGCGCCGCCGTGGCCGCCGCGGTGACCTCCGGGTGGCTGGCCAGACCGAGGTAGTCGTTGCCGGCCAGATCGGTCATCCCGTCGCCAGCGGGGCGCGGCTGCAGTCGCCGGGTGAGCCCGGCCTTCGCCCGCAGCTGGGCGCGGCGGTCGAGCGCCGCCAGCCAGTCCGCCACCCGTCACCCCTCCGCCGCTGTCCGTGCCGGTGAGCCCGACACCCGCCGGGGGAAATTACCACCCGCCGCCACCGGCCCGACGAATCCACTCGGTGCGGGGCCGCCGGGCTGCCAGGTCATTCCGACTGATCGGGGTGCCTTGTAGGGTACGAGTCATGCCAGAGATCCTCGACCAGGCCCGGACCCAGGTCCTGGGTGACGGTGTCGGCCTCGACCAGGCCGGCATTCTCGCCGTGTTGAACCTGCCCGACGAGCACCTGCCCGCCGCCCTGCAGCTCGCCCACGAGGTGCGGATGCGCTGGTGCGGGCCGGAGGTCGAGGTGGAGGGGATCGTCTCGCTCAAGACCGGCGGCTGCCCGGAGGACTGCCACTTCTGCTCCCAGTCGGGCCTGTTCACCTCCCCGGTGCGCTCGGTCTGGCTGGACATCCCGTCGCTGGTCGAGGCGGCGAAGCAGACCGCCAAGACCGGTGCCACCGAGTTCTGCATCGTGGCCGCGGTGCGCGGCCCGGACGCCCGGCTGATGAAGCAGATGCGCGAGGGCGTCGCCGCCATCAAAGCCGAGGTCGACATCCAGGTCGCCGCGTCGCTGGGCATGCTGACCCAGGAGCAGGTCGACGACCTGGTCGACATGGGCGTGCACCGCTACAACCACAACCTGGAGACCTGCCGGTCGTACTTCCCCAACGTGGTCACCACGCACTCCTGGGAGGAGCGCTGGGAGACGCTGCGGATGGTCCGCGACTCCGGCATGGAGGTGTGCTGCGGCGGCATCCTCGGCCTCGGCGAGACCGTCGAGCAGCGGGCCGAGTTCGCCGCGCAGCTCGCCGAGTTGAACCCGCACGAGGTGCCGCTGAACTTCCTCAACCCGCGCCCCGGCACCCCGCTCGGTGACCGACCGGTGGTGGAGGGCAAGGACGCGCTGCGGGCCATCGCCGCGTTCCGGCTGGCCATGCCGCGCACCATCCTGCGGTACGCGGGCGGCCGGGAGATCACCCTGGGTGACCTGGGCACCCGCGACGGTCTGCTCGGCGGCATCAACGCCGTGATCGTCGGCAACTACCTGACCACGCTGGGTCGACCGGCGACGGCCGACCTCGATCTGCTGGACGAATTGCAGATGCCGGTCAAGGCGCTCTCTGCCACGCTGTGACGACCATGACGACGACGGACCTGTGGTGTGACAGGTGCGGTGAGCCGGCGACGGCCACCGCACACCCGGCCTGCGCGTCGGCCCGGCAGTTGGAGCCGCCCCGCTTCTGCCCCCGGTGTCGGCGCCGGATGAAGGTGCAGGTGCTGCCGGTGGGCTGGTCGGCGGTCTGTGTCGAGCACGGCGAGAGCAGAGGCTGAGCCGGTGCTGCGCGGGCGGGCGGTGACACTGCGACCGGCGACGGTCGCGGACGTGCCGGTCCTCGCCGCCATCCGGGCCGAGCCGGAGGTACGCCGGTGGTGGCGTGGCGGCGACGACCTGGCCGACTCCGTCCGCGCCGATCTCGCCGACGACGACCTGCACGTGTACGTGATCGAGCACGACGGTCGGGTGATCGGCGCGATCCAGTGGTACGCCGAGTCGGACCCGGACTACCGGCACGCCAGCCTGGACGTCTTCCTCGCCCCGGCGGAGCGCGGCGCCGGCCTCGGTGGGGACGCGATCCG
This sequence comes from Micromonospora tarensis, assembly GCF_016803395.1. Classification (GTDB taxonomy): domain Bacteria; phylum Actinomycetota; class Actinomycetes; order Mycobacteriales; family Micromonosporaceae; genus Micromonospora; species Micromonospora tarensis. The sequence goes on along the minus strand of NZ_JAEVHL010000315.1, from coordinate 3,680 downwards.
CACCCTGGCCCGGCACCTGATCGACGAGTACGGCCACCACCGCTTCACCATCGACCCGGCCGCGGCGAACAGCGCCGCCATCCGGGCGTACGCGAAGGTGGGGTTCCGGCCGGTGGGGGTGTTGCGCCGCTACGAGCGCGGCGCGGACGGGCGCTGGCACGACGCCCTGCTGATGGATCTGCTCGCCGACGACCTCACCGGCTGATCCGACCGGCGACGGCGGCTCAACCGTCCCAGCACAGCTGGCCGTGCGGCAGCCGACGGGCGCCCTCGGCGGGCTGGTGCGGGCTGAGCCGCCCACCCGGCAGGAGGTGCGTCACCGGCGTCTCGTGACCGAGCACCGCGACGTCGGCGATCAGCCGGCGGTGGCAGCGCCACCAGAGGCTCTCGCTGCACATCACCGCTGTGGTCCCCGTGCTGACGTCGGTCAGCACCTCGGCCAGCGCCAGGTCGAACTCCGGCGTCCGGGTGTACGCGGCGTACGCCCGGAACGCCTCGACCGTCCACCAGGTGTCGGGCTGCGGCTGCCCGACGGGGATGTGTCGGCGTCCGCCGAGGCGCGGCTCCCAGCGGTAGTCGATGCCCCGCTCGGGCAGCCACCGCTCAAGCTCCTCCCGCTGGACGTCGGGATTGCTGCGGCTGGCAGGGTACCGGCGCACGTCGACCAGCCGCACCACCCCGGCCTCGGTCAGCAGCTCGCCGAGCCGCACCCGGTCGGCGGTGCCGTGCCCGACGGTCAGCAACTCCCCCACGCGGTTGCCATGCCCCGAATGCCGGCTGGTTATCCCTGGCCGGCGCGGTGAGATCTGGGACAGCTGCCGACCCGGGCGGGTCGGTAACTGTCCCAGATTCTCGAAGGACCGCCGGTCAGGCGACGGCGCAGGTGGTGTTGTTGACGGTGAACGCGGTGGGTTTCGGGTTGGCACCGGTGTGGGTGCCGTTGAAGCCGAAGCTCACCGACGCGCCCGGCGCGATCGTGCCGTTGTAGGACAGGTTCGTGCCGGTGACCGCCGCGCCGCTCTGGCTGACCGTCGCCGACCAGCCCTGACTGACCGTCTGCCCACCGGGGAAGCTGAACCGCAGGGTCCAGCCGTTGATCGCGGTGGTGCCGGTGTTGGTGATCGTCACCGTGGCGGTGAAGCCGGTGCTCCAGTCGGTGCTGGCGTACCCCACCGAGCAGGTGCCGCCGACCGGCGGGGCCGTGGTGGTCACCGCGACCGGCGCGGACGCCGCTGAGGCGTTCCCGGCCGCGTCCACGGCCACCACGTAGAACTGGTACGCCGTGGACGCGGTCAGCCCGGTCACCGCCTGGGTGGTGCCGGTCGGCGAGCCCACCAGCGCGTCGGTGGCGCCGGCCTCCCGGTAGACCCGGTAGCCGGTGACGCCGACGTTGTCGGTGGACGGCGTCCAGGCCAGGGTGAGCCCGGTGGCGGTGACCGCCGAGGCGACCGGAGTGCCGGGCGTGCTCGGCGCTGTGGTGTCGGCGGTGCCGGCCGGCGGCGTGGTGATGGTGAGCTTCGGCGAGGCGGCGGAGGTGTTGCCCGCGTTGTCGCGGGCCACGATGGTGTACTCGAAGGTCCGCTCCGGCAGCAACGTGGAGATGGTGATCGAGTTCTCGGTGACCCGGCGGGTCGCCACCACGTCGTTGCCGACCATGAACTCGCGGACGTCGTACCCGGCGAGCCCGCTGCCGCCGCTGTCGGTGGACGGCGCCCAGGTCAGGGTGACCGTGCGGGGGCCGAGGTTGGACGCCACCGGGGTGCCCGGGACGGTCGGCGCGGTGGTGTCCGGTACGGCCGGTCCCGGCTCGTCGCCCCAGACCCGGGTGCCGCCGGAGTAGAGCGGCACCTTCCGGTTCGGCCCGGCGGTGGCCTGGTACGACGGGTCGTTGGTCGGGTCCCAGGTGCCGCCCTCCGGCACACCGACCTTGAACTGGACCTCCATCCGGTGCTGCGACTGGCCGGCCGGGGCGATGGTGTACCCGGTGCAGTCCACCTCGACGTACCAGATGTCGCCGCTGTACTGCTTGGCCGTGGTCGGGGACGGGCAGCCCTGGGTGTAGCCGGCGGTGACCTGCACCGGGCCGGTGCCGTCGGGCCGGAAGTAGTACCGGAACTTCCCGTCGGTGAGCGCGCGGGCCGGGAACGCCGACTTGTTGTAGACCATCACCTTGAGCCCGGTGGCCCGGGGTTCGGCCTGGGTCACAGTGGTCTCCACTGTCAGCTCGTCGATGTCCGGTGTCTCGGCGACCGGGAAGTTCGCCAGCGGCGTGCCGCCGTACTCGGCGGTCAGCCGGACCAGCGCGGAGGTGAAACCGGCGTTGTAGTCGGTGGCCACCTCGTTCATCACGTAGTCCGACCGGCTGTCGCTGTACGCGTCGTTGGCCGAGGACGGGCCGCCGACCAGCGCGCCGTAGAGGGTGTGCCGGGTCTCGACCGGCACGGTCTGGCTGTCCCACCAGGAGCCGTGCGCGGTGCGGTGATGCGGGTTGCGCGGCGAGTTGGCGCCGAACCCGATCACGTAGCTGGAGTTGCGCGGGTTGTCGCCGAGCGCGTAGTTGATCTGCCGGACGGCGAAGTCGTGGTAGCGCGCCTTGCGGGCGGTGTCGGTGGTCTTGTCGCTGTAGACCAGCGCGGCGAAGGAGGTGTTGGCCGCGTAGCGCAGCGCACCCCAGGAGTCGAGCACCGCCATGCCGCCAGGTGAGTACGGCACCCGCTGCCCGTTCACCCCGACGGTCCAGTAGTCCAGCCACCGGTTGGCGTCATCGACGTACTTCTGCTTGCCGGTCAGGTTGGCCAGCAGCACGTACGCCCCGAACTGCTTGTTGTCCCAGGCGATGGTCCACTTGTACGAGCGGGTGGTGGACTGGTTCTCGGTGCCGAGCTTGTCGTACTCGCTCTCGGCCTTGGCCAGGTAGCTGGCCTCGCCGGTGGCTCGGTGCAGCCAGATCGCTGCCCAGACCAGCTCGTCCTGCCAGCCGCTCCACGAGCGGTAGAAGCTGGTCGCGTCGGTGATGCACTCGTGGTAGGCCTTCCGCACCGTGTCGGCGAAGGTGTAGAGCTGCCGGGCGTGCCCGAGCAGCTTGTCCGCGTAGGCGGCGTCGGTGGGCCGGAACACCATCGAGGACGCGGCCATCGCCGCCGCCGTCTCGCCCGCCAGGTCCGCGCCGCCACAGCTCGCATCGATCTTGTACGCGGGCCGCGCCATCGGCATCACCTCGGCCGGGCCCCACCACTTGTGGTCGTCGTCGCCCTTGCCGACCTGCCCGTAGAGGACGTTCGCCGACGGGTGCGCCTTGACGAAGTAGTCGTTGACGAAGCGCAGGTTGTTGAGCAGGTGCGGCAGCTGCCCGGAGGAGGCGTAGCCGCTGCGGTACTCCACCGCGCCCCAGGCGAGCATGGTGGCGCTGAACGCCATCGGGAAGCCGAACTTGACGTGGTCGCCGGCGTCGTACCAGCCGCCGGTGAGGTCCAGGCCCGCGCTGGCGCCGTCGGTGAGCGCGCTGTCGCCGCGCCAGGAGACGCGGTTCCAGTCGGCAGTCGACCGGACTGCTGCGCCTCGTAGAAGAGCAGCGACTTCTGCAACGCCTCGGCGTAGTTGTAGGTCGCGCCGGCGCGGCGGAGGCGGGCCCGGACGGCGGCGCGGTCACCGCGAGGACGCGCCGGTGAGCAGCGCGACGC
>NZ_JAEVHL010000314.1 GCF_016803395.1 Micromonospora tarensis | reverse complement strand
GTGCCGCCGGCCGCCGCGTGGTCCGCCGAGGCCGCCGGGGACCTGCTGCTGCTCGTCGAACGTGACCAGGCGCGCGGGGCGCGGGCGACCACCGCCCGGTCGATGCGCACCGGCGAGGTGCTGTGGCGGCGACCCGAGCGGGTGTACCCGGCCGGCGACGCCACTGTCGCGGTCAGCGAGGTGCGCAGCGCCGCCGAGCCGGGGCGACGGATCGAGGGCGCGGTGCGCGGCGTCGACCCGACCACCGGCGCGACCCGCTGGTCCGTCGCGGTGCCCTCCACGGCGGTGCTGCGGGCGTTACCCGGGCGGTTGCTGCTGGTGCAGGACGACGGGTTGGCCCGGCTCCTCGACGCCCACGACGGCACCGAACGCGGGCGGGGGCGGCTCCCGCCGGCCGACTACGGCCCGGACAACCCGCAGGTCGTCGGTGAGCATCTGGTGCTGCGCCACCCGAGCGGCAGCGCCGTGCTGCTGAGCGGGTACGACCTGCCCGGGTTCTCCGCGCGCTGGCGGTCGCCGGTGCCGGCGGGTGAGGTGGTCCTGCGGCCCTGTCAGGGCCTGCTCTGCGCACAGGACGCGCAGGACCGCTGGGCGATCGACGCGGGCACCGGTGCCCGGGCGTGGACGTGGCCGGCCGGCGCGCGCTGGCGCACCGTGCCCGGCCCACGGGTGGCCACGGAGCCGTTGGTGCTGGTGGGCATGGCGTCGGACGGCGAGCGCACGCTGGTTGCGACGGCGGGCCGCGACGGTCACCGGGTGTCCGCGGTGCTCCCGGCCGGCCTGACCGACTGCCGGCGGGTGGGCGTCGGGCTCAGCTGCCGCGACGGCACCACCAGGGTGACGATCTGGCCGCTCGACGGCCGGTGATCCGGCGGTCAGCGCAGCGGGCCCGAGCTGATCGGAACGGCCCCGCCCCGCGCTCAGCCGCGGCGGCGCGAACGGGCCGCCCAGACCGCGTAGGCCGGGTCGCGGTCGAGGTTGTGCCGGTCCCGGTCGTAGCGGCGGGTGGTGCGCGGGTCGGCGTGCCCCATCGCGTCCTGCACGTCCTCCAGCGGCACGCCCTCCGAGCGGGCGGTGGTGGCGAAGGCGTGCCGTAGCGAGTGCGGGGACAGCTTCGCCCAGGCCGGGATGCCGGCGGCGCGGGCCAGTCGGCGCACCATCCGGAACACCGAGTGCCGGTCCAGTCGGGCACCGCTGGCGGTGACCAGCAGCGGGCCGGTCAGCTCCGACACCGGCACGCGGGCGGCGGCGGCCCGCTGGGACAGGTAGGCGTCCACGGCGTACCCGGTGCCGGGGGTCAGGGCGCGGCGGCGTTGCTTGCCGCCCTTGCCGATGAAGCGCACGCTGCGGTGGCCGCGTTCGGTGCCGAGGTCGGTCAGGTCCAGCGAGATCAGCTCGCCGACCCGCAGCCCCAGGTCGGCGAGGAGCGCGATCGCCGCCCGGTTGCGCGCGGCGGTCGCGCTGGTGTCCGCGTCGGCGGCGCTGAGCAGGGCGTCCACCTCCTCGGGGGTGAGCCCCACGGTGGCGGAGTGGTCCCGGTCGACGCGCGGCCGGTCGGCGCCGGAGACCGGGTTGGCCGGCACGGCGCCGAGTTTGACGAGGAAGTCGTACCAACTGGACAGCGCGGAGAGCCGACGCGCCACTGTCGCCGGGGTCAGCGGCCGACCGCTGCGCGCGTCGACGCCGGCTTCCAACGCTCGGGCGTACTCGTTGACGTGCAGGAAGGTGGCCCGCAGTGGGTCCAGGTCGCGGGCGGCGCACCAGTTGAGCCAGCCGGTGACGTCGCGCCGGTACGCGTCGCGGGTGTGCTCGGACAGCCGCCGGTTGCGCAGCCACGCCTCGGTGACCTCGACCGGCCCGCTGGGCAGCGCGGGTGGTGCGCTCGGGCGGGCGAGGACCGGAGCGTGGGGGAACACCATGTGAAAAAGGTTCTCAGCCTCGGGTGGGATCGGCGCGTAGGCGCGCGATCCCACCCGTCACCGTGCGGTCAGGCGTTGATCTGTCGGCGGCCGTCGCCGTTGGCCTTGATGGCGACCCGGCGGGGCTTGGCGCGTTCGGCGACCGGGATGCGCAGCGTCAGCACCCCGTGCTCGTAGCCGGCCTCCAGCTTGTCGGTGTCGAGTGTGTCGCCGAGGAACAGCTGCCGGGTGAAGGTGCCCATCGGGCGTTCGGCGGCGACCAGTTCGACGCCGTCGCCGGTGGGCCGGCGACGTTCGGCCCGGACGGTGAGCACGTTGCGTTCGACAGTGCAGTCGATGGTCTCGGGGTCGACGCCGGGTAGGTCGAACGCGGCGTAGAAGTGGTCTCCGTCGCGGTAGGCGTCCAGGTGCATGGTCGCGGGACGGGCCGCCGTACCGAAGAACTGCTCGGCGAGCCGGTCGATCTCGCGGAACGGGTCGGTACGCATCAACATGGTCATGCCTCCTCGGATCTCCTGGCCGAAGGTGATGGGTTGAGTCCGGGTGACTCAACTTCCTCTTCTTATTTAGCGCGTCCTCCGGCGGACGTCAACTGCTTCTCGAACCAGTGTTCGGCGTACGGCCCCCGCGAGTACGCCGGAATCTCGACGTAGCCGTGCCGGGCGTACAGCGCGCGGGCCTCGACCAGGTCGTGTCGGGTGTCGAGGCGGATCCGGTAGGCGCCGGCCGCCCGCGCCGCCTGCTCGACGGCGGCCAGCAGCGCGGCGCCCCCGCCGACGCCTCGATGCGCGGGCCGGACGAACACCCGGGTCAGCTCGGCGAAGTCCGGTCGCCAGCGCAGACCGGCGCAGCCGGCCAGCTCAGCGCCGTGGTGAGCGAGCAGGAACAGCCCATCCGGCCGGCCAGGTCGTCGCTGGGCAGCTCGGCCAGCGCCGCGTCGACCTCGCCGGGCGGGCGGGACGGCGGTGGTAGCGGACCACCATCTCGGTCATGTACTCGCGCAGCAGCAGCACCGCGTCGGGGTCGTCGGGTCGGACGGTGCTGGTCACCCAGGAGGGCCGGACGGTGCTGGTCACCTGTCGATCATCACCGCCCGGTCAACGGCATTAGTGGACCGAGCCCGGTGTGGACGTCTCGCCGAACCGCAGGCGCGGCCAGTCGGCCAGGTCGCGCAGCACCTGACGGTCGTGGGTGGCGACCACCACGGCGGCCGTGCTGTGGCGCAGCGCCGTGGTCAGCTCGTCGGCCAGCGCCGACGACAGGTGGTTCGTCGGCTCGTCGAACAGGATCAGCGTGGGCCGCCCGGCCAGCGCCAACGCCAGGTCGAGGCGGCGCTGCTGCCCCGGCGACAGCCGCCCGACGGGCGTGCGCATGGCGGTGGAGTCCAGCAGTCCCAGCGATCCCAGCGGCACGGTGTCGGCGTCGGCGAGCACCCCGCCGGCGACCAGCTTTCCCACCCGGCTCGCGTACACCTCGCCGGCGGTGCGGTCGGTGCCCTGCCCGGCGGTCTCCTGGGTGACCCGGGCGACCCGGGCCCCGGGCGCCGTCCACACGTACCCGTCGGTGGGTTCGAGCGCGCCGGCCAGCACCGCGAGCAGGGTGGACTTCCCGGCGCCGTTGGGCCCGGTCACGAGCAACCGGTCACCGCCGTCGATGGTGAGGTCGACCGGGCCGGCGAGCCGACCGGCGACCGCCACCCCCTGCGCGCGTACCTGCGGCGCACCAGGCCGTACGCCCGGGTCCGTCATCCGCAGCGTCGGCGGTGGCTCCGGCACGTCGACGCGGTGGGCCCGCAGCGCGTCCTGCTGCCGGTGCAGCGCCTGCACGACACCCGGGGCCCGGGACTGGCGCTGGTGCTTGCCGGTCCCCTTGTCCGGTCGCCAACCGGTGGAGAGCCGGTCGCGGGCCCTCGACACCGCGTCCTGGAGTCGGCGACGCTCGTCCTGTTGCTGCTCGTGGTCCTGCTCCCAGCGTTCCCGCTCACGACGCCGCGCGTCCTGCCAGGCGTCGTAGCCGCCGGCATAGAGTCGGGGCTTCCCGTCGCGGGTCGGATCCAGGTCGAGGAAGCGGTTCGCCACGTCGCGCAGCAACGCGCGATCGTGGCTGACGATCGCCAGACCGCCGTCGTGCTCGCGCAGGCGACCGGTCAGGAAGTCCACACCGTCGGCGTCCAGGTGGTTGGTCGGCTCGTCGAGTAGCAGCACGTCGTGCCGCGCGCCGAGCAGGCACGCCAGCCGCACCCGGTAGCGCTGCCCGACCGACAGCGTGTCCAGTCGGCGGGCGCGGTCCGGGCAGGCGTCGAGGGCGTCGAGCGCCACGTCGAGGCGACGCTCGGCGTCCCAGGCGTCGAGCCGGGTGGCGGCCTCGAGCGCGGCGGCGTAGCGGCGTCGGCGCTCGGGTCGCCTCCGGCCAGGGCGAGGGCCGCCGCGTCCAGCGCGGCGAGCGCCGCGAGCGACCCGGCCAACGCCTCGGCGGTCAGGGTGCCGACGGTCTCGCCGTCGCGGGCGGACAACTCCTGGTGGGCCAATCCGATCGTGCCGGCCCGCTGGACAGTGCCGTCGTCCGGCGTGATCAGCCCGGCGAGGACGTGCAGCAGCGTCGTCTTGCCGCGGCCGTTCTCGCCGACGACCGCCACCCGCGACCGGGCGGAGACGGTGAGCGACACGTCGTTCAGCACGCGACGGGACCCGCGGGTCACGGTGATGTTGGTCGCGCGCACATGCGCGCTGCCGCCCGCCTCGACGGGCAGCGACAGGCTTTCGGGGTTGAGGTTCAACGGTGCTCCGCAGCTCGCGATGGAGCCGGGCAGCAACAGCAGGCCGCCCGGCGGGAACCGGGACGGCGAGCGCGAATTCAGCAGGGAGAAGGCGCCGCCGTCAGCGGGCGGAGCGGACCTTCTGCGACCAGATACCTCGTGCCATGGCGGCGATGCTAGCAGCGTCGACGCGCGCGGTCGCACGAATTTCGCCCACCCCCGGGACGCGGCAGGGGGTGGGCGGGTGGAGATCCCGCGCGGCGAGGCGCGACCGGTTACCGGCGAGGGCGGGGCAGCAGGGCGATCAGTGCGACCGCCACGGCCACGTGCGTGGCGCCGAGGAACAGCTTCGCGCCGCCGGTGGCCTCGGTGCCGGCCAGCGGGGCGAAGGACAGCAGGGTCACCACGAGGGCCAGCGAGATCCAGATCGGACGGGCCGCCCGTGGGACGAACCGCTCCAGCACTGCCAACGCCGCCCAGCCGAGCAGGGCGCGCCCAGGGAGACCAGGACGATCGCGGCCGCCCCGATGACCGTGGCGGGCTGACCCGGGCTCTCGACGGTGTAGTCGACTCCGGCCAGCGCGCCGATCGACCAGATGGCCAGGCAGGACGCGACGGCGGCACCGACGCCGAGGGCGCGGCGGCGCAGCGTTGAGGTGGTGGGGGTGGTGACGGCGGCAGCACTCATGGCGGCTCCTCGTTCAGGGAAACGAACGAGTAAGACCGTAACAGATCGTCTTGTCCGGAACTATCTTTCTCGGGATTAACAGCCGGATCGACTGCCCGGCGCGTACGGCGAGGTGTTGGCCAGTGGTCCACCCACCAGCGCCAGGAGGGCGCGCAGGAACACCTCCCGGTCCTGCTCGGGCAGCGTCGCGAGGAGGTCGTCCTGGATGCGTCGTACCACCTGCTGCGCCTGCCGCAGGACCTGCTCCCCCGCCGGTGTCACCACGACCAGCCGGGCCCGCCGGTCGGTCGGCGCCGGACGGCGTTCGGCCAGCCCGGCCCGTTCCAACTGGTCGAGGGTGACGACCATGGTGGTCTTGTCCACGCCGCACCGCTCGCCGATCTCCCGCTGGGTCAGATCGCCGGTGCGGGCCTGCGCCAACACGTAGTGCGCCCGAGGCGAGATGCCCAACTCGGCCAGCCCCGCGGCATGCTCGGTCTGCAACGCGTGACTCGCCCAGGAGAGCAGGAACAGCAGGTCGGGTGGGCCGTCGGTGGGCGTGCAGGAGGTCATGTGCCGAGGCTAGCAAGATGTTCCGCGACCAGACGATCTGTGCGCGGACGATCAGAGCCGCTGGTAGATGCCCTGATCGCGGGTGAGCAACCGCTCGTCGATCAGGTAGCGGCGCAGCGTCGCGTGATCCGACCCGCCGCCGGCGCACCACCGCTTGAGCGCGTCGTCGACGGCGCGCTCCGGATAGCGGGTGCCCGGCGCGAACGACCGCTCGGCGATGTGCGCCAGCAGGACGCGTCGCCTGCTCCGCTGGGCCGGCAGGCCCACCAGGAGGTCCCCACGCAGGAAGGTCCGCAGCACCGGGTCGGCGTCGGGGTCGGCGTCGTCGGCCGGACGGCTGTCGCGCGCGGCTTCCCGCAGCGCCAC
>NZ_JAEVHL010000313.1 GCF_016803395.1 Micromonospora tarensis | reverse complement strand
CGGCGGGGCGGTCGCGCCACTGGCCGGGCTGGGCCGGCACGCCACCGGGCGAGCGGCGCGGGTGGGGGAGCACCTGGGGCGGGAGATGACCGGCGAGGTGCTCGCCGACACCGCCGCCAGCCTAGCCACCGGCTCGGGTCTGACCTCGGTGGAGGACGTCGCCCGTGCTGCCGCGTCCGGAGCCACCGGCTCGGCCACCGGCCAGACCGACCATGCCCTACGCGCCCGGCTCGACGCGCAGGCCAACGCTCTGGCTGGAACGTCCCTCGCCGGTCCCGCACCGCCCTCGGTGGCGGCCCTCGCTGGTGATTTGACGTCTTCGGCGAGCGGCTCGACGTTCTCGGCGGGTGCCACGGACCCGGCGGCGGCCGCGCCGTCGGTGGCGTCCTCCGGCGGGTTGGTCTCATCCCCGGCGGTGGCGTCCGGTGGGTCGGTCTCGGCTCCGGGCGTTTCCGCTCAGACGGCGGAGGTAGGCCACACGCTGTCGCCCGACCAGTCAGCGACGTCCCGCGTCGATGCGTCGGCGTCGCTCGGGGTCGCGCTGTCGCCGGAGGTCGGAGTGTCGACCGCCCGCGAGTTCGAGGTGGGCGCGGTGTCCGATGTGGATGCCGGGGACGGTTCGCTACGCCCGTCCGAAACGGTGCCGTCGACCGACGGGCTGCGGCCGGAGTGGGCGGACGCACCGCACCCGGCGACGGCCGACCCGACGCTTCCGACGCAGGCCGCCACTTCGACGCCGTCGGCCGCCGCCACTTCGACGCCGGCGGCGGCCTCCACCGACCCGAGGCTTTCGGCGGTGACCGCCGATCCGACGCTCTCCGCGGTGGCTGCTGATTCGCGGCTCTCGGCGCTGGCCGCACCGGTGGCCGGCGCCGTGGAACCGAGCGGTGGGCCGGCCACCGCCGCCCCGCCGGGTCACCCCGGCAACACGCCGTACGCCACCACGCCCGGTCCGACCGCGTGGTCTCCCACACCAGCCCCGACCACCGGCCCTGGCCCGACAACGCCGGTGGCCGCCACCCCGTCGCCGGTGGGCCGATTCGCCCGGCCAGCGCGCGTACCGGCGCGGGAGACGCCCGCACCCGAGCACGGGCCCGGGGCAGGGCGACGGTCCCCGTCGACGTGGCGGCGTTCGGTGATCCGTCGAGGCCCGCGATCGAGACCGACGACTGGTACGCGGCACAGTGGGCCGCCGAGGCGGAGGCCGCCGAGCGGCGGCGCTACCAGAGCCACTACGAAGCGCAGCGGATCGGTTTCGAGAACACCCGCCGGCAGGCCGAGGCCACCCGACTGCGCACCCGGGCCGCGGAGCACGACCGCAGGGCCGTCGAGTACGGCAGCTACGCCCGACAGCTGCACCAGGCTGGTCGCGAGCAGTGGGCCGACGGCTGGTGGCGTGCCGCGAACGAGGAGACCCGCGCGTACGTCGAATGGGTTGACCTGGCGGACGCGGTGCTGGCCGGCACCACGGCGCCGTCGGTAGTGGACCTGGGTGCCGCCACCTTCGAGCACGCCAACCGGGACGTCGGCGCGCTCGCGCTCGGGGCGGTGGAGACCGCCGGTCCGTCCAAGCTCACCGGCAACGACGGTCCACCACCGATCGACGACTCTCGGCCGTACGGGCGGCCCGGGGGACTACGTCCACCGCTGGCGCTGCACCAGGTCGACGTGGAACGGCAGCTGCCCCGTGAGCCGGACGGCACCATCACCCGCACCGCCGACCCGCGACGCGGCGGATGGTTCCGGCTGCTGAACGACGGTGGTCCCGCCGCCGACGCCACCCGGGGCATCAACTGCCTGGACTGCACCCTGTCGCTGTTCGAGACGTGGGTGCACGGCCGGCCACGGGTGTCGGCGCCGCGTACGTTCGACGGCTACCTCGACGGTGACATCCGACGCCCGATCCGGGGCGAGGCCGGTGGCCCCGGCCGGGTGGAGGACGTGACCGGCGGGCGCTTCCAACGACTGCTCGCCCCGCCGCCCGGCCAACGTCTCGGTGCCGAGCAGGCGCGGCAGGCAGCCGACCGGGGTTACCGCAACCTGCACGACCAACTGCTGCTGGGCGGCCACGGCAGCTACGCGTTCATGGTCACCGAGTGGCCGCACGGCGGTTCGCACGCCTGGGTGGCGCTCAACCAGCACGGCACGGTGCTCTACCTGGACCCGCAGAACGGCGTGGTCCGGGACCGGCCGCTGTACCCCGAGGTGGTCGGCATCGACGCGCTGGTGCTGGGCGGGGACGGCCGGCCGATGCCGCTCGGCGGGCTGCCCCGGGGCCGGTTCAGCGAGCGGCCCGACCTGCCGGAGCACCCGCCGACGCACGACGACGGCGGCCACGGCGACCCGTACATCAACCGGATGCACCTGCTGCTCGACGGCCCGGGCTCGGTGCCGATGTCACCGGACGCTGAGGGCGTGGACAGCACAACCGGCGCTGACCCGGCCCAGCCCCTACCGGATGAGAATTCGGCTGGTGTTTTCGCGCTGACCAATAACCTGGACGACGTCTTCGCGGCCGGGCTGAGCCCTGTTGAGTTCGCGACGGCGGTCGACCCGCCCACCCTTCGCCGTCTGGCGCCGGATCTGGATGAGGCATCGGCACGGGATCTCGCGCGGATGTTCGCCGACGACCGGGTCCGGGACATGCTCGACCGCGCCCGGCGGGAGCCACCAGCGAACGAGCCGAACCTGGCCGAGAACGTGGTCCGGCAGGTGGTGCGGCAACCGGACCTGGCCCGGATCATCCTGTCCACGCCCGAACTCGCGAGCTCACTGACCGCTCGCCCGTTGACGCTGTATCACCTGGCCAGCCACCCGCAGGCCATCGACGTTCTCGCCGAGGTGCTCGACGACGTCAACCAACAGGAGGCGGCGGGACGGAAGACATCCGCCCGGGAGGTGCCGCAACCAGAACCGACCCCTCTCACGGACGAGCAGCGGGAGATCAGCGCCAGCATCCTGGTACGTCGGGGACCGGTCATGCAGGCAGGGTTCGACGATGACCGGCGCGATGACGCCGCCTACCGGAGGCGCTACCTTGACAACCTTTACTCCGCAGCGGTGGAGGCGCAGGCAGATCTGAATCAGCTAGCAGTGGCGCTCGCTGAGGTCGACGGTAGGCGCGTTGGAGAACCTGGCTGGCGTCCGCAGCCGAAGGACCGGCGGCGAGCTGAGGACAAGGTGGTCAAGCACCAGGGTGACGCGTCGAAGTTGCTCGACCTCGCGGCCGCGAAGGTCGAGTTTGGCAACCTCGACGACCTTTACGCTGCGCTCGGACGGATACGGGACCACCCCGACGTCGTAGTCGTGAGCTTCCAAGACCGGTTTTTGACTCCTGAGGCCAGCGGTTACCGGGACGTCCAACTTGTATTGCGGACGCGGAACAAGCACCTCGCCGAGTTCCGTCTGCACCTGGCCGCGCTCGACGCGGTGGCCGTCTGGGAGCATGCGCTGTACGAGGTGCGCCGTGACGTGGATGCCCTGGCTCGCGCCGAGGGCCGAGCGTTGACGGCACGCGAGGGAGCGATCGCAGACGGGATCCTTCGTCGCGAGCAACAGTTGTTCTGGCAGGCGCTGGAGTCGACCTATGAGGGGAACGCTTGATGGTCGAGATGCCTGGTCTGGTGCTCCCGTCCTACTACCTGTACTACCAGTCGCCGGTAAAGATCGTGAAGACGGCCGAGGGCGGAGCCAGAGTCTGGCGTGTCTCCATCGACACCGGCGGCTGGCAGGAGAAGAACGACCTGTTCAGCGAAATCGTCTTCGACATTGGCGGGGAGGTATTCCCCAGAAGCGCGGAAGATTTTGTTCAGGAGGTGGAGGCGTTTCGGGCTCATCATCTCAAGGGCGAAGGGCCGGTTTTCGCGCTCTACGAGACGGTGCGCGCGATCCACAACCAGGCGGACGCCGAGGCGCGTCACGAGACGCCACGCGAGCGGACGCTCATTCGTGGGATCCGGCAGCGGACGTTCGTCATGTTCGAGGAGCAGCTACGCGCGGCCGGTGATCCTGGCGCGGACCCCGACGTGGGGAGAGCGAAGTAGGAGTGGAAGCCGAGGTGCGTTGGGCCTTGCCCCACGATGGGTCCGTGCCGAGAGGAAGACAGCTGGCGTGGGTGAGCGGTGGCGCGGCTCAATATCATCGATCCATGGCGAAATTCGGTACGCGGAGCAGCAGGTCCAACCTCTGGGCCTGGCCGGTTGGCATCCTGCTCGGCCTGGCGATCGGCATCCCCTCGTTCGGTGCGACGGGTGGTGTTGCCTTCGGCGTCGCGCTCGGTGTCGCCTTCGCGAGCGCCTTCGGCGCGTTCGGGAGTCGGGCCGGCGGTGACCGGGGGCAGGGTGGTTCGGATGGTCAGTCGGCAGCGGATGGCGTCGTCGATGGTTCACGCCGAGGGTGATCGACTCCGGTTTCATGATGTCGGGGTGTCCGGGTGCGGGGGATAGCCCGACTTCCATGAAGCCGAGTGGATCATGGCCGGAGCCGGAGCCGGAGCCGGAGCCGGAGCCGGAGCCGGAGCCGGAGCCGGAGCCGGAGCCGGAGGCGGAACCGGAACCGGAACCAGCGCCAGCGCCGGAGACAGCGCCAGCACCAGAGCCCGAGCGGGAGCGGGCGGTGCCGGGCAGTGTTGCCGAGGCGGTGGCGGTACAGGAGGAATTGCGGCCGCTGGTCGACCTGGTGGGGCCGGGGCCCCGCGCGCCCGCGACGGTGGCCGGCCTGGACGTCGCGTACGCCGGGGGTGGTGACCTGCTGGCGGCGGCCGTGACGGTGCTGGATGCCCGCACCTTGGCCGTGGTGGACGCCGCGGTCAGTGTGGGTCGACCGACCTTCGGCTACGTGCCGGGGTTGTTCGCCTTCCGGGAGTTGCCCGCGTTGCTCGGTGCGCTCGACCGCCTGCGAACCGTCCCGGACCTGTTGGTCTGCGACGGGCACGGGTTGGCCCACCCGCGCCGGTTCGGGCTCGCCTGCCACCTCGGGGTGGTCACCGGGTTGCCCGCGATCGGGGTGGGCAAGACGCCACTGGTCGGGACGTGGAACCCGCCGTCCGCCGAGCGGGGTGCCTGGTCGCCGCTACGCGACGCCGGTGACGTCGTCGGGCGGGTGTTGCGAACCCGGGACGGGGTGAAGCCGGTGTTCGTCAGCGTGGGCCACCGGATGAGCCTGGAGAACGCGACCGCACAGGTCCTCGCGCTGACCCCGCGCTACCGGCTGCCGGAGACCACCCGCACCGCCGACCGGCTCTGCCGTGACGCTCTCGCCGACGTGGAACAGGCTGGCCGGTCTGGATCATCGCAGGTCGGGCAGGTCGGCAGGTCGGGCCGTAAACCGTAACGCCGCACACATGCGGGCCGCTCTATGACCGGTGGGGTGGGTGGGGCGGTAGTAGCCTGACCCGCGGACCCCACCCGGGGAGAACGGCGAGGTGATCATGACAGTGCGTCGACGCGTGGCACGACTCGCGGCGGTCTGCGGTCTGACGGGCGGCCTGGTGATGCTCGGTGCGTCGCCGGCGCTGGCCGACGATGACTCGGTCCGGGTGGGTGCGGCCAGCAGCTTCGCCGCCGGTGGCTCCGCGCAGGGCGTGAACGTCGCGGTGCGCAAGCGCACTGGCGGGTGTGTCCTGCTGCGTACCGCGCTGGGTCTCCGCCTCGAGGGTCTTCAGCCGGACCAGGTGACGGTCGAGGTCAACTCGGGCGGGCGCTGGTTCCCGGTGCCGATCACCGGCGGTTCCGGCAGTGTGGCCACCGCCCAGACGTCGCCCACGAAGCCGACGGTGTGCAAGGGCAAGGGCATCACGGTGCGCTACCGGGTGGCGTTCGCCGAGGGCGCCCCGGGTGGTCGTCTGGTCGTCACCGGCGTGGGCACGAGCGCGCTCGGCCAGGAGCTGGGCCGGGGCACCGACGCGGCGCGGGTCACCGGGGGACGGGTCAGTCCGTCACCGAGCCCGACGCCGTCCAGGAAGCCGACACCCACCCCGAGCCCGACCGAGGTCGCGGCCGTCGACGAGGCGGTCAACCCGGCGGCGCTCGGCGGCGTGTCCAGCGGGCCGGACACAAAGCCGGTGGCTGCCGAGTCGTCTGGAGGAGGGTCGCCGGTGATGTTCTTCGGCATCGTGCTGGTGGCGGTCGGGTTGCTGCTCATCGTGCTGCTGGTCCGTCGCTCCCGGCAGGACCGCAAGCCGTCCGACGAGACCCCCGACCTGGTCGTGGGCAACCCCGGCGGCACCACCTACCGCGCCGGCGGTGGCCTGCCGGCCGCGCCCGGTCGCCCTGGCCAGGTGTACGGCCAGCAGCCGCCGGCCGCCGGATGGGGTGCGGTGCC
>NZ_JAEVHL010000312.1 GCF_016803395.1 Micromonospora tarensis | reverse complement strand
ACCGCCGCCGAGACCCCGGCCGACGGTAGCCCGGACAGGCTGCCGGCACTGCTCAAGTTGGTGGTGATATTCGTTGCGGCGGTCCTCACCGCGCTGCTCGGTGCCGTGCTGCGCGGCATGGTGGTGACCTTCCCGTACTCGGGGGTGCTGGTCGCGGTCGAGGCCCGCCGTCAGTTGGCCGAGTTCAGCCGGCACTTCGCCCGCAACAGCCTCGCGCTTGTCGGCTTTCTCGCCGCGTACCACTACCTCCAGGACGTCTCCCCGGTCGTGGCGCTGGGCGCCGGCTGGGTGGCATTCGCGGTGGTCGCCGTCGCGCTGCACCTGCCGCTGCACCTGCCGCTGCGCCCCCGCCGGGGCCGCGCCGGCCGGGTCGGCGAGCCGCCCGCCGAGACCCCTGCGGCCGGCGGCCGAGCCACCTCCGGTGCGCTGAGGGCACCTATCGACCGGTGTCGACCAGCTCGGCGACGCGGGTCAACGGTTCGGCGTACACGGGCCAGTCCAGGCCGTCGACACTGAGTGTGGATCGGCGGCGTACACCGTCCACCGCGCCGGCCCGGACGATCGCGGCCAGCAGGTCGTACGACCAGGCGGGTCGCAGCAGCGTACGGAGCTGGGGCAGGTCGGGGCGGAGCAGCGCCAGCGCGCCGACGAGGGCGGCGGCGGCCCAGTTGGAGGTGCCGCCGACGAGCAGCGCGTCCGCGCCGACCACGCACCGGATCCGTTCGCCCGCGGTGACCACCCGCCCGACCAGTTCCGCCGGCAGGCGGCCCATGCCCAGCTCGTTGCCGCCGTCGCCGATGCCGATCCGAAAGGCCGACCCGGTGGCGTAGAGCCGATCCAGGGGCGCGGTGTGCGCGCCGATGTCCTCGCCGCGCATGTTGCGGGGTCGCCCGTCCCCGCCCGGCCCGACCCGTTCGCAGGCGATGAGGTGGGTCAGCTGACCGTAGCGGGGCAGGAGGGCGGCGGACCACCTCTGGTAGCCGGATAGCGGCGCGACGTCCACCGGTAGGCCCGGTACGGCGGCGGCGACGGCCGCCTCGACCACCGGGGCGCAGGGTTCGTCGGTGACGAGCCGGCAGCGTCGCCGAGGAGGCGTAGCGCGGCGGCGATCTGGACCGCGCCGAGCGGGCCGTCGGTCTCCGCGGCGGGCGGGTCGGCGCCGGGGATGAAGAACCCGGTGAACACCGCGGCGTCCGGCGCGGTGGCGGTGGCCAGCGATCGGGCAGCGGCGAGCAGGCCACCCTTCGCGGGCTCGGCCAGCGCCTCGCTGCCCCGGCCGACCTCGCGCGCCGCGACGCGTTCCAGCTCGGCGATCGTCTGTTCGATGTGCACCGTGTGCCTCCTCGGCGCCAGTGGACCGGCCCGGGGTAGCGGTGCGGGGCCAGTGCCGGCGGGCGCGACCGGTCCGCTGCGGTGTCGACCACCGGTGTCCGAGAATGACCATGACGCCGGCGGCGGTGCGGAGCGCCCGGCCGGTGACGTCGACCCAGCCGGCGTGCGGTGCGCCGGCCGGTGCGGCCGGCGCGTCCTGGGCGGCCGGGGACCCGGCGGCGGCCGGTGGCGATAACGGTTCGACAGTCAGGACTTGAAGTCCGGGCCCGGCTGTCGTAGAAATTCTTCAGCAACAGAGCATGAACTGAAGAGAATCACCGTGCCTCGCGTGGTGGACGCCTTCCCCCTGCTAGCGGCGTCCACCCGACCCCGACCCGAGGAGACCCCCATGAACAGGCGTGACATCCTGCGGCGCAGCGCCGCCGCCGGCCTGCTGGCCACCCCCGCCGCCGGTCTGCTCTCCGGCTGCGCCACCGGCGGTGGCGGTGACAAGAACGATGCCGAGACCTACCAGGGCACCAAGAGCGCCCAGAACCCGCTCGGCGTGAAGGAGGACGCCCCGCTCGAGGTGGTGATCTTCGGCGGTGGGTTCGGCGAGGAGTACGCCAAGGCCCACGAGGCCATGTACACCGAGAAGTACCCGAAGGCGAAGGTCAAGCACACCGCCACCCAGGAGATCAGCAAGACCCTCCAGCCGCGCTTCGTCGACGGCACCCCGCCGGACGTGGTCAACAACTCCGGCGCCAGCCAGATCGACTTCAACGGGCTGGTCAGTCAGAACGCCCTCGCCGACCTGGGCGAACTGCTCGCCTCCCCGAGCCTCGACGTTCCCGGCAAGACGGTCAGGGACACCCTGCTCCCCGGCGCGGTCGAGGTCGGCTCGTACGACGGCAAGTTCCTGGTGCTGAACTACACCTACACCGCCTACGGCATCTGGCACTCCAGCAAGCTGTTCACCGACCGCTCCTGGGAGTACGCCAAGACCTGGGACGATCACATCGCGCTCTGTAGGCAGATCAAGGCCGCCGGCATCGCCCCGTGGACGTACGCCGGCCTGCACCCGCGCTACATGAGCTGGCCCCTGATCTCCACCGCGATCAAGCTCGGCGGCCCGTCGGTGGCGACCGCCATCGACAACCTGGAGCCGAACGCCTGGAAGTCCGACTCGATGCGGACCGCCGCCGACGCCTGGCACCAGATCGTCAAGGACAAGTTCATCCTGGACGGCTCGCCCGGCCTGGACCACAAGCAGTCACAGACCGCGTGGTGCCAGGGCAAGGCCGCCTTCATCTCCTGCGGCTCCTGGCTGGAGAGTGAGCAGAAGGACGTCACCCCGGCCGGGTTCAACATGACCATCGCGCCGACGCCGAGCCTGGGCAGCGGGGACAAGCTGCCCTTCGAGGCGATCCGAGGCACCGCCGGGGAGCCGTTCATGGTGCCGGCCAAGGCCCGCAACGTCGCCGGCGGCCTGGAGTACTTCCGGACCATGCTCTCCAAGAAGGCGCCCAGGACTTCACCAGGAAGGTCGCCAGCCTCACCGTGGTCGCCGGCGCCACCGAGGGCGTCGAGCTGCCGAACGG
The DNA here is from genome assembly GCF_016803395.1 of Micromonospora tarensis. Taxonomy (GTDB): domain Bacteria; phylum Actinomycetota; class Actinomycetes; order Mycobacteriales; family Micromonosporaceae; genus Micromonospora; species Micromonospora tarensis. Next base: position 3,497 of record NZ_JAEVHL010000312.1, on the reverse strand, counting down.
GCTGAGCACCGTGGTCAAGGCTCTCGACGCGTCCGGGGCCAACGGCTTCAACTGGGTCTACAACAACTTCTATCGAAAGCTGGAGCGCAACCTGGTCGACGCCGCGTGCGGCGAGTTCTTCAGCGGCCGGATCGGCCCCGCGGAATTCCTCGACCAGTGCCAGAAGGGCGCCGACTCGATCGCCCAGGACAGCTCGATCAAGAAGTACAAGCGAGCGGCCTGACCCGCCGGCCGGTGGAGGAGAGGTCCACCCCCACCGGCCGTACCCCTTTCGGAGAGGTCCTCCTCGTGAAACATGGCAAGTGGCCGCTGATCCTCACGTTTCTGGTGCCACCGGTGCTGCTGTACGTGTTCTTCGTCGTCTCGCCGTACCTTCAGGCGTTCCAGATCTCCACCACCGACTGGCTCGGCTACTCGGCGGACGCCAACCCGGTCGGCCTGGCGAACTTCAAGACCCTGTGGCACGACGACTACGTGTGGAACGCGCTGAAGAACAACGCGATTCTGCTGGGCCTGGTGCCCGTGCTGACCATCATCCTCGGGCTCTTCTTCGCCACCATGCTCGCCATGGGCGGGCGCAAGGGGCGCGCCGGCGTCACCGGGGTGCGCGGTGGGGCGCTCTACCGCACCGTCTACTTCTTCCCGCAGGTGCTCTCCGTGGTGATCATCGCGTTGCTGTGGAAGGAGGTGTACCACCCCAACCAGGGGCTGCTCACCAGCGCCGTCCACGCTGTCGGTCTGCCCGCGCCGACCTGGCTCGGTGACCCGGCGACCGCCTTCTGGTGCGTGCTGGCGGTGATGGTCTGGAGCAACGTCGGCTTCTACGTGGTGCTGTTCGGCGCGGCGATGTCGGCAGTGCCGAAGGAGATCTACGAGGCGGTGCTGCTCGACGGCGCGTCCCGGTTCACCACCCTGCGCCGGGTCACCCTGCCACTGCTCTGGGACACCGTCCAGGTCGCCTGGGTCTACCTGGCCATCTTCGCCCTGGACGGGTTCATCCTCGTGCAGTTGATGACCAACGGCGGGCCGAACTTCTCCACCGACGTGATCGGGGTACGGATGTACGACACCGCCTTCGGCAGCGAGACCAAGTTCGGCTACGCCTCGGCGATCGGCGTGGTGATGTTCTTCCTGACCCTCTCGGTGGCGGTGCTGTCGCTGCGCATCGGCCGGCGCGAACGGATCGAATACTCGTGACCACTCTGGACCGGACCACCGCGACCGCCCCGACCCCGGTCACCACCGGGGACCGCCCGGTGCGCCGGGAACTCGGCGTGGCCAACACCCTCTCGCACGGCTTCCTGCTGCTCTGGGGCCTGCTCACCGTGCTGCCACTGCTGTGGATGTTCATCAGCTCGTTCAAGACCAACGGCGAGATCCTGGCCGACCCCTGGGGGCTCCCGGGCGCGCTGCGCCTGGACAACTGGGCCCGGGCCTGGACGGGCGCGCACATCGGCCGGTACTTCGTCAACAGCCTGGTGGTGGTGGCCGGCTCGGTCAGCCTCACCATGCTGATGGGCGCCACCGCCGCGTACGTCTTCGCCCGGTACGAGTTCCGTGGCCGCCAGGTCGTCTACTACCTGTTCGTCGGCGGCCTGATGTTCCCGGTGTTCCTCGCCCTGGTGCCGCTCTTCTTCGTGGTCCGCAACGCCGGCCTCTTCAACAGTTGGCTCGGGCTGATCCTGGTGTACGCCGCCTACTCGCTACCGTTCACCGTGTTCTTCCTGACCGCCTTCTTCCGGACCCTGCCGACTTCGGTGGCGGAGGCGGCGATGGTTGACGGCTGCGGTCACTTCCGGCTCTTCTTCCGGGTCATGCTGCCGATGGCACGTCCGGGACTGATCAGCGTCGCCATTTTCAACTTCCTCAGCCACTGGAACCAGTTCCTGTTGCCGCAGGTGCTGATGCAGGGCGACGACTCCAAGTGGATGCTGGCGCAGGGGCTCTTCGCGCTCTCGGTCAGCCAGGGCTACGCCGGTGACTACGCGCGGCTCTTCGCCGGGCTGAGCATCGCGGTGCTACCGGTGCTCGCGGTCTACGTGGCATTCCAACGCCAGGTGCAGACGGGCCTCACCGCAGGGCAGCTCAAGTAGCGTCCGTCCTGGCCTACTCGCCATCACGGTAGGCGTGACCGTGCGCAGCTACCCCGGGTACCCTCGACGACTGTGACGGCAACGGTACCGTCCTCCAGGCACCCGGTATGACCGATCCTGATCAATCAGAACTGCTCCACGTGTGCGCGCCCGACCTGCGTCGGGCCTGGAGCTCCGGTCGACGCCGGCTCGGTCACCTACTCGCACGCCCGAAACCGGTACCTGCTGCCCGGCCGGTCCTCAGATCGCGAGGGCCCCGCCGTCCACCGGGAGGAGTACCCCGTGGATGTGTGACGCATCCTCACTGGCGAGGAAGATCACGGCAGCGGCGGTGTCCTGCACGTTGCCCGTACGCCTGTCCGGGTTGCTCTCGGCGAGCTTCTCCAGGAGGGGGCGGAGGTTTTCGTTCCCCTCCGTGATGGTCGGTCCGGGGGCGACGGTGTTCACCCGCACACCGTCGGCGGCCAGCTCTGCGGCCCACGACCTCGTCAGCGAGTGCAGGCCTGCCTTGCTGGCGCCGTAGAGCGAGGTGAACTTGATTCCGTCCACGCCGCCGATCGAGCCTATGTTGATCACAGGGCCGCCGCCGTGCTCCACCATGGCGGGCACCAGGGCCGCCGTCAGAAGGCACGGGGCTTTGACGTTGACCTCAAGCACCTTGTCGATCTGTTCCTCGGTCGACTCCGTCATGGGGTGCGGCGGCACGAGAAAGGCCGCGTTGTTGACCAGGATGTCGATCGGCCGACCCGCCAGGGTCGTCGCCTCCTGTGCAAGGCGGCGGATCTCGGAGCCACCCGCAGAGAGGTCTGCCTCGACGAAGTGGGCGATGCCGCCCTCCGCGACGATTCCGGCGACGACCTGAGCACCCTGCTCCGCGCCGAGTCCGGTCACGACGACGATGGCCCTCGCGGGCCATCGCCTCCGCCACACCGCGCCCAATCCCGCTCGTTGAGCCTGTGACCAGTGCGGCGCGCCCTTCGAGACGATTCATGTCAGTACCTCCGGTTGTGAACTCTCGTCGAACCAATAATCCTTGCTTGAGGAAGCAAGGATATGGGGAGATTCCCTGGCAGGCCGGGCTCTGAGCAAATGCCACTACTCGAGGGCGGGTGCCGAGACGGCATTCCCGTATTGGCCGTCCCACTAGGGCTACGGCTTCGACAAGCGCCGTCACCTGCTCGGGGTCGGAGCGACCCGGCGCCGCCCGCCGTGAGCGCGCTCGTCTCGGGCGCCGCGCGTCGGTGATCGCGCTAAATCCTGAAAAGAGTCCCCTCCTCGCGGCCGGAGGGCACTACATCCGGCATCGAGTGCGATCATGCGCCGTGCCCCGTGCCCCGTGCCCCGTGCGCCGTGCGGCCTGCGGCCTGCGGCCTGCGGCGTGCGGCCTGCGGCGGGGCGCGGGGC
>NZ_JAEVHL010000311.1 GCF_016803395.1 Micromonospora tarensis | reverse complement strand
GGCGGATCGGCCGGCACCGGAACCCGCCGACGAGCCCGCGCTGCGCGCGGCCGGCCAGGACCCGCCGGACGACGACGCCGCACCGGGTGCCCGGTCCGAGGCGCGTCGGCAGACGCGGGAGCGACGCCGGCTGCGGGCGGCGGTGCTGGTGCTGGTCAGCGTCGTGCTGCTCGGCGCGGTGCCGCTCTTCTTCGGCATCCGGACGCTGAGCCGCGACCCGGTCTTCGACAACCTGGACCAGCTCAACGTGCCCGGCTGGGCCGCCGCGAAGACGGTCGACGACGTCAGCGGCAGCCGGTGGTGCCTCCTGGACTGCCGGCTGCGTGAGCGCACCGTGACCTCGGAGAAGGCACCCAAGGAGACGGCGCAGGTCTACGAGGACGCGCTACGCCAGGACGGTTGGCAGCCGTGGAAGGTGAGCCGCTGCCCGGAGCAGCAGACGAAGGGCAGCTACACCTGCTGGCGACGCGACGAGCTGACCCTGGACCTCTGGGTACGCGAACCGACCTGTGTGCCACCGCCGGTGGACGGCGAACCGGCGGTCCCGCCGGCTGAGGATCCGCCGGCCGCTGCGACCGAGTGCACCGGCTCGTTGGTGTCGGTGAAGGTACGTAACGCGATCGACGACGAGCGGACCAGGCCACAGCCAACCACCGACCCGTCACTGACCGGAGAGGATCCGTTCCCAACGGTCAGTGCGGATCCGCTGGGGGAGCTGACACCCTCACCGTCGTGAGCCGGTCTCCATCACGGACGGTAGGGTCTGGGGCTGGCGGGCGCGCCCGCTACCGGTGACCGCCGGGGTCCGGCGGCCGGTACGGGTGCCATCGTTGTGCGTTCCGGGGACGTCGGGTCCTGCGGAACTCTGCTTGAGGAGGACAGGCGTGGGCGACATTGGAGCGATCGCGGCGCTGGTCGCGGCGTGCGCGTTCGCGGTGCTGGTGCTCATCCTGACGCTGCCCATCCTGCGGTTGCGGCACACGGTGGACGCCACCACTCGCATGATCAATGACCTCAACGACCGGACCGCGCCGCTGCTCGGTGACGTGAACACCACGGTGCGGAACGTCAACACCGCGCTGGAGCAGGTGCAGGTCTCGCTGGACGGGGTGAACCTCCAGCTGGCGAAGGTCGACACCATGACCAGCCACGCGCAGAACGTCACCGCCAACATCGCCAACCTGGCCGCCGTGGTGTCCGCCGCCGCCGCCAACCCGCTGGTCAAGGTGGCCGCGTTCGGTTACAGCGTGCGCAAGGCCGCCGCCGGCCGCCGACGCGCCGAGACCGAGCGTGAGGTGCGCGACACCATCAAGCAGCAGCGTCGGGCCGCGCGGCGCGGCGACCGCTGACTGACGCACCAGGAGGCAGCGAGACATGAGGCGTTTGTTCTGGCTCGGCATCGGGGTGGCCGTCGGTGTGCTCGTGGTCCGCAAGGCGACCCGGACCGCGCAGGCGTACACACCGGCCGGCATCGCCAGCACGTTGACGGAATCCGCTGGCGGGCTCGTCGAGTCGCTGCGTAGCTTCGTGGAGGACGTCCGAGTCGGGATGGCCGAGCGCGAGCAGGAGATCCACCAGGCGTTCGCCCAGGGCGAGGCGTTCGACGATCACTTCGCCGACCTGCGGGAAGACCCGCGGATCGGCGATCGAGACATCTTTCCGGAGGAACACCAGCGATGAAGACGGCGGAGATCAAGCGGCGGTACCTCGCGCATTTCGAGGCGAATGGCCACGCTGTGGTGCCGTCCGCTCCGCTGCCCGCCATCAGCGACCCGAACCTGCTGTTCGTCAACGCCGGCATGGTGCAGTTCGTGCCGTACTTCCTGGGTCAGCAGACGCCGGCGTACCAGCGGGCGGTCAGTGTCCAGAAGTGCCTGCGCACCCCGGACATCGACGAGGTCGGCAAGACCAGCCGGCACGGCACGTTCTTCCAGATGAACGGCAACTTCTCGTTCGGCGACTACTTCAAGGCCGGGGCGATTCCGCTGGCCTGGGAGCTGTCCACAAAGCCGGTCGCCGAGGGTGGTTACGGGCTGGACCCGGAGCGGATCTGGCCGACGATCTACCTCGACGACGACGAGGCGTTCGAGATCTGGCGGTCGGTGGGGGTGCCGGCCGAGCGGATCGTGCGGCGGGGCAAGGCGGACAACTTCTGGTCGATGGGCATTCCCGGGCCGTGCGGCCCGTCGTCGGAGTTGTTCTACGACCGGGGCCCGGAGTACGGCGCCGAGGGTGGACCGGCGGTCGACGAGGACCGGTACATGGAGTACTGGAACCTCGTCTTCATGCAGTTCGAGCGGGGCCCGGGGACCACCAAGGAGGACTACCCGATCCTGGGTGACCTGCCGGCGAAGAACATCGACACCGGCATGGGCCTGGAGCGGATGGCCTCGATCCTGCAGGGTGTCGACAACCTGTACGAGATCGACGAGGTGCGGCCGATTCTCGCCCGGGCGGCGGAGCTGACCGGTAAGCGGTACGGCGCGCACTCCGGCCATGTGGCGAGTGAGTCGCACCCGGACGACGTGCGGTTGCGGGTGATCGCCGATCACGTGCGGACCGCGTTGATGCTCATCGGCGACGGGGTGACCCCGTCGAACGAGGGTCGCGGGTACGTGCTGCGGCGGATCATGCGCCGGGCGATCCGGTCGATCCGGCTGCTGGGCTGGCAGGACCGGGCGCTGCCCGAGCTGCTGCCGGTGGCGCGGGACTGCATGTCCCCCTCGTACCCGGAGCTGGCGACCGACTTCGACCGGATCGCGGACTACGCGTACGCGGAGGAGGAGGCGTTCCTGTCCACCCTGCGGGCGGGTACCACGATCCTGGACACGGCGATCGCGGAGACCCGTACCGCGGGCGGGTCGGCGTTGTCGGGGGCGAAGGCGTTCCAGCTGCACGACACGTACGGTTTCCCGATCGACCTGACCCTGGAGATCGCGGCCGAGCAGGGCCTCACTGTCGACGACGAGGGCTTCCGCCGGTTGATGGCCGACCAGCGCACCCGGGCGAAGGCCGACGCGCAGGCCCGCAAGACCGGTCACGTCGACCTGTCCGCGTACCGCTCGGTGCTGGACTCGGGTGGCCCGGTGACCTTCACCGGGTACAGCGAGGTGTCCCGCGAGTCGACGGTGCGGGCGCTGCTCGGGGCCGACGGCCCGCGCCAGGCGGCGATCGAGGGCGACACCATCGAGCTGGTGCTCGACACCACCCCGTTCTACGCCGAGGGCGGCGGTCAGCAGCCCGACCAGGGCATGATCACGGTCGGCGGCGGGCAGGTCGAGGTGCTCGACGTGCAGCAGCCGGTGCCGGGTCTGATCGTGCACCGGGCCCGGGTGATCCGGGGCGAGGTACGCACCGGCGAGGCCGGCTACGCCGAGATCGACACGACTCGGCGGCGGGCGATCTCCCGGTCGCACACCGCCACCCACCTGGTGCACCAGACCATGCGTAACTTCCTGGGCGAGTCGGCCACCCAGGCGGGGTCGCTGAACGCGCCCGGCCGGCTCCGGTTCGACTTCAACACCCCGACCGGGGTGTCGCCGACTGTGCTGCGCGACGTGGAGCAGCAGGTCAACGAGGTGCTCCTGGCCGACCTGGAGGTGCACGCCTTCATCACCTCGCTGGACGAGGCGCGGCGGATCGGCGCGATGGCGCTCTTCGGCGAGAAGTACGGCGAGGAGGTGCGGGTCGTCGAGGTGGGCGACTACGCCCGGGAGCTGTGCGGCGGCACCCACGTGGCCCGCTCGGCCCAGCTCGGCCTGGTGAAGATCCTCTCCGAGTCGTCGATCGGTTCGGGCGTGCGCCGGGTCGAGGCGCTGGTCGGCATGGACGCCTTCGGCTTCCTGGCCAAGGAGCACCTGCTGGTCTCCCGGCTGGCCGAGCTGTACCGGGTGCCCAACGACCAGGTCGCCGACCGGGTGGAGCAGACCGTCACCCAGCTTCGTGACGCCGAGAAGGAGTTGGAGAAGCTGCGCGCCCAGCTGGTGCTGGGTGGCGCGGCGGCGCTCGCGGCGCAGGCCAAGGACGTGCGCGGGGTCGCGTACGTGGGCACCGAGGCGCCGGAGGGCGCGGCCGGCAACGACGTGCGCACCCTGGCGCAGGAGATCCGCGGCAAGATCGACCCGGCCCGGCCGGCGGTGGTCGCGGTGGCGGCTCGTGCCAACGGCAAGGCGTCGCTGGTGGTGGCGGTCAACGCGGCGGCCCGGAGTCGGGGCCTGGCCGCGTCGGATCTGGTGAAGGCGGCGTTCTCCGGGCGCGGCGGTGGCAGCCCCGACCTCGCCCAGGGCGGTGGTCTGCCCGCGACCGAGGCGCCGAATCTGCTGCTCACCGTCGAGAAGGCGATTACCGAGGCGTGATGATCGATCACTGTCAGCCAGGGCGGGCCGTTTGGTCCGCCCTGGTTCGTACCCGCCCGGTGGTGACCGTCGGTGGCTGAGCTGACGCGCGGGGTGCGGCTCGGTGTGGACGTCGGTCAGGTGCGGGTGGGGGTCTCCCGCTCCGACCCGGCCGGGATCTTGGCGACGCCGCTGGTCACGCTGGCGCGTGATCTGACGGCGGCGCCGGACACCGTGCCGAGCGATCTCGCCGAGCTGGCCGCGTTGGTGGCCGAGCACGAGGCCGTCGAGGTGGTCGTCGGTCTTCCGGTCAATCTCGCCGGCAAACACGGCCCTGCGGCTGTCCACGTGAAGGCGTACGCTGACCGACTGGTCGATGTGATAGCGCCTGTCCCGGTAACGCTCACTGACGAGAGGATGTCGACCGTGGTCGCTTCTCGTAGGCTTGCCGAGCGTGGCGTCCGAGGTAAACGTCAACGTGCGGTTGTCGACCAGGCGGCCGCGGTGGAGATCCTGCAGAGCTGGCTGGACGCGCAGCGGAGGCGGACGTAATGATCGACGATCTGGATCTTGGGTTCGACGAGCCGGAGCGAGGTGAGAAGGGTCGGCACCGGCGCGGCTTCCGGAAACGCAAGGGTGGGTCCGGCGGCGGCCGGGGCAAGACGTTCCTGGCCCTGCTGATGGCTCTGATCCTCCTGGGCGGCATCGGCGGCGGCGCGTTCTACGGCTTCGACCGCATCCAGAACTACTTCGTCACCCCCGACTACGACGGCTCCGGGACCGGTGAGATCACCGTCGAGATCAAGAACGGGGCGCTGCTCGCCGACATGGCCGACGCCCTGGTCTCCGCCGACGTGGTGAAGAGCCAGAAGGCGTTCATCGAGGCCGCCGAGGCCAACTCGCGTAGCAAGAACATCCAGCCGGGCACGTACAAGCTGCGCAAGCAGATGAGCGCCGCGAGCGCGGTGACCGCGATGCTCGACCTGAAAAACAAGATCGTCAACGGGCTGACCATCCCCGAGGGCCGCACCAGCCTGAACATCTACAAGCTGCTCTCCGAGAAGACCAAGATCCCGGTGAAGGACTTCCAGACCGCCGCGAAGGACCCGGAGGGCCTCGGCGTACCGGAGTGGTGGTTCAAGCGCGCGGACGGCAAGAAGTCCGTCAAGTCCGTCGAGGGCTTCCTCTTCCCGGACACCTACGAGATCCCGCCCAAGTCGACGGCCCAGAGCATCCTCAAGCTGATGGTGAACCGCTTCCTCTCCGTGACGGACGAGATGACCTTCGCCGACCGGGTGCAGAAGGAACGGGGCGGCGTCACCCCCTACGAGGCGCTGATCGTGGCCTCGCTGGCTCAGGCCGAGGCGGGCAACAAGGACGACCTGGGCAAGGTCGCCCGGGTGGCCTACAACCGGGTGTACGGGGAGTTCGACTGCAACTGCCTGGAGATGGACGTCACCGTCAACTACTACCTGGAGTCGATCGGCAAGCCGACCAAGACCTCGGCGCAGATGACGGCCACCGAGCTGGACGACCCGAAGAACCCGTACAACCGCAAACTGCGCGGTCTGGTCCCCACCCCGATCAACAACCCGGGTAAGCAGGCCCTGGCAGGGGCGATGGCCCCACCGCCGGGCAAGTGGCTCTACTTCGTGGCGATCGACAAGCAGGGTCACTCCGCGTTCGCCGAGACGTACGAGGGTCACCAGCGCAACGAGGCCAGGGCCCGCGAGGCCGGCATCATCTGATGGTGGGGCGACGCCGGGCGGCGGTGCTGGGCAAGCCGATCGCGCACTCCCTCTCCCCGGTGATCCACACCGCCGGTTACGCCGCCGCCGGGCTGACCGGGTGGTCGTACACCCGGATCGAGTGCGCGGCGGCGGAGCTGCCGGATCTGGTCGCCGGCCTCGGCCCGGAGTGGGCCGGGTTGTCGGTGACCATGCCGGGCAAGGAGGCGGCGCTCGCCGTGGCCGCGCAGGCCTCGCCGGTCGCCGCCGCCGTCGGCGCGGCCAACACGTTGGTACGCCGGCCGGACGGCTCCTGGTACGCGGACAACACCGACGTCGCCGGCATGGTGCAGGTGCTCACCGACGCCGTGGCCGCGCAGGCCTCG
>NZ_JAEVHL010000310.1 GCF_016803395.1 Micromonospora tarensis | reverse complement strand
CGGGCGGCGGGCGGCGGACTGACTGGCCGGGACTGGACCTGGACTTGCCCGGCCCTGGGTTCGGGGCTCGGGGTGGTGGCTCGGCGGGTGGTGCGGTTGGTGGCCCAGGGTGGGTGGCAGACTGGTGGGGTGAGTGAAAGCGAGCTGGTCCGCCTGAAGCCCCGCCGTATCCGTGTGGTCTGCTGGTCGGCGGCGGTTGCCCTGGTGGTGGTGTTCGGTCTGGTTGCCACCTCGTTGAGTGGGCCGACCGGCGGCGGTTACGGCAGCTTCCAGCGCGGTGACCAGATCGCCATGATCGGTCTGGGCGTCTTCGGTGCGCTGGGATTCCTGCTGTTCACCCGCCCGCGGGTGGAGGCGGACGCGCGTGGCGTCCGGGTGCGTAACGTGATCAGCTCCTACGAGCTGCCCTGGGAGGTCGTCCGGGGTGTCCGGTTCGACCGGGGCGCGCCGTGGGCCAGCCTGGAGTTGCACGACGACGACCTGCTGCCGATGGTCGCACTCCAGGCCGCCGACAAGGAGTTGGCCGTCGACGGGGTCCGCGCGCTGCGTCGCCTGCACGAAGCCCACCAGGCCCGCCTCGCCGAACGCGCCGTCGGCCGCTGACCGCCCGGCGCTGACCTCGCGCGTCTAGCCCGGGCACGTGCGCGGATCTCGGCGGGGCGGGGTCGGACACCCGGCGCGCGTATTGACGGCGCGCCCCGGGTGTCCCGGTTTGGGGGTGACCGGGGTGGCGGTGTAGTGTTGTCGAGTCGACCAGGCTGTCTCCGCGTGCGAGCAGACAGCCTTGAAAGCGGAGCGCCTGCTCCCACCCGAGTCGCCGCTACGGTGGCCGGGTCCGGTCACCGGTTCCGGGCATGTCCCGGTCCCGGGCGTGTGATCCTGTGATCACGCGCTGACCGGTCGAGCGGGCCCTGGCATGCGCCGGGGCCTTCTGCTTTTCACGTCGGTTCCCTCCCGGGAGCCGCAGGGGTCGGCACCTGAGCAGAAACGACTCGAGGAGGCCCCATCAGCGTCGAACCACGCGTGAACGAGCAGATCCGGGCACGTGAGGTCCGACTGGTCGGCCCAGAGGGTGAGCAGGTGGGCATCGTCCCGCTGGAGCGCGCTCTTCAGCTGGCCGCGGACGTCGATCTGGACCTGGTCGAGGTTGCGCCGATGGCGCGCCCGCCGGTGTGCAAGCTCATGGACTTCGGCAAGTTCAAGTACGAGAGCGCACTGAAGGCGCGCGAAGCGCGGCGTAACCAGCAGCAGACCGTCATCAAGGAAATGAAGCTTCGGCCGAAGATCGACCCGCACGACTACGAGACCAAGAAGGGTCACGTGGTGCGGTTCCTCAAGGCGGGCGACAAGGTCAAGGTGACGATCATGTTCCGCGGTCGCGAGCAGAGTCGCCCGGAGCTGGGTTACCGGCTCCTGCGTCGGCTCGAATCCGAGATCACGGACCTGGGATACGTCGAGGCCGCTCCCAAGCAGGACGGCCGAAACATGATCATGGTTCTCGCTCCGCATCGGGCCGTCAAGGCCTCCGCGGTCGCCGCCACGGCGTCCCGCGTTGGACCTCGGGACCGGGCAGCGGACGAGTCCGCCGCTCCGGAAGCCGATGAGACCGCGGCGGTCGGCGAGACCGCAGCAGCCGGTGACACCGGCCTCGCCGCCGACACCAGCGGCGAGTAACAGGGGAGAGACGTTCCACATGCCGAAGATGAAGAGCCACACGGGTATGGGTAAGCGGGTCAAGGTGACCGGCAAGGGCAAGATCGTTGCCCAGCAGGCCGGCCTCCGTCACAACCTGGAGAAGAAGCCCTCCACCCAGACCCGCCGGCTGACCGGCACGGTCGTGCTGGCCAAGGCCGACGTCAAGCGCATCAAGAAGCTGCTCGGCCGCTGACGCGCGCCACCTTTACGTAAGAAGGAGTTGAGATGGCACGCGTCAAGCGGGCTGTGAACGCCCAGAAGAAGCGTCGTACCCTGCTGGAGTCCGCGAGTGGTTATCGCGGTCAGCGCTCCCGGCTGTACCGCAAGGCCAAGGAGCAGGTGCTGCACTCGATGCAGTACGCCTACCGGGACCGTCGCGACCGCAAGGGCGACTTCCGGCAGCTGTGGATCCAGCGGATCAACGCGGGCGCCCGGGCCAACGGGATGACCTACAACCGGCTGATCCAGGGCCTGCGTCTGGCCGGCATCGAGGTCGACCGCAAGATCCTGGCCGACATGGCTGTCAACGACGCCGCCTCGTTCGCGGCGATCGTCGAGCTGGCCCGGGCCGCGGTCACGGCCGAGGGCACCGGCGGCGCGGCGGCTCAGGCCGCCTGATCCCCACGCACCAGAGCGAGGCGTCTCCCGGGTCGGCACCGCCGTCCGGGGGGCGCCTCGATCGTGCCGGAGGAGCGCACACCATGGCCTTCACCCCGCGTACCCCCAGGGTTGTCGCCGCCCGCCGGTTGCAGCGCCGCCGGGACCGCGACGCCACCGGCCGTTTCCTGGCCGAGGGCCCGCAGGCGGTCCGCGAGGCCCTCGCCCGGCCGGGGGTGGTCACCGAACTGTTCGGTACGACCACCGCCCTCGACCGGCACCCGGAGCTGGCCGCCGCGGCGGCCCACGCCGACGTGCCGGTCTCCGAGGTGACCGACGACGCCCTCGCCGCGCTGGCCGAGACCGTGGCCCCGCAGGGGCTGGTCGCTGTCTGCCGGCACCTCGACGTGCCGTTGGAGCGGGCCCTCGCGGGCGCGCCCCGCTGGTGGCGGTGCTCGCCGCGATCCGCGACCCGGGCAACGCCGGCACGGTGCTGCGCACCGCCGACGCGGCCGGGGCGGGCGCTGTGGTCTTCGCCGGCGACGCCGTCGACCCGTACAACGGCAAGTGCGTGCGGGCCTCGGCCGGTAGCCTCTTCCACGTCGACGTGGTGCGCGCCGCCGACCCGGTCGCGGTGGTCGACGCGCTGCGCGCCGCCGGGCTGTCGATCTTCGCCACCACCGGGTACGGCGACAGCGACCTGGACGACCTGACCGACTACGGTCGGCTCGTCGGGCCCACCGCCTGGCTGTTCGGCTCCGAGGCGCACGGCCTGCCCGAGGAGTTGACCGCCGCCGCGGACGCCCGGGTGCGGGTGCCGTTGTACGGGCGCGCCGAGAGCCTCAACCTGGCTGCCGCCGCCGCCGTCTGCCTGTACGCTTCAGCGAGAGCGCAGCGCTGAGGTGACCGCCTCCGGCGCGACTGACAGCAGGGGAGAGCGTCCGTCCATGAACGCGACACGGCGTTCGTTTAGCCAGCCCGCCGGTGTCGGCGGGCGGCGGGCCTGACCTGCTCCCTGCGCAACTCCTACCGGCGGGCTGCGGCGCAGCCGCGCGTCCGTAGACTCGCTTCGCCGCCCCGATGAGGGCTGGCGCCGCCGTGAGGGAGTGCCCGTACGCCATGAGCTACCGCAACGATCCGTACGACCCGAAGCAGGTCGCCCTGCTCGACCCCGCCGCCCTGGACGAGGCTGTCGCGGACGCCACGAAGGCGTTCACCGCGGCCGCCGACCCGGACGCGCTGACCGCGCTGCGCTCGGTGCACCTCGGTGACCGGTCCCCGGTCTCCCTCGCGCGCCGGGAGATCGGCGCGCTGCCGCCGGCCGCGAAGTCCGACGCCGGCAAGCGGGTCAACGAGGCCCGCCGCGCCATCGAGGCCGCCTACGCCGAACGCGCCGAGGTGGTGGAGCGCGAGCAGGCCGAGCGGGTGCTGGTCGAGGAGCGGGTGGACGTCACCCTGCCCTACGACCGGCGTCCCCGGGGTGCCCGACACCCGTTGAGCACCCTGATGGAGTCGATCGGCGACCTCTTCGTGGGGATGGGCTACGAGGTGGCCGAGGGGCCCGAGGTCGACCTGGAGTGGGTCAACTTCGACGCGTTGAACATCCCCGCCGACCACCCGGCGCGCGGGTTGATGGACACCTTCCACATCGCACCGGAGGGCTCCGGCCTGGTGCTGCGGACGCACACCTCGACTGTGCAGACCCGCACGATGCTCAGCCGCAAGCCGCCGATCTACGTGATCGTGCCCGGCCGCGTCTACCGCACCGATGAGATCGACGCCACCCACAGCCCGGTGTTCCACCAGGCCGAGGGTCTGGTGGTCGACAAGGGCATCACGATGGCGCACCTGCGGGGCACGCTCGACCACTTCGCCCGGGCGATGTTCGGCGCGGAGGCGAAGACCCGGTGGCGGCCGCACTACTTCCCGTTCACCGAGCCGTCGGCGGAGTTCGACGTGTGGTTCCCGGAGCACCGCGACGGCCCGCAGTGGGTCGAGTGGGGTGGCTGCGGCATGGTCAACCCCCGGGTGCTGCGTGCCTGCGGGGTCGACCCGGAGGTCTACTCCGGATTCGCCTTCGGCATGGGCATCGACCGGACCCTGATGGTTCGGCACGGGGTCAGCGACATCCGCCACCTCTTCGAGGGTGACGTGCGGTTCAGCCGCGCGCTCGGCACCGGGGCGTAGGCGATGCGGGTACGAGACACGGGAACGGTGGTCTGAAGTCATGCGAGTTTCTGTCAGTTGGCTGCGGGAGTACGTCGACCTCCCCGCCGACCTGCCCACCGGTGACCTGGAGCAGGCCCTGGTCGACCTCGGCATCGAGGTCGACTCCGTGGTGGACCTGGCCGCGACCGTCACCGGCCAGCTCGTCGTCGGTGAGGTCCGCGAGATCGAGGAGCTGACCGGGTTCAAGAAGCCGATCCGGTTCTGCCGGGTCGACGTCGGCGCCGCCAACGGCACCGGCGAACCGCAGGAGATCGTCTGCGGGGCCCGTAACTTCGCCCCCGGTGACCGGGTGGTGGTGATCCTGCCCGGCGGTGTGCTGCCCGGCGGCTTCGCCATCGGCGCCCGCAAGACGTACGGGCACAACTCCGCGGGCATGATCTGCTCGGCCAAGGAGCTGGGCCTGGGTGACGACCACGACGGCATCATCGTGCTGGGCCCGGACGTGACGGCCAAGCCGGGCGACGACGCGCGCCCGGCGGTCGGCCTCGACGACGTCGTGTTCGAGCTGGAGATCACCCCCGACCGGGGGTACGCGCTGAGCCTGCGCGGCCTGGCTCGGGAGCTGTCGCACGCGTTCGACGTGCCGTTGCGCGACCCCGCCCTGGTGCCCGCGCCGAGCGGCACCGAGACGCCGGCGTACCCGGTGGAGGTGCGTGACACTGTCGGCTGCGACCGGTTCACCGCCCGGCTGGTCCGGGGTGTCGACCCGAGCGCGCCCACCCCGTCCTGGATGCAGCAGCGGCTGGTTACCGCCGGCATCCGCAGCATCTCGCTGCCGGTCGACATCACCAACTACGTGATGCTGGAGCTGGGCCAGCCGATGCACGCCTTCGACGCCGACCGGATCGCCGGGCCGCTGGTGGTCCGCCGTGCCGAGGCGGGGGAGAAGCTGACCACCCTGGACGGCGTCAACCGGGTGCTCACCGCCGACGACATGGTGATCTGCGACGACACCGGCCCGATCTCCCTCGCGGCGGTGATGGGTGGCGAGACCAGCGAGGTCGTCGCCGGCACCACCAGCGTGCTCTTCGAGGCGGCGCACTGGGACCCGGCGATGGTGGGGCGTACGGCCCGCCGGCACAAGCTGTTCAGCGAGGCCGCGAAGCGCTGGGAACGGGGCGTCGACCCCGCCGTGGCGCTCGTCGCGTTGGAGCGTGCCGTGCGGCTGCTCACCGAGCACGGCGGCGGCACCCCGGGCGCGGAGATCCTGGACATCGACCACGTCCGGCCGCGTACCCCGATCACCCTGCCGGCGGACCTGCCGACCCGGCGGGTCGGCGTCGAGTACCCGCCGGCGCGGGTGGTCGCCCTGCTGGAGCGGGTCGGCTGCACCGTCGCGCAGGGCGCGGACCGGCTCTCCGAGGACCCGGGCGCGGTCGGCACGGCCAGCGGCGCCGGGGCGGTGCTGAGCGTCACCCCGCCGACCTGGCGGCCCGACCTGACCGACCCGGCCGACCTGGTCGAGGAGGTGGTCCGCCTCGACGGGTACGACCGGGTGCCGTCGGTGCTGCCGACCGCGCCGCCCGGGCGCGGCCTGACCCCGCGCCAGCGTCGACGCCGGGCGGTCGCCCTGTCGCTGGCCGAGCGGGGGTACGTGGAGGTGCTCGCGCACCCGTTCGTGTCGGTGGAGCTGGCCGACCAGCTCGGCCTGCCGGCCGACGACAGGCGTCGGCCCGCGGTGCGGCTGGCCAACCCGCTGTCCGAGGAGGAGCCGCTGCTGCGCACCACGCTGCTCGGTCCGCTGCTCGGCATCCTCAAGCGCAACCTGGGCCGGGGGCACCGTGACCTCGCCCTCTACGAGATCGGCGCGGTCTTCCGTCCGCGCGTCGGCGCCGGCAGCCCGCCGGCCATGGGGGTGGACCGCCGCCCCACCGACGCCGAGTTCGCCGCCGCCGACGCGGTGGTGCCGGCGCAGCCGGTGCACGTCGCGGTGGTGCTCGCCGGTGACCTCGACCCG
>NZ_JAEVHL010000309.1 GCF_016803395.1 Micromonospora tarensis | reverse complement strand
GCCGGCTCGGTCGGCTCCGGATCGCCGCCGGGCACGTCGGTCGGAGTGGGTTCCTGCGCCGGAGTGGTCGCGGGCGGGCCCTCGGGGTCGCTGACCGGCTCGGTCAGGGTGGCGACCGGGTCCGCCTCCGGAGCCGCCGCGCTGGCCCAGGCCGGTCCGACGGCCAGCGCCGCGAGCAGACCCAGCGCGAGTGCGGTGGCCAGCGGGGGCGTGGAACGCCGCCGCTTCGCCCGGCTGCCGGGCGATGCCTTCACGCGGGCCATCTGTCCTCCGGTGACATGGGTGGGTTTCCAATATTCGGTAACAGTTGCCCCGGAGCACTAGTCCCATCTGGAAACAACTTCGTAACGTGTTCGGTACGGCGCCTCCGCGCGACCGGTAGGCTCCCCACCGTGACCGGATACCTGGGCTCGTACGCGACGCTCGGGCTGCTGCTGCTCGTGAGCGTTGTCTTCTTCATTACGGCGTTCTCGGCCAACCGGGTGTTACGTCCGGTGCGTCCGGCCGATCCTCCGGGCAAGCGGGCCAGCTACGAGTGCGGGCTCGACCCGGTCGGCGCGGACTGGGCGCAGATGCAGATCCGCTACTACGTCTACGCGTACCTCTACGTGCTGTTCGCGGTGGAGGCGGTGTTCCTCTTCCCCTGGGCGGTGGTCTTCGACCGGCCGGGCTTCGGTCTGGTGACTGTCGTGGAGATGGCGGTATTCGTGGCGGTGCTCGCGCTCGGCATCCTCTACGCCTGGCGGAGGAACATCCTCCGCTGGACCTGAGCGGCACGGTCTCCGGCGATCGTGCCGGTCAGGCCAGTCCTCGGCGGGTCGCGGTGGGCGGGCGGTCGCCCCGGATCGAAGCCACCATGTCCAGCACCCGGCGGGTCGGGCCGACCTGGTGGGCCCGGAACACCCGGGCGCCGAGCCAGGCCGAGACCGCCGTCGCGGCGAGCGTCCCCTCCAGCCGCTCGGCCACCGGCAGGTCCAACGTCTCACCGATGAAGTCCTTATTGGAGAGCGCCACCAGCAGCGGCCACCCGGTACCGCTCAACTCGTCCAGTCGGCGGGTGATCTCCAGCGAGTGCCGGGTGTTCTTGCCGAAGTCGTGTGCCGGGTCGATGAGGATGCCGTCGGGGCGTACCCCGGCCGCCACCGCGCGTTCGGCGAGCCCGGTCACCGTCGCGACCACGTCGGCGACCACGTCGGTGAAGGTGGCCCGGTGCGGCCTGGTGCGTGGCACCAGGCCGCCGGCGTGCGAGCAGACCAGGCCGGCGCCGGTCCGCGCGGCCACCCGGGCCAGCGTCGGGTCGGCACCCGACCAGGTGTCGTTGAGCAGGTCGGCACCGGCCGCCACGGCCTCGATCGCCACCTCGGCCCGCCAGGTGTCGATCGAGATCACCACCTGCGGAAACGCGGCGCGGACGGCGGCGATGGTGTCCACCGTGCGCCGGATCTCCTCGGCGACGTCCACGTCCGTGCCGGGACCGGCCTTGACCCCGCCGATGTCGATGATGGCCGCGCCCTCGGCCACGGCCCGTTCCACAGCGCGGAGAGCGTTGTCGGCGGCGTAGGTGGCTCCTCGGTCGAAGAACGAGTCCGGCGTGCGGTTGATGATCGCCATCACCACCAGCTCGTCGGGGGCGAACGTGCGCCCACCAAGCCGAAGCGCCCCGGCCATGCCGCCTCCTGGAAGTCCGCGCCGTCGCCGCCGCGTCGGCCGGTGCCGACGCTAGTCGGTCGTCCACCAGCGACGCCGGGCGGGCGTCGGCACGGATCATGATCGGGACGGGTGGCGGGGTCGCTACCGGCCGGCTGCCATGCCACGATCAGTGCATGGGTCAGCTTCTGCTCCTCCTGGTCGTGGCGTTGACCGTCGCGGCGGTGGTTTTCGGCGTGACGGTGCTGGTCAGCGGCCGTGATCCCGGCCTGGTGCCGGCCGAGCCGGATTCGCAGGCCGTGGCCTTGCCGAGCACCCGGCCGCTGCGTGAGTCCGACGTGGGGGCGGTCCGTTTCGACACCGGCCTGCGCGGGTACCGGATGGCTCAGGTGGATCAGGCGATGCGCCGTGCCGCCTACGACATCGGCTACAAGTCGGAGCTGATCGGCGTACTGGAGTCGGAGGTCATCGCGTTGCGTGAGGGGCGCACCGAGGACGCGGACCTGCTCCGCCAGGCCCGCGAGCAGTCCGCCAACAAGGTGCCGGCCGCAGTCGAGCCGGGCACGGATGCGCCGCTGACCGACGACGCGGACGCTGCCCCGGTCGGCTCGACCGCCCCCGGCCCGCTGCCCGCCGCTTCCTCGTCCCCGGCCGACTCCGACGGCGTGGCGCCGGCGGTCACACCGGCGGACGGTGAGCCGGCCGAGGAGCAGGCCGCCGGAGCGCCTGTCGACGGCACCGAGCAACGCGACGCGGTGGCTCGGTCGGAGTCGGCGTGACCGAGCCGGCAGGCGCTGACGATCTTCAGGAGGCTGCCCGACCCGGTGCCGGTGAGGTGACCGCCACGGTCATCGTCGGCGCCCCGGCCGAGCGGGTCTTCGCCGGGTTGCTCGCCTGGGAACGTCAGTCCGACTGGATTCCGTTCACCCGGGTCCGGGTGGTCGAGGGTGACGGGCGCGAGGGCAGCCGGATCGAGGCGGTGACCACGCTCGGCCGGGCGACGCTGCGCGACGAGATGCGGGTGGTTCGGGTCGACGAGCCGTACGAGATCGGCGTGGTGCACCACGGCCGGTTGCTGCGTGGGCCGGGCGTGCTGCGCTGCACCCAGCTGGGTCAGGCCCGCACCCAGGTGGTCTGGCACGAGTGGTTCCACCTGCCGGGCGGTCAGGCCGGCCGACTGGCCTGGCCGGTGCTCTGGCCCGGCTCCAAGTTCGGGCTCACCCAGGCGCTGAAGAGGTTCGCCCGGCTGGTCGAGCAGGGCCGGTTGCCCTGACCGCGCCCGGTTCCGGCTGCCAGCCCGGCGCGCGGAAGAGGTGCCCGGCGCGGTGTCGCCAGGTCACCGCGGCGCGAAGGTCCCGCGCGATTGAGGCGTACTCGTGGAAGGCCACCCGAACCGGGTTGTAGCTGTCGACGTTCTTGGTCAGGCCGTACACACAGCGCTCCCGTTCCGGGGCGAACGAGCCGAACAGCCGGTCCCAGACGATCAGGATGCCGCCGAAGTTGCGGTCCAGGTAACCGCCCTGCGAGGCGTGGTGCACCCGGTGGTGCGACGGGGTGTTGAAGACCGCCTCGTACCAGCGCGGCATCCTGTCGATCCGTTCGGTGTGGATCCAGAACTGGTAGAGCAGGTTGACCGAGCCGCAGAACGCGACCACGGCCGGGTGCACGCCGGCCAGGATCAGCGGGATGTAGAAGACCCAGCTGGTCAGGCCGGTCCAGGGTTGGCGCAGTGCGGTGGAGAGGTTGAACCGCTGCGACGAGTGGTGCACCACGTGCGAGGCCCAGAGGATGCGGATCACGTGGTGGCCGCGATGGGACCAGTAGTAGCAGAAGTCCTGCGCGAGCAGGATCACCGGCCAGGTCCACCACAGCTCCGCCAACCGCAGCGGAGTGAACGCGTAGAGCAGCGCGTACGCGGCGGCGATCGGCACCTTCCAGAGCAGGTCGGCGAAGATGCTGCCGAGCCCCATCGCCAGGCTGGTAGCGGTGTCGGCGCCGCCGTAGCCGACCTCGTCGTCGTCGCGGTGCAGCAGGTAGGAGACCCGCTCCAGCACGATGAGCAGCACGAAGGCCGGGATCGACCAGGCGATGACGTCCGGGAACTCCTTCACCGCGGCCTCCGCTCGCCGTGACCGGACGGGGCGCGCCACCGGGCGGCCTCGACCTACCGGTCGGTAACAAGCACCATAGGCAGCCGGGCGGCCGCTGGCAATGGGGTGTCGGACCGATGCCCTAGCGTGTACCGGGTGACTGACCTGGTGATCGGTGCCGATGGGCTGGCTCGCTGTGCCTGGGGGGCGAGCACTCCCGACTACGCCGTCTACCACGACACCGAGTGGGGGCGGCCGCTGCGAGGTGACGACGCGCTCTACGAGCGGATGACGCTGGAGGCGTTCCAGTCCGGGCTGTCCTGGCTGACCATCCTGCGCAAACGTCCGGCGTTCCGGCTGGCCTTCGACGAGTTCCACCTCCCGACCGTCGCCCGCTACGACGACGCCGACGTCACCCGACTGCTCGCCGACGCCGGCATCGTCCGCAACCGGGCCAAGATCGAGGCGGCGATCGCCAACGCCCGTGCCGCGCTGGAGTTGCCGGAGGGGTTGTCCACGCTGCTCTGGTCCTTCGCGCCGGCGCCCCGGCCGGCCCGCCCCGCCTCGTTCGCCGAGCTCGCGCCGATCACCCCGGAGTCGACGGCGATGGCCAAGGCGCTCAAGAAGCGCGGCTTCCGGTTCGTCGGCCCGACCACCGCGTACGCGCTGATGCAGGCGACCGGGATGGTCGACGATCACATCGTCGGCTGTCACGTCACCCGCCGACCGGCGGCGTGATGAGATGACAGGCATGACGACCGAGACCGCGCACCGGGCCGGTGCGGCCGGCCACGCCGGCGGGACGGGCAGCTGGGCGGTGCTGCTACCCGCCGAGCGGTACGAGGCCGAGCGGCTCGTGCACCACGACGCGCTGGAGCTGACCGGCCTCACCGACGTCACCCGGCCGGCACCGGGTGACCAGGTGGCGGTGCTTGTCGACGCGCCGCCTCGACTGGTCGCGCTCGGCCGGGTGAGCGCGCCGAGCCAGCGCCACCGGGAGGACCCGGACGATCCCCAGTCCCCGCTGGAGCCGGGAACGCTGGTCGTGGCGTACACCCGACGGGCCTTCGACGAGCCGGTCCCGGCCGACCTGCTGACGCTCGACGGGCCGGTCACCGCAGTGGAGCCGGCGGCCTTCCGGGCGCTGGCCGACCAGCTCGGTCCGCCCCCGGCACGGCGCACCTGGCTGGTCAGCCTCGACCTGCCGATCGAGGCCGGCACGCCCGCCGAGGCGGTCCGGCTGTTCTGGTCCTACGTGCAGGAGCTGGGCCCGCGCGAGCTGCCGGCCTTCGTGTCGCCGGCCGGTGACGAGTTGGCCATGCAGGCGTTCGTGCTGGGCGAGCAGGCCAACCAGGACCCGGAAGAGGACGACTAGAACAACCCGTCCAGCCGCCCCCGCCAGTCGGCGAGGACCGGGCCCGGGTCGGTGTCCAGCACCTCTTCCAACAGCGTGGCGTAGACGTCCCGGAAGTCGGTGGTGTATTTGAGGTCGCCGTCGTCGAGGTCGGTGAGGCTCGGTGCCGCACCGTGCCAGCCCCCACGGACGCCCGCGCCGAGCAGCAGCACATCCGAGGCGGTGCCGTGGTCGGTGCCGTCCGAGGCGTTGGCCCGCACCCGGCGGCCGAACTCGGAGTAGACCGCCACCACCACCTTCCGGCCCGCCTCGGTGCGACTCATCCGGTCGGCGAATCCGGTAAGCGCCCGGTCCAGCTGACCCAGCAGCACGGCCTGCAACTGCTTCTCGTCCGCGTGCGTGTCGAAGCCGCCCAGTGACACCGAGAAGGCCCGGGTGGACACCCCCGCCTCGACGCACTGCGCGACAAGGTCCAGTTGCGCGTCCAGTGGGGTGCGCGCCCCGCCGGTGGCCGTCGCCGGTGCCTGCTCACCGTCCTGGTCCGCGGCGTCCGGGTCGGCGGAGTCGCGGACCTGGCTGATCATCTCGTCGACCGAGCGCAGGTCGGCGAAGCAGGCGGCGGCTCGACTGCGGGCCGCCGACTCGCCCGACTCGCTGGCCGCGAACGCGGTGAGTGTCTCGGTGGACAGACCCTTGGCGGCCTTCCGGTCGGTCACCGGCACGGCGGCACCGGCGCTGCGCGCCCCGGCCAGCAGCGGCGGCAGCGCCGGCTCGAAGGAGACCGCCAGCCGGGGGTCGCCCCCGACCCGGTCCAGCCACCGTCCCAGCCAGCCGGTGTTCCCGGGCCGGTCCGGTTGCGCGGTGTGCCAGATGTCCATGGACCGGAAGTGGCTGCGGTCCGGCTTCGGGTAGCCGACCCCGCGCACGATCGCCAGCCCACCGTCGGACCAGCGCTGGTGCAGGCCGGCCAGTGCCGGGTTGAGGCCGAAGTCGTCGTCCAACCGCCGCACCTCCCCGTCCGGGTAGGCCAGCTCGGGGCGGGCCGCCCGGTAGGCCGGGTCGCCGTACGGAATGACGGTGTTGAGCCCGTCATTGCCGCCGTAGAGGGTCACCAGCACCAGCGTGCGGGACTGCGGATCGCGGTCCCCGGCGGTGTCCAGCAGGTCCCGCAGGCTGTACGCGCCGGCCCCGGCGGCCAGCGCGCCCGCGCCGACCACCCCGCTGGTCAGCAGGAACCTGCGTCGGGTCACGGTGTCCATGTCGACTCCTCCGCTCAGCTGACTGTGTACTCGGGGCTGACCAGTCCGGCGGCCAGCAACGTGCGCGGTTCGCCGGCCAACGGGGTGAGGGCGCCCGGCTGCGCGCGCCCAGCCGTCGACCACCAGCAGCCGGGCCAGCGCGTCCG
>NZ_JAEVHL010000308.1 GCF_016803395.1 Micromonospora tarensis | reverse complement strand
CCCGCCGCCGACCCGCGCCGCGTCCTCGCTGCCGCGCCGCCCCGCGCGGATGCCGGCCCCTCACGCCCACACGCGGATGCCGTCCCCCGTCAGATGACGCACATCAGGATGTAGTGGTGTCCGCGCATTGTGAGGCCACTACATCCGGGAAGTTGCGCGGATCTTGGCGACGGGTGGCTTGACGCCCCGGCCGGGGCGCTGGTGTCATCTGGGTCTTTTGGGGGAAGTGTCCGGGTGGGGGATGCCCCGGCACCCCCTGCGGCGCGGCGACGGCATAGACTGCTCGTCGCCACGGGGTGTGGCGCAGCTTGGTAGCGCACTCGCTTTGGGAGCGAGGGGCCGTGGGTTCAAATCCCGCCACCCCGACTGTCGTCCGCGGCCGGGCCGCCCCGGGTGCCGCCCGTGCGGCCCCGGGCGATGCCGGAGCGTCAGGCCGGCTCGCCTACACTCGATGGGCTGAATCACGCCCAGACTCAACTGAGATCCGTCAAGGAGTACGCCTGTGAAGAGCACCGTCGAGACTCTGAGCCCGACGCGCGTGCGGCTCGCCATCGAGGTGCCGTTCGTCGAGCTCGAGCCGAGCCTCAAGAAGGCGTACCGGGAGATCGGTTCGCAGGTCCAGGTCCCGGGCTTCCGCCGGGGCAAGGTGCCGACCGCGGTGATCGACCAGCGGGTGGGCCGGGGCACCGTCCTCAACGAGGCGGTCCAGGAGGCCATCCCGGAGAACATCATGGCCGCCGTGCGCGAGCACGACCTGAAGACGCTGGGGCGCCCCGAGGTCGAGATCACCGAGTTCAACGACGGTGACTCGCTGAACTTCACCGCCGAGGTCGACGTCCGCCCGGAGATCACCATCCCGGACGCGTCCAGCATCGAGGTGACCGTCGACGAGCTGCAGATCGACGAGAGCGAGATCGACGAGCAGGTGAAGAACCTGCGGGAGCGGTTCGCCACCCTCAAGACCGTCGAGCGGGCCGCCGCCGAGGGCGACTACGTCCAGATCGACCTGAACGCCACCGTCGACGGCGAGGACGTGCCGGGCGGCCAGGCCAGCAACATCTCCCACGAGGTGGGCAGCAAGCAGCTCCTGCCGGGTCTCGACGAGGCCGTGGTCGGCCTCGCCGCCGGCGAGGACACCACCTTCACCACCCAGCTGGTCGGCGGCGACTTCGCCGGTCGGGACGCCGAGGTGGCGGTGACCGTGCGCACGGTCAAGGAGAAGGAGCTGCCCGAGCTGAACGACGAGTTCGCCCAGATGGCGAGCGAGTTCGACACGATCGAGGAGCTGCGCGGCGATCTGCGCGCGCGGGTCACCCAGGGCAAGCAGGTCGAGCAGATCTACGCCGCCCGGGACAAGGCCCTGGCGCAGCTGGTCGAGGCCGCCGACGTGCCGGCGCCGGAGGGTGTCGTCCGCGAGGAGGTCGCCAGCCGCAAGCAGGCCATGATCGACCAGCTGGAGCGGATCGGCGCCTCGATGGAGGAGTACCTCGCGGCCGAGGAGAAGACCGAGGAGCAGATCGACGCCGAGCTGACCGAGGCGGCGACCGAGGGCGTGAAGGTCCAGCTGCTGCTCGACACCCTCGCCGACGCGGAGGACGTGCAGGTCTCCGACGACGAGTTCGGGCACGAGATCGTGCACCGGGCGCAGCGTGCCGGGATGGCTCCGCAGCAGTACTACGACCAGCTGGTGCGCTCGGGCGCGGCTGCCGCGGTCTTCGGCGACGTGCGGCGGGGCAAGGCGCTCGCGGCCGTCATGGAGAAGATCACGATCAAGGACTCGGCCGGCAACGGGATCACCCTCGACGCCCTGCGCGCCGCCAACGAGGCCGAGCACAACCACGACCACTGATCGTCGGGTGCGGCCGCCGTCCGCCGCTGCGCGGTGGATGGCGGCCGTTTCCCTTTCCGGGGTACGCCCGGAAGCCCGCGCCGCGGGTACGCCCGACAGCTGCGCTGAGAGCGAACACTGCCCCGACCGGGACTCTGCCGCCTCGCACAGCGGTTAGTGTCGGGAAAGACGGTACGGAGAGCGAAGGGCTGCCATGACCGACATGCACATCCCCAAGAAGTCGCTCCGGGCGATTGACGCGCGCGGTGGCGACTCCATTGGCAACCTCGACGACTCGGTCTACAACCGGTTGCTCAAGGAACGCATCATCTTCCTGGGCAGTGAGGTGACCGACCAGGTCGCCAACCGCATCTGCGCGCAGCTGCTGCTGCTCGCCGCGGAGGACCCGGACCGCGACATCAACCTGTGGATCAACTCGCCGGGTGGCTCGGTCTACTCCGGCATGGCGATCTACGACACCATGCAGTTCATCGACAACGACGTGTCGACCGTGGCGATGGGCATGGCGGCCTCGATGGGCCAGCTGCTGCTCTGCGCGGGCACCCAGGGCAAGCGGTACGCCCTCCCGCACGCCCGGATCATGATGCACCAGCCGTCCGGCGGGCTGGGCGGCACGGCGTCCGACATCGCCATCCAGGCGGAGCAGATGCTCTACACGAAGCGGATGTTCCAGGAGCGGGTCGCGCACCACACCGGTCAGAGCCAGTCGCAGATCGAGGCCGACTCGGACCGGGACCGTTGGTTCACCGCCCAGGAGGCCATGGACTACGGCTTCATCGACAAGGTGATCATCGGGGCCGCTCAGGTTCCGGATGGCGCCGGGACCCTGAGCTGAGGAGCTGACGATGACCGACCTGAGCCTGCCGCCCCAGTTCGCGGCCGTGCACAACCGTTACGTGCTGCCGTCGTTCGTCGAGCGCACGTCGTACGGGGTCAAGGAGTCGAACCCGTACAACAAGCTCTTCGAGGACCGGATCATCTTCCTCGGCGTGCAGGTGGACGACGCGTCGGCCAACGACGTGATGGCCCAGCTGCTGACGCTGGAGGGCACCGACCCGGATCGCGACATCATCATGTACATCAACTCGCCGGGTGGCTCGTTCACGGCCATGACGGCGATCTACGACACCATGCAGTACGTTCGTCCGGACATCTCGACGGTCTGCCTCGGGCAGGCCGCGAGCGCGGCGGCCGTGCTGCTCTCGGCGGGCACTCCGGGTAAGCGGATGGCGCTGCCGAACTCGCGGATCATCATCCACCAGCCGGCCACCGAGGGCGGCTACGGGCAGGGCTCGGACATCGAGATCCAGGCCCGGGAGATCCTGCGGATGCGTACGCAGCTGGAGGACATGCTGTCCCGCCACTGCAACCGCCCGATCGAGCAGGTCCGCAAGGACATCGACCGTGACAAGATCATGACGGCCGAGGAGTCCAAGGAGTACGGGCTGGTCGACACGATCCTGACCAGCCGTAAGAAGGGTCTGCTGGCGGCCAACGCCGCCCGCTGAGCAGTACCGGGTCAGAGGTTGGCCGGGGCTTCCGTTCCCGGCCGACCTCTGACACACCCGTTTTGGGGGTCGGAGAATGCCCCGTCAGCGGGTAACGTCGGGTCCGTACCGCTTCGCCGGTTGGGCCGGCAGAGCGAACCAAGCCGGGCGGCACGCAGCGTCCGCAGGTCAGGCCGGGTCTCCGGCCGATGAGTGCAGGGAGAACGTAGGTGGCACGGATCGGTGACGGCGGCGACCTACTGAAATGCTCCTTCTGCGGCAAGTCGCAGAAGCAGGTCAAGAAGCTCATCGCGGGCCCAGGGGTCTATATCTGCGACGAGTGCATCGATCTCTGCAACGAGATCATCGAGGAGGAGCTGGCCGAGTCCGGCGAGGTGAAGTGGGAAGAGCTTCCCAAGCCGATGGAGATCTGCCAGTTCCTGGACACCTACGTGGTGGGGCAGGACCAGGCCAAGAAGGCGCTCGCGGTAGCGGTCTACAACCACTACAAGCGGATCCAGGCCGAGGCGGCCGGCGCGCCCGGCTCCGGCAGTGACGCCGTCGAGCTGGCCAAGTCCAACATCCTGCTGCTCGGTCCGACGGGGTGCGGCAAGACGCATTTGGCGCAGACCCTCGCCCGGATGTTGAACGTCCCGTTCGCCATCGCCGACGCCACCGCGCTGACCGAGGCGGGCTACGTCGGCGAGGACGTGGAGAACATCCTGCTCAAGCTGATCCAGGCCGCCGACTACGACATCAAGCGCGCCGAGACCGGCATCATCTACATCGACGAGGTCGACAAGATCGCCCGCAAGTCGGAAAATCCGTCGATCACCCGGGACGTCTCCGGTGAGGGCGTGCAGCAGGCGCTGCTCAAGATGCTCGAGGGCACGGTGGCCAACGTGCCGCCGCAGGGTGGCCGCAAGCACCCACACCAGGAGTTCATCCAGATCGACACCACCAACGTGCTGTTCATCTGTGGTGGCGCGTTCGCCGGGCTGGACCAGATCATCGAGTCCCGCACCGGGCAGGGTGGCACCGGCTTCGGCGCCCGGCTCAGGTCGGTGTCCGAGCGGTCGACCGACGACATCTTCAGCCAGGTCATGCCGGAAGACATGCTCAAGTTCGGGCTGATCCCCGAGTTCGTCGGCCGGCTGCCGGTGATCACCAACGTCCGGAGCCTGGACCGCAGCGCCCTCGTCCGGATCCTCACCGAGCCGCGCAACGCTCTGGTCCGGCAGTACCAGCGCCTGTTCGAGCTGGACGGTGTCGAGCTGGAGTTCGACGAGCCGGCGCTGGAGGCCATCGCCGACCAGGCGATGCTGCGGGGTACCGGGGCCCGTGGTCTGCGGGCCATCATCGAGGAGGTTCTGCTCTCCGCGATGTACGAGGTGCCGAGCAATCCCGACGCCGCCCGGGTGCTGATCACCCGCGAGGTCGTTCTGGAAAACGTCAACCCGACGATCGTGCCGCGTGAGTTCACCGGGCGCCGGGCCCGGCGGGACCGCGAAGAGAAGTCGGCTTGATCCTCCCCGCGCCACGCCGGCCACGTCACTCCTGACGCGGCCGGCGTGACCGCGTGCGGGGCAGGGCTGTGACGCTGTTCGTGCCGGCCCTCCGGTCGTACCCTTTGCTCATGCGTGTCGCCGTCTGCCAGCTGAACGCCCGGGACGACCGTAAGGCCAATCTGGCCGCCGCCGAGGTCCTGCTGGAGCGCGCCGCCGCCGGCGGCGCGGATCTGGCCGTCCTCCCGGAGTACGTCGACTATCTCGGTCCCGCTGCCGGGATGCCCGAACCGGAGTCGGTGGACGGGGAGGTGGGCAGCTTCTTCGCTGAGATCGCCCGACGACTCGGCATCTGGCTGGTCGCTGGTTCGTTCCACGAGGCCGGGCCGGATCCGGAGCGCACCTGGAACACGTCGCTGGTCTTCGACCGATCCGGTCGTCTCGCCGCGAGCTACCGCAAGATTCATCTGTACGACGTGGAGATCCCCGGTCGGGTCTCCTACCGGGAGTCGGCGAGTGTCGCGCCCGGGGCGCAACCGGTGGTGGTGGACGTCGAGGGTCTGCGGGTCGGCCTGTCGATCTGCTACGACCTACGCTTCCCGGAGCTGTACCGGCTGCTCGCCACCGATGGTGGCGCCCAGCTACTGGTGGTGCCGGCGGCATTCATGATGCACACAGGACGGGACCACTGGGAGATCCTGCTGCGGCCGCGCGATCGAGAACCAGTGCTTCGTGGCGGCGGCAGGCCAGACCGGCGACCACGAGCCGGCTCGCACCTGCTTCGGACGCAGCATGGTGATCGACCCCTGGGGGACGGTGCTCACCCAGTTGCCGGATGGGCCGGGGGTCACCGTCGTCGACCTGGACCTCGATCGACTCGCCGCGATCCGGGCCGAGCTGCCCAGCCTGGCCAACCGTCGGCTCTGAGCCTCAGCCCTCCAGCAGGACGCCGATCACCGCGAATCCGATGATGGCCGCCGCGGTGACCAGGAGCGCGGTGGTCATCCGGGACTTGCCCCGTCGGGCCAGCCGTCCCACCGAGAGCACCAGCACGACAAGTACGACCGCGCCGATCACCACCTGCCAGAACGGCAGGAGGAGACCGAGCAGCGCCTCCTCGGCGTACACCGCCGCACCGGGACCGGACTCATCCATGTCTGACACTCTGGCACGTCGGGGCGGTCCGCGTCCCCGGTCGGGCCGCGGGACCGCCGCGCACCGCTGGATCGAACCAGTGATGAACGCTGATTTGCCTTCTCCGGGCTGTCCGCGTAACTTTCTCTCTGCACGGGGGAGGCCGGACAAACCGGCCGAGAACGGGCGCCAGGCTCGTGGCGGGAACGCCGAGCGAGGCTGAGACCGGGTGGTGCGGAGCACTCCGAAACGGAGTTGCGAACGCGAAGCCGACCGGGTAGAGTTCTGGAGCCGGCAGGAGCCGGGCGGAGAGCCGCGAAGCGGCGATCGGCCGGTCTGCGGTTTCCCACGACAGAAACGAACGTCGTCAACGACGTGCGTCATCGTGGACTCGAGCGAGTAACAATATCCGCATCTCGGATGAAGCACGACGAACCGCGAAACACCGGTTTGACACGGCGGAAACCAGCGGGTAACGTAGTAAAAGTGCCTGGCGCTGAGAGCGGTGGGGACGCGGTACGG
>NZ_JAEVHL010000307.1 GCF_016803395.1 Micromonospora tarensis | reverse complement strand
GGCGGCCGGCACCGACCTCGGCGCGGACCCCGGTGTGACCGGGCCGGCGATCACCGTTGGCGCGCTCGCGGTGGCCGTGATCGGGGTCCGCCACGCGCTCCGCCACAGCCGCCTCGCCGAGCGGGCCCAGCCCGCCGCCGCACCGTCAACGCGGGCGGCTGGCCCCCTGCACGTATAGCAGCTCCAGGATCGCCCTGGTCGCCTCGAACCAACGGTTGAGCCAGTCCTGCGAGGGCAGGCTGCCCTTCGGCGGCAACTCCATCAACAGGCCACGCAGCAACGGGTGGTCGGCAAACGACTCGGCGGGCTCCGCCGGCCAGCCGGTGGGCGGAAACGACGGCTCGAGCAGCGGGTTCGGGTCCAGCGAGGGCAGCGAGAGCGGAGGATCCGTCGACTCGGCGGTGCCGTCCCGCCCACCCAACTCATCGTCGGTCGACACCACCTCGGTCAGAACAGTGTCCCGACGAGCGCCGCGGTACTTGCCACCGAACCGCTCCGGCTTGGCCGGACCGTTTGTGAGGTTGTCTGAACCGATCGTCGTCATCCGTCTCGCCTACTCGCTCGGTTGCGGGTCGGTGCGGCGGGTCGTCGACCAGCGCCGTACCGACCGGTTCAACGAGACGGGCGCGCTGTGGCGACGGGATTCCCGACGGAACCTCGCCGGCCAGCGTCACGGGACGGCCGCCCGCCGCGCAGTCCTCGGACACGGCTGAATCCCCGCCCGGTGGAACCGGACGGGGACCCAGTCGACTGGTCGGTCAGACCGCGTCGAACGTGCCGCCCCGGGTACCGGCGACGAAGGCGTGCCAGTCACCCGGCGCGAAGACCAGGGCCGGGCCGGCCTTGTCCTTCGAGTCCCGCACTCCAACCGCCCCCGTCACGTACGCCACCTCCACGCAGTTGTCACAGTTCGGTCCGCTCTTCGAGCTCTTGAACCAGGCTGCCTGCGTCAGGTCCACGGGGAACCCCTTGGTCGCCATTTCCACAACGGCTCCTCTGCCAGTTTTGCGATGTGTGCGACGGACTCCTCCGGACGTATGGCCGCAGCGCGGATGTGATCGAAGATGAAGCTGTACTTCTGTAGTTCGTCGCTCTTCTCGAGGAAAAGCCCACCCGTGGCGTTCTCCGCGTACACAACATCCGGATCACCGGGCTCAGGGAAGCTGAGGATCGTGAACGTGCCGTCCATGCCGGCGTGCGCACCCACCTCGAAGGGCAGGATCTGCAGCGTCACGTTCGGCAACTCGGCCACCTCGACCAACCGCTTGAGTTGGCCGCGCATCACCTCGTCCCCGCCCACCGGCCGACTCACCACCGCCTCATCGAGCACCACCCACAGATCGACCGGATCGTCCTGGGTCAATAACGACTGACGGCCCAGACGGACACGCACCCTCTGGTGCACCTGATCGGCGGTGAAGTCCGGCCGAGCCGCGCGGATCATGGCACCGGCGTACTCCTCGGTCTCCAGAAGACCCGGAACGACCTGCTGTTCGTACGCCCGGATCGAGCTCGCCGCCGCCTCCAGGCCGACGTACGCGCCGACGAGCACCGTGCTGTACGGATGCCACCAGCCCTTCTGGCGGGCCTCCCGGGCGATCTGCACGAGCTCGTCGCTCTCGGCACCGACCACGCCGTAGATCCGCAGCATGTCCCGCACGTCACGAGGGGTGGCCGTGGTGTGCCCGGTCTCGATGCGGGAGACCTTCGACGCCGAACACTCCAACTGTTCGGCGACCACCTCGATGGTGATCCCGGCGGACTCCCGTTGGCGGCGCAGTTCGGCACCGAGCCGCCGCCGTCTGATGGTGGGGCTGCGCCGCTCACTCATGGCGCAACCCGTCCGTCACTGGTCCTCGCCGCTGGTTGCTCGACCCCACTCGGGCTACCTCCGTCACGCGCCACTCGGTGGCACCCGCCGGGGGCGCGACCGTCGACCGGCGAGCGTTCGCGACGAAGGGGGTGGTGCCGGTCCTCGGCCGGCCGCGACGGGCGAAACCGGATCTCAGTGTGCCGTCCGTACGCGGACGGCATCAATAGGCCTTTCGCGCGACACGCTCACGTATTGGCAAAACTCGACGTGCAACTTGCATCAAGCACGTCCCTGATGCACTCTGTCCGTATGGCACGGATCACTCAGCGTCTCCGTCTGATCCCTCGGAGTGGTGACCCCACCGATCCGGGGAGGCCAGGCACGACGCGGGCCCGGCCGACGACAACGAAACTTGCTCCGGGGTAAAGACCCCGCCGCTGCAAGCCGGCAAGCTGCGGCGGCGGGCGCGGTCCCGGAAGCAACCGGGTGGTGGTCGGGTGGCGGCACGCCACCAGCGGGGTACGGCCCGACCACCGCCATCCCGCACCACCGGTTCACGAGGCACGACCCCGTCGCCGGCCGAGACGTCCCCCGTTCAGGCACCGCCGGCCCCCGCCGGCCGATCCTCCCCAGGAGCCCATGTGCTTCCCCGCACCGGTGACGTACTGCACGTGACTCGCGCGGCGAGTGTCCAGTTCCTCAGGCCCATCAAGTTCCGGGTGATCCGGGTGCTCGACTGGCCGACCTATGACGGCTGGCTCTGGCTCGACGGCTACGAGTTGAACGCCGCGGGCGACGCGGTCACCCGACGGTCGATCTTCGTCCAGCGGGAAGGCCTGCAACGACTGCAGGCCGCCCCCGAACCCCGCCCGCACACCGTGCGCGCCCGCCGACCGGTCGCGCGTACCCCGCTCCGGGTGGGCTGACCGGCCCGAATCCGCCGCCGGTGGGCGTGCCGTCGCCATAGAATCGGTACGCCCACCCCGGCACCGTTCCACCCGCTCGTCCAGGACCCTGACCCTGGGATGGTCATGGTCAATCAGCCCGCCCTGCGGCGGCACCACCGCTCCCGTATCGCCTACGCCTTCGGACTACTCGCCCTGCTCGGGGCGATGGCGGCACTCCTGGTCCTCCTCCACGACCCGGCGATGTCGTCCACCCGGCTGACCACGCCGGTGCCGGCACCGGAGATCACCGTGATCGACTCCGACCCGCCGGCGGACGGCGGCTCGTCGGCCGACGAGAGACCCGGCTGGATCGGCGCCGACGCACCGGGCGACCACGCCGGAGCTACCGACCCGACCGGCCCGGTCTCCGGCCTCGGGGCCGGCGGCCAGTCCACCGGCCATCCGGAGATCCCCGAGGCGGCGCCGGCCGGCCACACCGCCACGGACGTCCGCCGCTCGCTGTTCTGGTCGGGGATCTTCGGCCTCGCCATCTCGTTGGCCGGCCTCGGCCTGGTCGGCACCCGCCGCAGGATGTGGTGACCGGCGGTCACGGCGTGCTCGTCACCGTGGGGCTCGGCGTGGTCGGGCTGACCCCGGTCGACGGGTCTGCCGCCGAAATGATCAACAGCACCTCGTCGTCGGTCGCCACCGGCGTGCCGGCCCCCGGCTCGGTGCCCACCACGGTTCCCGGCGGCAACTCCGACGCGCGGTAGACCACCCGGTAGGCCAGGCCGAGCCGATCGAACAACCCCTCGGCGGTGGCCTGCGACAGACCGACAACCGGCGGCACCGGCACCTCGGCCGGCGGCTCACTGGTCGCCGGGCTGCTCGGCGTCTCGCTGGTCGGCGCCGCCGAGCTGGGGGACGCGCTGGTCGGCGCGGCGCTGGAGGCCGTGGCCGACGGGAGTGACGGGGTGGACCCCGGATCGTCCCGGTCGTCCTCCTGCTCCGCGAGCACCAACCAGAGCACGCCTCCGAGCAGGCCGGCGAGCAGCAGCGCGAGTACGCCCCAGAGGATCGGCAGCCACCACCGCCGGCCCTGCTCCTCGACGTACCACTCACCGGCGGGGTCAGCCGGTCGTGGCGAGCGCACCTCGGCCCGTCCGGACCAGGGCGGCGGTAGCTGCGTCGTCCGGTCGGCCGGCGGGCCCGGCCGGGTGTCGGCGGCACGATCGATCGGCATGGTCTGGTCGGAACGAGCCGGGGCAGCCCGGTCGATCGGCGCCGTCTCGTCCGGGTCGACGGCGGGTCGGACCGGTTGCGGCTCGGGCCGGTCGGCGGCCGGGGGCAGGGGGCGGGTCCGGTCGTCGTCGTGCTCGCCGGCGGGAGGCTCCTCGATGTCGTCGCTCATCGCACGTCCCTTCCCGGACCGGACGGGCGTCATGGCCCTCGACCGCGACCCTAGTCGCCGGCACCGCCATCGGTGCGGATCAGCATGCCCAGCGGCGCGTGCCGCCGGCGCGGCGAGACGGATAGGCGACTGGACGTTCGGCCCGCCAGGCCGGAGATCAGGACGTGGGTCTCGTGCTCGGCTGCTCGACGGAGCCCGCCCCACACCAGATGCTGACCTCGTCGTTCCACCGGGCCGGACCGTCCTCGGCCGGTTCCTGCCGGCTGACCTTCCCACTGCGTCCGGTGACGTAGCGCGGGTACAGGCCCTCCTCGACCAGCTCGTCCACCGCGTCGGCGCAGTCCTCACCCACCACGTCCGGCACCTCGGCGGCGGGCGCTGGCCCAGCGACCTGGAGTTGCACCGTCGTACCCCGGGCGACCTCGGCGCCCACGGCCGGTGTGCTGCTCTCGACAGTACGGCCGAACCCGCTACCGAAGACCAGCCGCCAACCGAGCCGCTGCTTGCGCAGCATGTCCCGGGCCTGCACGAAGTCGGCGCCGACCACCGGCGGCACGGTCAGACCGGCCCCCTTCGTCGCGGTCGCGGAGGTGCGGACCGCTGACGGCGTGGCGCGGCCGGTGCTCGGCCTGGGCGCCGTCGCCCGGTCGGTCGGCGTGCCGGCCGTGGTGGCGACGGCCAGCGGATCACCTGCGGGCGTCTCGTCCTCGCCGGCCAGTAACCAGCCTCCGGTCGCACCGATCGCGGCCAGCAGCACCGCGGCCAACCCACCACCGAGCACGATGCTGGCCCGGCCCGGTCCGCCGCCGTCCCGCCCGCCCACGGCATCCTGCCGGCCCGTGTTCGTGTCCGTCATACCGCCCACCGCCTCATCACCGGCGACCGTACCGTCCGCCGCCCAATCCGCCGCACCGGCGGTGCACACCGGCGGGTCGTTGCGACTCGCCGCGCCGACGACGGGACGTTACGCTGCCCGGCATGGCCAGACAGGGCTGGGGAGTGTCGATCGCGACGGCGGTCGGGGTCGCTGCCGGCGCGGGTGCCGCGCAACTCGGCTTCGGCTACGGGCTGGGCGTCATCACCTGGACGCCTACCGAGGCCGGGGCGACCGACACAGCCTGGGCGGACGGCCTTGCCTGGGCCACCTGGCTCGCCGCCAGCTCGACCGTCCTCGGCGCGGTCTGCGCGCAGCGGCTCCACAAACGAAACGCCCCGGCTACGGTCGAACCACCCGCTGCCGACCCCGCGAGCGGGCCCAGGCACGCGACCGAGGATGCCGTCGCCGCCGAGGATGCCGTCGCCGCCGAGGAGGCGAGCCCGGCTCCGCGGCTTGCCGAGAACCCCACCGACGGCGGCGGCCTGCTGCGGCGGGTGCTCCTCGCCCTCGGCGCCGGGATCGGCGGGCTGGTCACGGTGCTGCTGATCGCCGTACCGGCGCGGGTCGCGACCGGCGCGGACACCGGCGCACCGCAACGGACGGCCGCCGTGCAGGCGGCGGTGGGCATCCTGATCGGCGTCCTCGTCGCGATCTGGGCGCTGCGCTCCCGAGCCGCCGCGGTCAACGTGACCGCGACGGCCGCCTGGCTCTGGCTGCTCGCGGTGGTCTCGGTGATCGACGGGGTACGCGTCGGACGAGGGCTGACCGGGGCTCAACTCGGCACCTGGCAGCTCGACCCGGACCACCCGCGGTACTGGATCGGGGACCAGCTCTACTGGCCCGGTGCGCTGCTCGCGCTGCTGCCCGCGCTGCTGATCGGCCTGCTGGCCGCCCGCAGGTCCGCCCGGTCAGGTGGGCACCGGGTGGGTGCGGCCGCCTCCGGTGGGGCCGGCCCGGCGCTCGTCGCGCTCGCCTACCTGACCACCCTGCCGCACTGGTCGACACTGGGTCCCGCCCAACTGTCCACTCAACTGATCGCCCCGTACGCGATGATCGCCGGTATCGGCGGCTCGGTGCTGGCCGCGGTCCTCGCCGAGCGGGCCGACCGGAACCGGGCGGCCGAGCGCGGCCCGGCGGCCGAGCGGGTGGCCGAGCGCGGCCTGGCGGCCGAGCGGGGTGGGACCGAGCCAGCGGCGGCTGTCTCAGACCCGGCGGTCGTTGCGGAACCGGTGGTGGTCGCGGATCCGGTGACGGCTGCCCCGGATCCGGCCGGTGGGGCTGACCCCACGCGGTCGCCTGCCGGCTCCTCGTCCGCCGTCCGGGTGCGACGCGGCAGGTCCGAATCCACACCACCGGGGGTCGCCGACGCACCCCAGGTTCCCGCGCCCCGCACGGACCCCGACGCCCCGGTTGCGGCTGCTCCCGCGACAGCGGAGGCACCGACCCCAGCCCCCCGCCGCACCCGCGCAAGCCGCCGCACCACCACAGACTGACCGCGCCCAACCCGGCGGCCACCACTGCTCACCCTCCGTTGATCATGAAGTTATCGCCATCTCGCGCGGCGAGTCGTGGCGATAACTTATGATCGCCGGGGTGAGTGGGTGGGTGGGTGG
>NZ_JAEVHL010000306.1 GCF_016803395.1 Micromonospora tarensis | reverse complement strand
TGCTGGGCCGGTTCGGCGCCTTCGTCGAGTTGCACGTCGAGCAGGGCCGCGCGCTCGTCGACACGGCCGCGCCGGTGGCGGTGGCCAGCGCGATCTGGCCGCACGGCCGGTGGCGCTTCGACGTCGTCGGCGAGGGCAACCACGCGGGCACCACCCGGATGGCCGACCGCCGCGACCCGATGCTGACGTACGCGTTCACGGTGCTGGCGGCGAACAAGGAGGCCCGGCTGCGCGACGCGCACGCCACAGTGGGCCGGGTGGCCGTGGAGCCCAACGCGACGAACGCCATCCCGTCGAAGGTGACCGGCTGGCTGGACGCCCGGGCCGCCGACCCGGAGACGCTGACCGGGTTGGTCGACGCGGTACGCGGCAAGCTCGCCGAGCGGGCCCGCCGCGACGGTACGACGGTGACCGTCACCGAGGAGTCGGTCACCCCCGTGGTCGCCTTCGACGGCGACCTGGCCAACCGGTTGGCCACGCTGCTCGACGCGCCGGTGCTGCCCACCGGCGCGGGGCACGACGCCGGGGTGCTCGCCGCGCACCTGCCCACCGCGATGCTCTTCGTGCGCAACCCGACCGGGGTGTCGCACTCCCCCGCCGAGGCCGCCACCGACGACGACTGCGCCGCCGGGGTACGGGCGCTGGCCCGGGTGCTGGAGGAGCTGACATGCCGGTAGACGAGGTGCGGCGGCGTCCGGGGATGCGGTGGTTCCGGTGCGGCGGGGACCAACACCTCGTGTTGACGTCCTTTGGAGCTGATGTCGCAAACGAGTCACACGGAAGCCCAGCCCTGACCTCCGCCCCAGCCCCAGCCCCGACCCCGCCGCTGATGTCACAAACGATTCAGCTCCAAAGGAGGCGAGCGGCATGACCACCACCCGCTGGCTGGCGGAGTACGCCTGGCTGCCCGAGCACGCCGAGCCCACTCCCGACGTGCTGATCGAGACAGCCGGCGGGCGGATCACCGGGGTGACCGCACTGGCCGCCCAGGGCCGGCCGAGCGCCGGGGTGGACGTGTACGCCGACGCCCTGGCCCTGCCCGGCCTGACCCTGCCCGGGCTGGCCAACGTGCACTCACACGCCTTCCACCGGGCACTGCGTGGGCGTACCCACGGCGGACGGGGCGACTTCTGGAGCTGGCGCGACCAGATGTACGCGATCGCGGACCGGCTCGACCCGGACACCTACCTCGCCCTGGCCCGAGCCGTCTACGCCGAGATGGCGCTCGCCGGGATCACCTGTGTGGGTGAGTTCCACTACCTGCACCACCGGCCCGACGGCGGCCCGTACGACGACCCGAACGCGATGGGCGCGGCGCTGGTGGAGGCCGCCGCGCACGCCGGGATCCGGCTCACAGTGCTGGACGTCTGCTACCTGACGTCCGGTGTGGACGGCGGTGCCCTCGCCGGGCCGCAGCGCCGCTTCGGCGACGGCGACGCGGCCCGCTGGGCCGAGCGGGCCACGGCTTCCCGTCGACGGACCCGCACGCCCGGCTCGGCGCGGCCGTGCACTCGGTGCGGGCGGTCCCGGCCGACCAACTCGGCACGGTCGCCGACTGGGCCCGCCAGCGGCAGGCGCCGCTGCACGTGCACCTCTCCGAACAACCCGCCGAGAACGACGAGTGCCGGGCCGTGCACGGCCGCACGCCCACCGCCCTGCTCGCCGAGCACGGCGTGCTCGGGCCGGACACCACCGCCGTGCACGCCACCCACCCGACCAGCGCCGACCTGACCCTGCTGGGCGACAGCCGGACCGGGGTGTGCCTCTGCCCGACCACCGAGCGGGACCTCGCCGACGGCATCGGCCCGGCCCGGCGGATGGCCGACGCCGGGATCCGGTTGAACCTCGGCAGTGACAGCCACGCGGTGATCGACCTGTTCGAGGAGGGCCGGGCAATGGAGCTGGACGAGCGGCTGCGCACCCGCCGGCGCGGCCACTTCGCGCCGCTCGACCTGCTGACGGCGGCCAGCACCGCCGGGCACGCCGCGCTGGGCTGGGCCGACGCCGGAGGATCGCCGTGGCGCCGCGCCGACCTGGTGACGGTACGCCTGGACAGCCCCCGCACCGCCGGAGTGCCGCCGGTCGGCGCGTTCTTCGCGGCGGGCGCGGCGGACGTCGAGCAGGTCGTGGTGGACGGCCGGGTGGTGGTGGCCGAGGGCCGACACCTGAGCGTCGACGTGCCGGCCGAGTTGTCGGCGGCCATCGCGGCGGTGCTTCCCGGATGAGCAGCCTGCTTGTCGACAACATCGGGGAGTTGGTCACCAACGCTGCCGGCGAGGACCCGCTGGGCATCCGTCGCGACGCCGCCGTGCTGGTCGAGGAGGGCCGGGTGGCCTGGGTCGGGCCGTCCAGGTACGCGCCGGCCGCCGACCGGCGGGTGGACGCCGGTGGGGCCGCCGTGCTGCCCGGCTTCGTGGACAGCCACGCCCACCTGGTCTTCGCCGGCGATCGGGCCGCCGAGTTCGCCGCCCGGATGGCCGGCGAGCCGTACACCGGTGGCGGCATCCGTACCACCGTCGGCGCGACCCGGGCCGCCACCGACGCCGAGCTCCGGGCCACCGTGCGCCGGCTGCACGGGGAGGCGCTGCGCCAGGGCACCACCACCATCGAGATCAAGAGCGGGTACGGGCTTACCGTCGCCGACGAGGCCCGCTCGCTGCGGATCGCCGCCGAGACCAGCACCGAGACCACCTTCCTCGGGGCCCACGTGGTGCCCGCCGAGTACGCCGACCGCCCCGACGACTACGTCGGGCTGGTCTGCGGGCCGATGCTGGCCGCCGCCGCACCGCACGCCAAGTGGATCGACGTGTTCTGCGAGCGGGGCGCCTTCGACGTCGACCACGCCCGCGCCATCCTCGCCTGTGGGCAGGCCGCCGGGCTGGGCGTACGGCTACACGCCAACCAGCTCGGCCCCGGCCCGGGTGTGCAGCTCGGGGTGGAGTTGGGCGCGGCCAGCGTCGACCACTGCACCCACCTGAGCGACGCCGACGTGGCCGCGCTGGCCGACACGGCACAGCGCGACGGGTCGGGCACCCGGACCGTGGCGACGCTGCTGCCCGGGGCCGAGTTCTCCACCCGCTCGCCCTACCCGGACGCCCGACGGCTGCTCGACGCCGGTGTCACCGTCGCGCTGGCCACCGACTGCAACCCCGGCTCGTCGTACACCTCGTCGATGCCGTTCTGCGTGGCCCTCGCGGTCCGCGAGATGCGGATGACCCCGGCGGAGGCGGTCTGGGCCGCCACCGCCGGTGGTGCGCGGGCGCTGCGCCGCGACGACATCGGGGTGCTCACCCCCGGCGCGCGGGCCGACCTCGTCGTGCTGGACGCGCCGTCCTACCTGCACCTGGCCTACCGGCCCGGTGTTCCCCTGATCCGCCAGGTAATTCGCAACGGAGTAACGCCATGACGACCGTGACCATCCAGCCCACCGGAATCTCCGCCGACGACGTGCTCGCGGTGGCCCGCGGCACCGCCACGGTCGTCCTCGCCCCGGCCACCATCGACGCGATGGCGACCAGTCGGGCCATCGTGGACGGCATCGAGTCGTCCGGCCGCCCGGTCTACGGGGTCTCCACCGGGTTCGGGGCATTGGCCAACACCTTCGTCGCCCCGCAGCGGCGGGCCGAACTGCAACACGCGCTGATCCGCTCGCACGCCGCCGGGGTGGGAGCCCCGATGCCGCGCGAGGTGGTCCGGGCCATGATGCTGTTGCGGGTCCGGTCCCTCGCGCTGGGCCGCTCCGGGGTCCGCCCGCTGGTCGCCGAGGCCCTGGTCGACCTGCTCAACCACGACATCACCCCGTGGGTGCCGGAGCACGGCTCGTTGGGCGCCTCAGGTGACCTGGCCCCGCTGGCGCACTGCGCGCTGGCGCTGCTCGGTGAGGGCTGGGTGCTCGGCCCGGCCGGCGAGCGGCAGGACGCCGCCGACGCGCTGACCGCCGCCGGGCTCAAGCCGATCGAGCTGGCCGCCAAGGAGGGGCTGGCGCTGATCAACGGCACCGACGGGATGCTCGGGATGCTGCTGCTGGCCATCCACGACGCGGCGCACCTGTTCGCCATGGCCGACGTGACCGCCGCGCTGGCCATCGAGGCGATGCTCGGCTCGGAGCGGCCGTTCCTGCCGGAGCTGCACGCGATCCGGCCACACCCGGGCCAGGCGGCGTCGGCGGCGAACATCCACCGACTGTTGCAGGACTCCCGGGTGATGGACTCGCACCGCGACGACCTGGCGCA
This sequence comes from Micromonospora tarensis, assembly GCF_016803395.1. Classification (GTDB taxonomy): domain Bacteria; phylum Actinomycetota; class Actinomycetes; order Mycobacteriales; family Micromonosporaceae; genus Micromonospora; species Micromonospora tarensis. Next base: position 2,369 of record NZ_JAEVHL010000306.1, on the reverse strand, counting down.
CGCCGTGCAGGACGCGTACTCGATGCGCTGCGCCCCGCAGGTCGCCGGCGCGGCCCGGGACACCCTGGACTTCGTCCGCACGGTCGCCAGCCGCGAGCTGGTGTCCGTGGTGGACAACCCGGTGGTGCTGCCGGACGGCCGGGTCGAGTCGACGGGAAACTTCCACGGCGCGCCGCTCGGCTTCGCCGCCGACTTCCTCGCCATCGCCGCCGCCGAGGTGGGGGCGATCGCCGAGCGGCGGGTGGACCGGCTGCTCGACGTCACCCGCTCCCGGGAACTGCCCGCCTTCCTCTCCCCCGACGCGGGGGTGAACTCCGGACTGATGATCGCCCAGTACACGGCGGCCGGGATCGTCGCGGAGAACCGGCGGCTGGCCGCCCCCGCCTCGGTGGACTCGCTGCCCACCAGCGGCATGCAGGAGGACCACGTCTCGATGGGCTGGGCGGCGGCCAAGAAGCTACGCACCGTCCTGGACAATCTGACCAGCCTGCTCGCGGTGGAGTTGCTGGCCGGCGTACGCGGCCTCCAGTTGCGTGCCCCGCTGGTGCCGTCGCCCGCCGGCCGGGCGGCCGTCGCCGCGCTCGGCGCGGCAGCCGGTGAGCCGGGCCCGGACGTGTTCCTCGCCCCCGTCATGGAGGCGGCCCGGACCGTCGTCGCCGGGCCGGAGCTGCGTGCCGTCATCGAGCGGGAGGTCGGCCCGCTGGGCTGAGCAACGGGCGTCGGCGGGTGCTGCCAGCGCTGCGGCACCGCCGAAATCAGCGGAGAGGTGCCCCGGGGACGCTGGCGACGGAGGACCGCGTCCCGATCGACGAACTCGGCGGTGACCTGGTGACGAAGCGTTGGTGACCGGCGGGCCCGGCGATGCTCAGGCCGCCGCCGGCAGCACCTTGGCGACCAGCTTCGCCAGCTCGCGCAGCGCCTTGCCGCGGTGGCTGATCGCGTCCTTCTCCGCCGGGGTCAGCTCGGCGTTGGTCCGGTCCTGCCCGTCACCGAGGAAGATCGGGTCGTAGCCGAAACCGCCGTCACCGCGGGGAGCGCGCAACACCCGCCCGGACTGCCGGCCGTCGACGAGGTGCTCCTTGCCGCCCGGCAGCACCAGCGCCACGGTGCAGACGAACGAGGCCGCCCGCTGCTCGTCCGGCACGTCGGCGATCTGGTCCAGCACCAGTTGGAGGTTGGCCCGGTCGTCGCCGTGCTGGCCGGACCAGCGGGCGCTGAACACGCCCGGCATCCCGTTGAGCGCGTCCACCGCGAGACCGGAGTCGTCGGCGATGGTCGGCAGCCCGCTCTGCCGGCAACCCTCCCGCGCCTTGATCAACGCGTTCTCGCCGAAAGTCAGGCCGGTCTCCGGCAGCTCCGCGTACTGCTCGACGTCGTCCAGGCCGAGCAGGGCGATCCGGTGCGCGCCGAGCGCGCCGTCCAGGATCCGCTGAAGTTCCACCAGCTTCTTGCGGTTGCGGGTGGCGAGCAGGACCTTGTTCATGAGAGAGCCTTCCGCTGGGCTTCGGCCAATTCGGTGCAACCCGCGACGGCCAGGTCGAGCAGACTGTCGAGCTGGTCCCGGGCGAACACGCCCGCCTCACCGGTGCCCTGCACCTCGACGAAGTCGCCCGCACCGGTGCACACCACGTTCATGTCCACCTCGGCGGCGACGTCCTCCTCGTAGCAGAGGTCGAGTCGCGCCTCACCGGTGATGATGCCCACGCTCACCGCGGCCACCGAGCGGTGCATCACCCTCTCCGGCTTGCCGGCCAACGCCTTGCGGGCGGCCAGCCAGCCCACCGCGTCGTGCAGCGCCACGTATGCGCCGGTGATCGCGGCCGTGCGGGTGCCGCCGTCGGCCTGGAGCACGTCGCAGTCGAGCACTATCGAGTTCTCGCCGAGCGCCTTGAGGTCGATGCTGGCCCGCAGGCTGCGGCCGATCAGCCGGGAGATCTCGTGCGTGCGGCCACCGACCCGACCCTTGACGCTCTCCCGGTCGGAGCGGGTGTTCGTGGCCCGGGGCAGCATCGCGTACTCGGCGGTCACCCAGCCGAGCCCGGAACCCTTGCGCCAACGGGGCACCCCCTCGGTGACGCTCGCCGTGCAGAGCACCCGGGTGCCGCCGAACTCGACGAGCACCGACCCCTCCGGGTGGGTGCTCCAGCCCCGGGTCAGGGTCACCGGTCGAAGTTGAGAGGGCCCTCGCCCGTCAGGTCGCGCCATGCCTGCACCCTATGCGGTGCGGCGATCCACCTCCGCCGGGGTGCCCCGACCGGCGGGCGCGTCGTGCACGCGGAGGAACCCGGCGACCGCGGCCGGCCAGCCGAACTCCTCGGCCCGCGCCCGGGCGACCCGCCGCCGCTGCGCCTCGGGCCGGGCCGCCAGGC
>NZ_JAEVHL010000305.1 GCF_016803395.1 Micromonospora tarensis | reverse complement strand
ATCTTGACCAGGCGGCGGTGCCGTGGTCGGGTTTCTGGATGGGTGAGCAGTGGCGGGCACAGTTCGACGCGGAGGTGAGCTTCGCCAACGGCGGCGGGCCACTCGCGCGGATCTTGACCAGGCGGCGGTGCCGTGGTCGGGTTTCTGGATGGGTGAGCAGTGGCGGGCACAGTTCGACGCGGAGGTGAGCTTCGCCAACGGCGGCGGGCTGCGTACCGAAGGCTTTCGGCTGGACATTCCTGGTCAGGACATCAGCGACGAGGACCTGGCGGCGTTGTTCGTCCGGCACCTCGGGCTGCTGATGGTCGCCGACGTCCGGATCAGCGCCAAGACGATCATCGAGGAGCCGCACAAGGGCGGCCGGGGTGTCGCCGCCGAAGAATCCGGCACCGATCGTCGGCTGATCGAGCTGAGTCACGTCATCAGCGACGGGATGACCACCCTGCCGGGTTGGCCGGGCCCCCGGATCACCGACTGGTTGACCTTCGCGGCCTCCCGCGAGCGGTACCCGCCGGGCACCGAGTTCCACGTGGGCCAAATCGACATGATCGCCAACACCGGCACGTACCTGGACACTCCCGCCCATCGCTGGGCCGGCGGTGACGACCTGACCGGGGTGTCCCTGGACCGCCTCGCCGACCTGCCCGGGCTGGTGGTCCGGGTGCCGGCCGGCAGCCGGGCGGTGGACCGGTTGATGCTGGCCCCGTACGAGGTGGCGGGGCGCGCGGTGCTGCTGCACACCGGGTGGGACGCGCACTTCGGAACCGAACGGTACGGCGCGCCGGAGGCGCCGTATCTGACCGGGGACGCCGCCCGGGCGTTGGCCGACGCGGGCGCGGCTCTGATCGGTATCGACTCGATCAACATCGACGACATGAGCCCGGCGGCCGGCGGCGTACGCCCCGCGCACAGCACGCTGCTCGCCGCCGGTATCCCGATCGTGGAGCACCTGACCGGCCTGGACGCCCTGCCACCGGACGGGTTCCGGTTCACCGCGGCCCCTCCGATGGTGGCCGGCATGGGCACCTTCCCGGTCCGCGCCTTCGCCGTCGTCGACGCCTGACGCCACCGCCCACAGCCGCCGCCCACAGCCGCCGCCCAGAGCCCACAGGAGCCCACCCGGGGAGCAGCCGCCCGGGGAGCAGCCGCCCGAGGAGCAGCGACACCGGGCAGGGGTGGACGGCATGGCGGTGAGCCGACACGATTTCGACGGCGAGACCGCAAGCCGTCGCGCAGGTCTCACATCTGGGGGAACGATGCCCGCCGAGGGAGTTGGCAGTGATCCGCGTCGCCGCACCACACCCGCCCGGTGGCGGGTGTTGGGGCACCCGGAGGGGATGCTGATCTACCAGGTGCGGTGCATCGTGGAGCACCACGGTTGGACGGAGCCCGCCGCCGTGGACCGCCACAAGGTCATCCTGGGGCGCTCCGGGGCGTACCGGCTCCGGCTCAACGGTCGGGTCGAGCTCTCCGATGCGACCTCCGTGCTGCTCACCCGCCCCGGCGACGAACTCGCCGTGGCCCACCCGTTCGGCTGCGGCGACTCGTACACCTGCCTGGAGATTGATCCGACGGTGCTGGCGGACCGACCGGACGCGGTGGGCTGGCTGGACCGCGGCGGCTGGTCCGGGACCTCGGACGCCGGGCTGGACCTGGCGCACCGGCTGCTGGTGGCCGAGTTCCGGCGCGGGCTGGACGGGTTCGAGATGTCCGAGCGGCTGCACCGGTTCCTGACTCGCCTGCTGCGGCACAACCCGCTCGGCGCGGACGACGCGGATGGCGGGGTCGACCGGGCGGTACGGCGGCGACCGGCGACGCTGGCCGCGCACCGGCGGTTGGCCGACCGCGCCAGGGAGGTGTTGGCGAACTCCGGCTTCACCCTCGGTCTGGACGAGGTCGCCCGGGAGGTCGGCAGCTCCTCGCACCACCTCAGCCGGGTGTTCCATCGGATGACGGGCAGCAGCCTGACCGCCTATCGGAACCGGCTGCGGGTGCGGGCGGTGCTGGACACCCTCGCCGAGCCCGACGGCCGTCCGCTCGGCGCGCTCGCGACCGACTACGGCTTCGCCGACCAGGCACACCTGACCCGGGTGGTCCGGGAGCAGGTGGGCCACCCGCCGGCCCGGCTGCGCCGCCTGCTCACCCCGGTGCCGGAACGGTAGACCCGGACGGCGTGACCACGACGTCGGCCAGCTTCGCGGTGGCGCGTCTCCTCACCCGCGCGCCGCCCCGCACCCTCGACCAGGTCAGAGCCCAGCCGGGGCGTCGGACCTCCCCGAACAGGTCCGCGTGCCCCGCGCCGGCCCCCGTCGGCCACGTCCGGGCCGACACGAGCCATCCTCGGGGCATCGGACCCCCGCCGTCTTGAAGAAAATTGCCCGAACCCGCCCGCTCCCGTCGACCCGGCGCTGGCCAGGTCGCGCCTCGGGCCCGGCACCGGAGGTGGGGCAGCACCGCGCGGACGACTGACCGAGCACCCGCGCGGGCACCCGCCGAGCCGCTCCTCAGTAGCGCACCGCTATCCGGCGCCCGACGGCGTCCACCCGCATCTCACCGCCGTACGGGATGATCAGCTGCGGGTCGGTGTGGCCGAAGTCGACGTCGAAGACCACCACCGCGTCCGGGTGGTACGCCGTCACGGCGCGCAGGATCGCGTCCCGCTGGGCCTCGCCCCACGCCCGCCGTTCCGGCACCGACAGTGGCTTGTCGAAGTCCCACGCCTTGGGTCGACCGACCACGATGGCCCCGAAGGCGGCGAGCAGGCCCCGCTCCCCCATGTTCCGGACGATCCGGAACACCTCCTTGGCACCGGGCAGTTCGTTCGAGGTCTCCACGATCAGCACGGACCCGGCCAGCTCGGCGACGGTCGGCACCCGGTCGGTGGCCATCAGCCAGTGCAGGATCTCCAAGCAGCCGCCCCAGGTGGGCCCCTGCACCACCCGCTGCGGGCCCTGCCAGCGCCATCCCTCGCCGGGCAGCATCTCCGGCTCGTCCGCCAACGTGTCCGGCTCGGTCCACGGGTTCGGCCGGTCGCCCCACTGGCGGGCGGGCGTCAACTCGTACCAGTCGCTGGTGAAGAGGGCGGCGCGCAGTGAGGCGAAGGTCAGCGGGTGCGGCGAACCCGGCCGGCCGAGGTGCACCAGCACCGAGCCGCCGTGGTACGCGACCAGGCCCAACCGGTACAGGTGGTTGAGCATGTTCGTGTTGTCCGAGTAGCCGAAGTACGGCTTGGGGTTGGCCCGCAGCACCTCGTCGTCCAGGTGCGGGGTGACCGTGATCAGGTCGTCCCCGCCGACCGTGGCCAGTACCGCGGTGATGCCCGGGTCGGCGAAGGCGGCGGTCAGGTCGCGGGCCCGCTCGCGCGGGTTCGCCCCGGTGGCCCGGGTGGTCGGATACTCCACCGGCTCCAGGCCGAACTCCTCGCGGAGCCGGCGCAGCCCCAACTCGTACACGTGGGGAAAGAGGGCGGGCAGTCCGGCGGAGGGCGAGACGACCGCGACCCGGTCGCCCGGCCGCGCTTTCGGTGGATAGCTCAGCGTCCCCATGATCGAAGGCTAGTCGCCCCACCAAGTTCTTTCCGTCCGGCGGTTCCCGCGACGGGGAGCGCCCGTCCCCGCCTCGGGCCGCCCGGGACGGTGGTTGAGATCACGTCCGAAAACACCCACCCGGAGGCAGCGGATCGCCAGGGGGCCCTCCAGACATCCGGCCCGCGCGGATACCATCCAGTAAGTCGACAGCGCTGTCCTTCGTATCCACGCAAGGGAGCGCACCGTGACCGACCAGCACGACCACGACGGCCCGGACGCCGCACTGCGCGCCGACATCCGCCGACTCGGCACCCTGCTCGGCCAGACCCTGGCCCGCCAGGAGGGTCGCCCACTGCTCGACCTCGTCGAGGAGATCCGCGCCCAGGTTCGCACCGACGCCCCGGCCGCCGCCCAGCGTCTCGGCGGGCTGGACGTGACCACCGGCACCAAGCTGGCCCGCGCCTTCTCCACCTACTTCCACCTGGCCAACATCACCGAGCAGGTGCACCGGGCGCGGGATCTGCGCCGTCGCCGCGCGGTGCAGGGCGGCTGGCTGGACCAGGCCGCCAAGATGATCGCCGAGCGTGGGGTGCCGGCCGAGGAGATCGCCAACGCGGCACGTCGGCTGGCGGTCCGACCGGTCTTCACCGCACACCCGACCGAGGCGGCCCGCCGCTCGATCCTGTCCAAGCTGCGCGCGATCGCCGACGAGTTGGACACCGAGACCGCCAACGCGATCCTCTACGGCGCCAGCGACGAGGGCCCGGCCAACCGCCGGCTGGCCGAGCTGCTGGACCTGATGTGGCAGACGGACGAGCTGCGCCTCGACCGACCGGACCCGACCGACGAGGCCCGTAACGCCATCTACTACCTGCGTGACCTGTACGCCGAGGCCGCCCCGCAGGTGCTCGACGACCTGGCCGACACGCTGCGCACACTCGGCGTGGAGACGTCGCCGACGGCTCGCCCGTTGAGCTTCGGCACCTGGATCGGCGGCGACCGGGACGGCAACCCGTTCGTCACCCCGGCGGTGACCCGCGAGGTGCTGACCATCCAGCACGAGCACGGCATCGCGGCCACCGAGAAGGCGATGGACCACCTGATCAACGAGGTCTCGGTCTCCCGCCGGTTGCGCGGGGTGTCCCTGGACCTCTCCGCCAGCCTCGCCGCCGACCTGGACGCGCTGCCCGAGGTGGCGCAGCGGTTCCGCCGGGTCAACGCGGAGGAGCCGTACCGGCTCAAGGCACGCTGTGTGAAGGCGAAGCTCGCCAACACCCGGCAGCGGTTGCGCCAGGGCACCGCCCACGTACCGGGCCGGGACTACCGGGGCTCGGCCGAGTTGATCGCCGACCTGGACCTGCTGCGCGCGTCGCTGGCCCGCAACTCCGGGCAGCTCACCGCCGTCGGCCGGCTGGCCTCCACCATCCGTACGGTCTCCGCCTTCGGCCTGCACCTGGCCACCATGGACGTCCGCGAGCACGCCGAGGCGCACCACGCGGTGCTCGCCCAGCTCTACGAGGCGGTCGGTGAGGTCTCCGACTACCCGGCGTTGACCCGGCTGGAACGCACCAAGCTGCTCGCCGACGAGCTGACCGGCCGTCGGCCCCTGTCCACAGTGGACACCGCGCTCACCGAGCCGGCCCGCAAGACGTTCGACGTGTTCGGGACGATCCGGGAGGCACAGGACCGGTTCGGCACCGAGGTGATCGAGTCGTACATCATCTCGATGACCCTGGGTGTCGACGACGTGCTGGCCGCTGTGGTGCTGGCCCGCGAGGCCGGCCTGGTGGACGTGCACAGCGGCCGGGCCCGGATCGGGTTCGTGCCGCTGTTGGAGACCCCGGCCGAGCTGAACGCCGGGGGCGAACTCCTCGACGAGTTGCTGTCGCTGCCCGCGTACCGGGCGTTGGTGACCGCCCGGGGTGACGTGCAGGAGGTCATGCTCGGCTACTCCGACTCGAACAAGGAGGCCGGGATCACCACCAGCCAGTGGTCGATCCACCGGGCGCAGCGCGCGCTTCGCGACGTGGCCGCCCGGCACGGGGTGCACCTGCGGCTGTTCCACGGCCGGGGCGGCACGGTCGGGCGCGGCGGCGGGCCGACGCACGAGGCGATCCTGGCTCAGCCGTACGGCACGATGGACGGCGCGATCAAGGTGACCGAGCAGGGCGAGGTGATCTCCGACAAGTACACCCTGCCCTCGCTGGCCCGGGAGAACCTGGAGCTGACCCTCGCCGCGGTGCTCCAGGCGACCCTGCTGCACACGGCCCCCCGGCAGCCGGCCGAGATGCTGGAACGCTGGGACGCCACGATGGACGTGGTCTCCGAGTCGGCGTTCCGGTCCTACCGGTCGCTCGTCGAGGACCCGGACCTGCCGGCGTACTTCTGGGCGTCCACCCCCACCGAGTTGCTCGGTGCGCTGAACATCGGCTCAAGGCCGGCGAAGCGCCCGAACACCGGTGCGGGGCTGTCCGGGCTGCGGGCCATCCCGTGGGTGTTCGGCTGGACGCAGACCCGGCAGATCGTGCCGGGCTGGTTCGGCGTCGGGTCGGGGCTGGCCGCCGCCCGCGAGGCCGGGCTGGCGGACGTGCTGGCCGAGATGCACCGCAACTGGCACTTCTTCCGGACGTTCCTGTCGAACGTCGAGATGATGCTGACCAAGACCGACCTGAGCATCGCCCGCCGGTACGTCGAGACGCTGGTGCCGAAGAAGCTGCACCCGATCTTCGAGCAGATCGAGCAGGAGTACGAGCTGACCAAGCGGGAGGTGCTGGCGATCACCGCCGCACCGGCCCTGCTGGAAAACTCGCCGGTGCTCCAGCGCACCCTGGCCGTCCGCGACACCTACCTGGAGCCGCTGCACCACCTCCAGGTGGCGCTGCTGCGGCAGTACCGGGAGTCAGGCGCCGCCGGGCGGGCGATCGCCACCGCCCCCGGCGGCCGACGCGCGCCGAGCGACGGCACCGCCCTGGAACGCGCGCTGCTCACCACCGTGAACGGCATCGCCGCCGGAATGCGCAACACCGGCTGATCAACAGGTACGAGTACGGGCCCCGGTCGCAGCGACCGGGCCCGTACTCGTAGGTCTGCGAACAACTGTCAGAAGTCGCCGCCGCCGAAATCCCCGCCCCCGAAAT
>NZ_JAEVHL010000304.1 GCF_016803395.1 Micromonospora tarensis | reverse complement strand
GCCCCCACCTCCCGCCTGACCGTCCGTCGATCATAAGTTGTTGCCCCGACACGCCGTCGGCGAGGACGACAACTTCATGATCAACCGGGGGTGCGGGTCTCGGCAGGGGTTAGGGGGTGCGGGCGGCTTGGGCTCGGGCGGTCAGCTCGGCGGCCAGGGCCCACGCCTCGGCGAGGTCCCGGTCCTGGGCGGTGGCGCCGGCACCGCCGGCGGTGTCCGCGTGTACGGAGGCCAGCCCCAGACGGCGCTGGACCGGCCCCTGCACCACGCGCACGCTCTGAATCCGGGCGTACGGCACGATCACCAGTTGCCGGGTGAGTCGACCGGACCGGGTGGCGAACACCCGCTCGAACAGACCCGCGCCGAACGCGCCGCGGCCCAGCGGGTGCAGCCAACGGGTCCGGCGCGGCGGCGGACTCAGCGTGAGCGAATCGAGGCGTACCCCCGGCAGCACCTCGGCGACGATCACCGCCGCCGTCGGTAGGTCGCCGACCGGTAGCAGCCGGTCGGGGCGGTTGCGATCATCGGCCTCGGCGACGGAGTAACCGGCCACCTCCAGGCGCAGCCGCAGCCAGCCGTTCACCCGCCACAACAACGGCCAGGTGGCCCGCACGGTCTGCACCCGCTCCAGCGGCACCGTCTGCGCTCGCGTCTCCAGCAGACCGTTGTGCACCCGCAGCGTGCCGCCGTCCCGGGCCAGCCGGAAGTTCCAGTCGTCAAGGACCCGACGGATCGGTTGCAGCAGCACACCGGCCATCGCGGTCAACGTGCTCGCCACCGCGACGAAGGACCACGACCCCGCGGTGAGGAACTGCACCACGACGAAGGCCACACCGAACGGAAGCAGGAACGCCTGCGGGGTGAGGAGCTGACTGACCAGCAGGGTCTGGTTGCGTACCGCGTGCAGCTGTCGACCCGGCGCGGCCGCCGGAGCCGTCGCCACGCCCGGGGCGACCGGGTGCTCCGGCGTGGGTGTCTGCGCCACCCGCCCGGCCAGCGCCAGCAGACGCTCGCGCAGCACCGCCGCGTCGGCCACCCCGAGGTACGCCAGCGGCGCCTCGGTCTTGCCCCCGCCGACCACCTCCAGGCGCAGCTCCGCCAGGCCGGTGAGCTGGGCGAGCAGCGGCCGGACCACCTCCACGGCCTGTAGTCGTTCCAACGGGATCGCCCGGGTACGCCGCCAGAGCAGCCCCTCGTACACCCGTAGCTCACGACCCACCACGTGGTAGCCGGTGTTGTACCAGCTGATCACCGACAGCACTGTCGCGCCGAGCGCCAGCACCGCCACCATGGCGGCGAACCAGCCGAAGCCCACCCGGGACAGCGTCGACCAGGACAGACCGGCGATCACCACGACGAGCGACTTGGCACCGTGCAGGGCCGGGCTGAGCGGGTGCAGTCGCTGCCGGGGCTCGCCCCCGCCCCCGCCGGGCGGTGCCGGCCAGGCGTCGGGCGTTCCCGGCGGGATCGGTCCGTGCGCTTCCGGGCCGACCGGTGGCACCGGCCCGGCCGGCACCGGGCCGGTGGGTGGAACGGTGCTCGGCTCGGCGGGGCTGTCGCTCATCGGGTCGGTCCTCGGCCCGGTCGGCGGTCGGCCGCCCGGGTGCTCACAGCCCCTCCGCCCGGTCCTCGCCGAGCGCGGTGAGCCGGTCGCGGAGCCGGGACGCCTCGGCCGGGCGCAGTCCGGGCACCCGGGCGTCGCTCGCCGCCGCCGCGGTGTGCAGCTGCACGGTGGCCAGGTCGAAGGCGCGTTCCAACGGCCCGGCGCTCACGTCGACGAACTGCATCCGCGAGTACGGCACGATGGAGAGCCGGCGGACCAGCAGCCCGTGCCGGACCAACAGGTCGTTCTCCCGCTCGGCGTACCCCCACGCCCGGACCGCCCGGACGACGGTGATGGCCCGCCACGCCCCGAGCAGCACCACGACGGCGAGCGCGAGCCCGAACAGCCAGTGCCCGCTCAACGCCCAGCCCACCGCCGTCACCGCCAGCCCGATGGCGAGCACGACCGCCAGCCGGATCAGCTCCACCCAGATCAGGTCGGTGGAGATCGGCTGCCAGGAGACCGTGTCCGGCCAGGGCTCCAGCGGGCCTTGGCCGCCCGGAGCGGCGGTCAACAGAGCGTTGGACGCGCCGGGGTCGGCTGGCAGGAGGCCGGGCGCCGGCAGGTCGGGCGCACGCTGGTCGGCGGTGCGGCCGGGCCGGTGACCGGGTGGCGGCAGCGCGCCCGGTGGCAATGGCGCGGGCGACGAGACGTCGGGCGCGGCGGGCTCCGGGCCGAGCGTGCCGGGTGCCGGGAACGCGCCGGGCGGCGGCTCGACGCCGGGTGGTGCGGTGGCCGGGCTGGGCGGCCAGGACGGGGAGGTGGGGCCGGGGGAAGCCGGTGGGTCGCCGCTCACGTGTCGAGCGTAGGCGATCCGGGCACCGCGGTGATGGCTCGCAGGAAGCCCCGGGCGTCCAGGAAGTCGCCGAGGGTGCCCCGGTGCTCGGCGCAGGCCAACCAGGTCTTGCGCCGATCGGCGTCGTGCAGCCGGGGGTTGTTCCACTCCAGCGCCCAGACGGCGGCGGCGCGGCAGCCCCGGGCCGAACAGACCAGGGCCTCGGCGGCGGGGGAGGGGTTGCTCATCCCGGCCAGTCTAGGGCGGCGGGATGGAAAGCTTGAGCGCCGGGCGACCACGGGGGGAGTCGCCCGGCGACGGGTGAATCGTACACGCGGCGGGCCGGTCCGTGCACACCCAAGATGCGCGATTCGGCTGCTGGGGACGGCGCGGCCAAAATCGGCTTCTCCCCACTCCGGCACTCAGCAAGGCGTGCGAGTCTTGTTACCGCACCTGCCGCGACGACAAAGAAACGCTGTGGAGGACCGGTGGCCCAGCCGACCATGCCCGACGCCCCGACGCCGAACGGGGCGGCACCGCAGACACCCGCGCCGGTGACCACACCCGCGCAGGACGCCACCCTGCTGGAGAAGGCGCTGTTCGAGATCAAACGCGTGATCGTCGGGCAGGACCGGATGGTGGAGCGGATGTTCGTGGCGCTGCTCGCCCGTGGTCACTGCCTGCTCGAAGGGGTGCCCGGGGTGGCCAAGACCCTGGCCGTGGAGACCCTCGCCAAGGTCGTCGGCGGGTCCTTCGCCCGGGTGCAGTTCACCCCGGACCTGGTGCCGGCCGACATCATGGGCACCCGGATCTACCGGCAGTCGAGTGAGAAGTTCGACGTCGAGCTGGGCCCGGTCTTCGTCAACTTCCTGCTCGCCGACGAGATCAACCGGGCTCCGGCGAAGGTGCAGTCCGCGCTGCTGGAGGTGATGAGCGAGCGGCAGGTCTCCATCGGCGGGGAGAGCCACCGGGTGCCCGACCCGTTCCTGGTGATGGCGACGCAGAACCCGATCGAGCAGGAGGGCGTCTACCCGTTGCCGGAGGCGCAGCGGGACCGGTTCCTCATGAAGATTGTGGTGGGTTACCCCACCGACGCGGAGGAGCGGGAAATCGTCTACCGGATGGGCGTCGCCCCGCCCGAACCGACAGCGGTGTTCGACACCCCCGAGCTGATCGCCCTGCAACGCAAGGCGGACGGGGTCTTCGTCCACAACGCCCTGGTCGACTACGCGGTCCGGCTGGTGCTGGCCACCCGCGCCCCCGCCGAGCACGGCATGCCCGACGTGGCGCAACTGATCCAGTACGGGGCCAGCCCGCGCGCCTCCCTGGGCCTGGTCCGGGCGACCCGCGCGCTGGCGCTGCTGCGCGGGCGGGACTACGCCCTGCCGCAGGACGTGCAGGACATCGCGCCGGACATCCTGCGGCACCGGTTGGTGCTCAGCTACGACGCGCTCGCCGACGACGTACCCGCCGACCACATCGTGCACCGGGTGATGTCGACGATCCCGCTCCCGGCGGTCGCGCCCCGGCAGCAGGCCACCCCGTCGTCGACCGTGCCGCCGCCGGGCGCAGGCTGGCCCGGGCAGCGGCCGTGACCTCACCCACCCCTCGTCCCGCCCCCCTCGCCGACCGTAGCGAGGCCGTGCTGTCCCGGCTGCAACTGCTGGTCACCCGCAAGCTCGACGGTCTGCTCCAGGGCGACTACGCCGGCCTGCTGCCCGGTCCGGGCAGCGAGGCGGGGGAGTCCCGGGAGTACCGTCCCGGCGACGACGTGCGCCGGATGGACTGGCCGGTCACGGCCCGGACCACCACACCGCACGTGCGGCGTACGGTCGCCGACCGGGAGCTGGAGACCTGGCTCGCGCTGGACCTCTCCGCCAGCCTGGACTTCGGCACCGGCCAGTGGCTCAAGCGGGAGGTCGTGGTGGCCGCCGCAGCCGCCATCACCCACCTGACCGTGCGTGGCGGTAACCGGATCGGCGCCGTGATCGGCACCGGCGGCGGGGTGGCCGCGCCGGCCCGGCGTTGGCGGGGCGGGGCACCGCCGGTCGGGCCCGGGGTGCTCACCCGGCTGCGGCCCGCTCCGGCCGCAAGGAGGCGCAGGGTCTGCTTCGTACTGTCGCCGGCACCACCATCCAGCCCGGCCGTGGTGACCTGGGTGCGCTGATCGAGATGCTCAACCGTCCGCCCCGCCGGCGCGGGGTGGTCGTGGTGGTCTCCGACTTCCTCGCCCCGCCCGAGCAGTGGGCGCGATCGTTGCGCAAGCTGCGGGTCCGCCATGACGTGCTGGCGATCGAGGTGGTCGACCCGCGTGAGCTGGAGCTGCCCGACGTGGGCGTGTTGCCGGTGGTCGACCCGGAGAGCGGCGAGCTGCACGAGGTGCAGACCGCCGACCCCCGGCTGCGGCAGCGCTACGCCGATGCCGCCGCCGCCCAACGGGCCGCGATCGCCGCCGCCCTGCGCGGGGCCGGCGCTGCCCACCTGCGTCTGCGTACCGACCGAGACTGGCTGCTGGACATGGTGCGATTCGTGGCCGCGCAGCGGCACGCGCGCACCCGGGGGACGACACGATGATCCGTTTCATGCAACCGTGGTGGCTGCTGGCTGTGCTGCCGGTGTTCGCCCTCGCCGCGTTCTACGTCTGGCGGCAGCTGCACCGCCGGGCGTACGCGATGCGGTTCACCAATGTGGACCTGCTCCGTACGGTGGCGCCGAAGGGTCTGGGTTGGCGTCGGCACGTCCCGGCGACCGCGTTCCTGCTCTGCCTGCTGGTGCTGGCCACCGCGCTGGCCCGGCCGGCGGTGGACACCAAGGAGCCGCTGGAGCGGGCCACCGTGATGCTCGCCATCGACGTGTCGTTGTCGATGCAGGCCGACGACGTGGCACCGAACCGGCTGGAGGCGGCGCAGGAGGCGGCCAAGCAGTTCGTCAGCGAGCTGCCGGAGAGCTACAACCTGGGGCTCGTGTCGTTCGCCAAGGCGGCCAACGTGCTGGTGCCGCCGGGCAAGGACCGGGATGCGGTGACCAGCGCCATCGACGGCCTGGTGCTGGCCGAGGCGACAGCCACCGGAGAGGCCGTGTTCACCTGTCTGGAGGCGATCCGCGGGGTGCCGGCTGACGGCGCGGCGGGCATCCCGCCGGCGCGGATCGTGCTGCTCTCCGACGGTTTCCGCACCTCCGGCCGGGCGGTGGAGGAGGCGGCCGCGGCCGCGCAGGCGGCGAACGTTCCGGTGTCCACCATCGCCTTCGGCACGGACACCGGTCAGGTCGACATCGGTGGGCAGTTGCAGCGGGTGCCGGTGGACCGGTTGGCCCTGGCGGAGCTCGCCGAGACCACCGAGGGCTACTTCTACGAGGCAGCTTCGGTGAGCGAGCTGAAGCAGGTCTACCAGGACATGGGCAGCTCGATCGGGTTCCGCACCGAGCCGCGTGAGGTGACCCAGTGGTACGCCGGGGTGGCGTTGCTGCTGGCGCTCTGCGCGGGCGCGCTCAGTCTGCTCTGGTCGTCCCGGATGCTCTGACCGGCGAGCCGGCGGCGGTCAGCGCCGCCGCCGGCACGCGGCGATCAGCGCCAGCGAACGGCGGTCAGTGCCCGCCGCCGGCGAGGACGAAGACGATGGCCACCCAGACGGCGGCGAGAGTGAAGCCCAGCGGGGCGACGTAGCGGCTCATGGACGGCTCCGGGTGGCGGCTGGACGGTCCGCGTGCGGGGGCGGACCGCAGGGGGTGGGGACGCGCACACGAAGTCGTGACCGGGCGGCTCCCGGCGACGCCCGGAACTCGGGCGGCGCGGCACACGCACCTCGGCGGGAGCCGAAGCGGCGGGGGAGCGGAGCGGGGTCAGCTCACCGGACTGAGTCGTGGCTCAGCGGGACTGACCATCGGCCCGGCCACGACTGGGAGGATCGCTATCTCGCACAGCGATCACCTCCTGCGGGTCGGGCGGGCCGGAACGTCGATGATCGTACACCGGCGCTGCCGGCGGAACACACTCGGCCGACCGGCCGGCGATGCCTCCACCGCCCGGTCCGCGAGGCGATCCCGGCTGGCCCGCCCGAACGACCGTGACCAGCACCGCGGCGAGCAGCGGCAGCCAGCAGCAGCGGGCCAGCACCCAGAGCGGGCCGGCCGGGTCGGTGTGCAACCCGGGCAGGCGCAACCCGCCGCGGGCGGTGAGCACTGTCACCGCCACCAGCACCGGCTGGTGCCACAGGTAGATCCGGACCGCGAGCCGATTCACCTCGGCCACCGCCCGGCCCGGCAGCGGGCGGGCCAGCAGGCGTTCCAGCGCCGGCCGGGCCAGCAGCCCCAGCCCGACCTGGCGACCGCCAGCGCCACGACCAGCAGCGACGGCGGGTTCAGGTT
>NZ_JAEVHL010000303.1 GCF_016803395.1 Micromonospora tarensis | reverse complement strand
GCGGGCGCGGGCTCAGGTCAGGACGAAGCGGGGTTCGCCGGTTCGGCGGCAGGTCCAGGCGTGGGGTGACCGGGGTGCCGGCGGTCCCGATGAGCCGCCGCGCGGGCCACGCCGGCCAGGTCGCCAGCCGCCGCCACCTGGGCCAGCGTGACCAGGGTCGGTGGCAGCATGGTCAGCTCGCCGGCCTGGGCCCGGGCCAGCGCGTCCGCCGGCCGGATCCACAGCGTGTGGTCGGCCTCGCCGGAGACGTCGCGGGTCCGCTGCCCCGCCGGCAGCAGGGCGACGAAGAAGTACGTGTCGAAGCGGCGCGGCTCGAACTCGGGAGTGATCCACCGGCTCCACGGCAGCAGCAGATCCGACCGGAGGGTGAGCTGACGGTCCGCGAGCAGCGCCGCGAAGCCCAGCCGACGCCCCTCCAGGTCCTGCCGAGCCGCCTCCCAGTCGTCGCCGCTGACATCGCCCACCACCGTCGCCCGGTCCGGGCCGGCGAGCAGGACGCCCGCCTCCTCGAAGACCTCCCGCGCGGCGGCGCAGACCACCGCCTGGGCGGCGCCCGGCACCACCCCGAGCCGGCCCGCCCACTCGTCCGGTGTCGGGCCGGCCCAGTCCAGGTGCGCCTCGGAGTCGGAGCGGTCCACCCCGCCGCCGGGGAAGGCGTACATCCCGCCGAAGATCATCGCGGCGACCCGGCGGATGACGTACACCTCGAAGTCGGTCTCGGTCGGACGCAGCAGCAACACGGTGGCCGCGACCCGCGGCGTGGCCGGGACGCCACCCTCGGCCTGGAACCGGCGGGCGTGCTCGACCAGGGCGGCCGGGGCGGCGAAGCCGTCGCTGTCGATCGTCATGCCGCGAGCCTAGTTCCCTGACCCGGCACCGCCGGGCACGCGTCCGGCAGCGGGCGGTTCACCTGGCTCGGCTAGCGTTTCGGCATGACTCGTTGGGGCATCCTGGCCACCGGCCACATCGCCAGCCGTTTCGCCGAAGACCTCCGGTTGGTGCCGGACGCCGAGCTGGTCGCGGTCGGCTCCCGCGCCGCCGACAGCGCGCGGCGCTTCGCCGACACGTACGGCGCGAAGCGCGCCTACGGCTCGTGGGTGGAGCTGGCCGCCGACCCGGAGGTGGACGCCATCTACGTGGCGACGCCGCACTCCGCGCACTACGAGGCGGCGATGACCTGCCTCACCGCCGGCCGCCCGGTGCTGCTGGAGAAGCCGTTCACCCTCAGTCTGGCCACCAGCACCGAGTTGGTGGAGACGGCCCGCGCCGCCGGGGTCTTCCTGATGGAGGCCATGTGGATGCGGACCAACCCACTTGTCCTGCGCGCGGTCGAGCTGATCGCGGAGGGCGCGATCGGCGCGGTGACCGGCGTCCGGGCCGACTTCGGCGTGGCCGGGCCGTTCCCGCCGGAGCACCGGATGCGCAACCCGGCACTGGGCGGGGGCGCCCTGCTCGACCTGGGGATCTACCCGATCAGCCTGGCCCACCTGCTGCTCGGGGTGCCGCAGCACGTCCGGTCCTGGGCGCGGCTCGGCCCGGAGGGCACGGACGAGAACACCGGCATGCTGTTCGGGTACGACAGCGGCGCGCTGGCGACCCTGAGCTGCGGCATGGTCGGCGCGAGTTCGCTCGCCGCCTCGATCACCGGCAGCACCGGTCGGATCGACCTGCCGGAGCCGTTCTTCCGGCCGGGTTCGCTGACGCTGCACCGGGCCGGCGCCGAGCCGGAGACGATCACCGCGGACCTGGCCGGCAACGGCTACCAGTACGAGGCGATCGAGGTGCAGCGCTGCCTCGCCGCCGGGCTGACCGAGAGCCCGCTGGTGCCGCACGCCACCACCCTTGAGGTGATGGCCCTGCTGGACACGGTCCGCGAGCAGATCGGCGTGCGCTACGAGTGACGAGGGAGGCCCCCGGTCGGAACCGGGGGCCTCAGTCGTAACCGGAACGGTCAGCCGAAGAGCGGCCGGACCAGCAGGTAGGTGATGCAGGCGATCAGCGCGGCGGCCGGGAACGTGATGATCCAGGCGAGCACGATGTTGCCGGCGACGTTCCAGCGCACCGCGGAGAGCCGCTTGGTCGCGCCCACGCCCATGATCGCCGAGGTGATCGTGTGGGTGGTGGAGATCGGCGCCTTGAGCACCAGGGCGTTGAAGTAGAGCACCGCGCTGGCGACCGTCTCGGCGGCGAAGCCCTCCGGCGGCCCCAGGTCGATGATCTTGCGCCCCAGGGTGCGGATGATCCGCCAACCACCGGCGTACGTGCCGAGGGCCAGCATGGTCGCCGAGGTCCAGAACACCCATCCGGGGATGTGCGTCTTGCTCTCCTGGAAGCCACCGGTGTAGAGCGCCAGCACCACGATGCCCATGGTCTTGGCGGCGTCCTGCATGCCGTGGCCCACCGACATGGCGGCGGCCGAGGCGGTCTGCGCCCACCGGAAGCCCCGGTTGAGCTTGCCCGGCTGCCCCTTCCGGAACAGCCACAGGATGGCGAGCATCAGCAGGTAACCGAGGGTGAGGCCGACGATCGGCGACAGCACCATCGGCAGTAGCACCTTCTCGCCGATGTTGCCCCACTGCACGATGCCGCCGGTGGAGAGCAGGGTCGCCCCCACCAGTCCGCCGAAGAGCGCGTGCGAGGACGACGAGGGCAGGCCGAAGTACCAGGTGATCAGGTTCCAGGCGATCGCGCCGAGCACCCCGGCGAAGACCACCCCGAGGCTGTTCACCCCGGTTGGCAGGGTGACCAGCCCGTCGCCGACGGTCTTGGCCACACCGGCGCCGAAGTGGGCGCCGACGAAGTTGCCGACCGCGGCGAGCCCGAGGGCGATCCGGGGGGTCAGCGCCCGGGTGGAGACGCTTGTCGCAATCGCGTTGGCGGCGTCGTGGAAGCCGTTGGTGTAGTCGAACGCCAGGGCCACCGCGATCACCGCCAGTACGGCGATGAGTTCAGGGGACACCGGCTCAGGACTCCTTGACGGCGATGGTCTCGACGGTGTTGGCCACGTGCTCGAAGGCGTCGCAGGCCGCCTCCAGCTCGTCGGCGACCTCCTTCATCTTCAGCACCGTCAACGCGTCGTACTCACCGGAGAAGAGCCGGACCAGCAGCTGCCGGTTGATCCGGTCGCCCTCGTTCTCCAGCCGGTTGCACTCGATCCAGTAGTCCTCAAGATCCTTCATCGACTTCAGCCGGGGCATCGCGTCGGCGGTCAACTTGGCCTGCTGGTCGAGCACGTTCACCATCTCGTGCAGCTCGCGGGGCAGCGCCGGAAGCTCGGTCAGGCCGTAGAGGTAGAGCAGGTCGCCGACCGCCTCCAGGTGGTCCATGACGTCGTCCAACAGCGAGCCGAGCCGGTAGATGTCCTCCCGGTCGAACGGGGTGATGAAGGTCGAGTTGATCTT
This sequence comes from Micromonospora tarensis, assembly GCF_016803395.1. GTDB lineage: Bacteria > Actinomycetota > Actinomycetes > Mycobacteriales > Micromonosporaceae > Micromonospora > Micromonospora tarensis. The sequence continues at coordinate 3,377 of NZ_JAEVHL010000303.1, read as the reverse complement.
CTTGTACAGCTCGTGGGTGATCTGGTCGCTGTCGTGCTCGACCTCGGTCAGCCGCTCACTGACGGACTGCACGTCCACGCCGGGCAGGGCCAGCTCGTTGAGCAGCGCGGTGCCCCGGACCAGGTTCTGCGCGGCCCTGGTGAAGAGCTCGTAGAAGGCGCCCTCGGTGGGGCGGAAGGAAAACTTCACAGCACAGACCTCGTCGCGTCGGTGGAAGGGTGGCGGTGCCCAACGGACGCCCGCTCGGTGAATGCTAGGAAACGGCAGATCCGGGAATTCGCCGGCCCACCCCTGGCCAGGCGTCATTCACCGGTCGTTCATCTGTCGTTCATCTCGGCCGCCCCACCCGCACCCGCTCCCCCAGCGAGGAGCCGCTTCCGCTCCCGTGCCACGTCGAAATCGGCAGCCGGATACCCCAGATCGAGCGTGTCGAACGTCTCACGCAGCAGGTGCGCCACCGCCCAGTCCCGGTACCACTTGCGGTCCGCCGGCACCACGAACCAGGGCGCGGCGTCCGTGCCACACCGGCTCAGGGCCTCGGCGTACGCGGCCCGGTAGTCGTCCCAGTGCGCCCGGGAGTCGATGTCGGAGGGGTTGTACTTCCAGTGCTTGCGCGGGTCGGTGAGCCGGTCCAACAGGCGCTTGCCCTGCTCGGCGTACGAGATGTGCAGCATCACCTTGATCAGGGTGACGCCGCCCTTGGTCAACTCCCGCTCGAATGAGTTGATCTCGTCGTAGCGGGCCCGCCAGGTCGTCTCCGGCACCAGCGAACCGACCCGGGCGATCAACACGTCCTCGTAGTGCGAACGGTTGAACATCCCCACGTACCCCGGGGGCGGCAGCTCCCGGCGGATCCGCCAGAGGAAGTCGTGCCGCAACTCCCGCTCGGTCGGCGGCCCGAACGACCGGATGTGCAGGCCCAGCGGGTTCATCGCGCCGGCCACCCGCTTGATCGTGCCGTCCTTGCCGCCGCAGTCCATCGCCTGGAGCACCAGCAGCACCCGGCGGGTGGGACGGTCCGAACCGGTCTTGGCCGTCGCGAACAGCATCTCCTGCTGCCGGCCCAGTTCGGCGCCGACCAGCTCCACCTGCTCCCGCGCCCAGGTCTTGCGGTGTTCAGCGCGTTCCGCCGCCGCCGGCAGGCCGGGCGTGGACCGGGGGTCGATCGCGCCCAGGTCCACCGGTGCGGTGACCCGCAGCAACTCCCGTACGGAGCCGCCGTCCGGTGCCACGATCTGCGGTTGCTCAGGTGCGCTCATGCACGGATCATCACCCACCCACCGGCTTTCCGCCCGCCGAGGCCGGCGCTCGGCGCACCGCTGCCGCCGGCGCCGACCGGACGTCCGGGTCAGACCACCAGGGCCAACCACTTGCGGTACGCGCCGGCGAACGGCTCGGTGCCGTCGCCGAGCGCCCCGAACAGCCGGCGAGCAGCGGCTTCGGCCTCGACCACCACGTCGTCCGGATAACCGAACCGAGCCCGGTGCTCGGCGAACTCGTCCTCGTCGAGCAACTCCACCAGGCCGGTGGCCCGCCGTCGGACGACGTCCAGGTCCAGGTCGATGAGGTGGACCGTGTCGTCCGACTCCCAACGCGCCGGGGTGGCGATGTCGCAGTAGACCTCGCTGGTCCGGGGCGGCGGATTGAACATCGCCGTCCACCAGGCGTGATGTGGCACCAGCAGCACGAACGGGATCTTCTCCACCGACGCCGGCCGTGGTAGACCGACTCGGTGCCCTCGGGCACGCCGAGCCAGATGCCGAGGTCGTCCTCGGTGAGCCGGCGGGCCGGGTAGTCGCGGTGGGCGCTGCCGTCGTACTTGCGGTAGATCACTCGGACCACGTCGCTCGGCATGATTCGCACCCTAACTGATCCTGCCCACGCGACGTAGTGCGGCCGTAACCGGACGGCATCGCCCAGTGCTCAGGCCTGGACCACCGCGCGCCACGCGGCGGATGGGCACGGCCGCTGTCGGCGGCGCCGGGTACCGTCGCACGGTGACTCCGCCCCGCACCGCCACCGGTTCCGCCACCCCGTCGGCCCGTGCCGGGAGCCGGCGCCGGGGTGCCCGGCCCAGCGGCACCGAGCTGCTGGCGGCGGCGGTCGGCGCGGTGCCCGGCGGCGCGGAACGCCCCGGCCAGCTACAGATGACCACGGCGATCGAGGAGTGCGTGGCCAGCGGCGAGCATCTGCTCGTGCAGGCGGGCACCGGCACCGGCAAGTCCCTGGCCTACCTGGCGCCCGCGCTCACTGTGGACGGTCCGGTGGTGGTCTCCACCGCCACCCTGGCGTTGCAGTCCCAACTGGTCGACCACGACCTGCCCCGGCTCGCCGACGCGGTCGAGCCGGTGCTCGGCCGTCGACCCACCTTCGCGGTGCTGAAGGGTCGCCACCACTACCTCTGCCTGGCCCGGCTGGACAACTCCACCGAAGAGGAGCCGGAGGACACCCTCTTCGACGCCCCGGCGGCCCGTCCCGGCGGCGGAACGAAGTGGCTCGGTGAGGCGGGTCGGCTGGGCAAGCAGGTCGAGCGGCTACGCGACTGGGCGGAGAAGACCGCCACCGGCGACCGCGACGAGCTGGACCCGGGCGTCGACGACCAGGCCTGGCGGCTGGTGTCGATGCCGGCCCGGGAGTGCGTCGGGGCGACCCGTTGCCCGTTCGGGCAGGAGTGCTTCGCCGAGGCGTCGCGGGCTCGGGCCCGGGAGGCCGACATCGTGGTGACCAACCACAGCCTGCTCGCTGTCGACATGCTCGCCGACCGGCACATCGTGCCGCCGCACAAGCTGCTCATCGTGGACGAGGCACACGAGCTGGCCGACCGGGTCTCCTCCGCGGCCCAGGCGGAGCTGGTGCCGGAGCTGATCGACCGAACCACCCGACGGGCCCGTACGCTGCTGCGCCCGGAGACCGCCGAGGCGCTCACCGCCGCCGGTGACGCCCTCGCGGTCGGGCTGGCCGAGGCACCGGCCGGGCGGATCACCGCGGGGCTGCCGACGCCGCTGCGCGAGGCGTGCACGCTGCTCGACGCGGCGACCCGCTCGGCGCTGGACGCGATCGGCGACATCAAGTCCGACGACCCCGACCCGGTCCGCAAGCAGCAAACCAAGGCCGCGCTGGACGAGCTCTCCAGCACCGCGCAGCGCTGCTGGAGGAGGCCGACCACGACGTGGCCTGGGTGGAGAAGAACGACAGCGGCAGCCGCCGGGCGCTGGTGGTGGCGCCGTTGTCGGTGGCCGGCACCCTCGCCACTCACCTGTACGACGAACGCACCGTCGTCGCCACCTCGGCGACGCTGGCGCTGGGCGGCCGGTTCGACACCGTCGCCCGCGCCCTCGGGCTGGACGCGCCACCGCCCGCCCCGCCGACCCCCGCCG
>NZ_JAEVHL010000302.1 GCF_016803395.1 Micromonospora tarensis | reverse complement strand
GCGGCGCCGGGCGCGACCGGCGGCGCGGTGTCGGTGGTCACCGACCTGGGCCGGCGGTACGTGCTGGCGGACCGGGAGGTGCTTCCGATGCTCGGCTACCGCGAGGTGCGCCCGCTGCGGCTGCCGGCCGGGCTGGTCAGCCTGGTGCCGGCCGGTGCCACCCTGGACCCCGCGGCGGCCCGCGCCGTCGCCGTCGCCGGCACGAAGTGAGCGTGCCGCGCTCGGGTGTCAGTCGGCCGGGCGGCGCAGAACGCTCACCGCGAACGAGGCGTCGTCGCGCCACGGGCGTAGGTCCCAGGTGGCGAAGCGCTGCTCCACCCGCAGCCCGGCGGCCACCGCGTCGGCGTCGAACGCGGTCAGCGGGTAACCACGGTCGGTGCCGAAGCCCACGGTCAGCACGCCGTCGGGCCGCAGGTGCGTGGCGACGCGGCGCAGCACCTCCGGCTCGGTGCCGACGGCGACGAAGGCCAGCACGTTGCCGGCCAGCACCGCCGCGTCGAACGGCTCCGGCTCACCCAGTGCCGGTAGGTCCAGCTCGGCGAGGTCGGCGACCAGCCAGGTCGGGCCGGGGTAGTCGGCGCGGGCGGCGGCCACCAGCGCGGGGTCGGCGTCCACCTCCGACCACCGTGTGCCCCCGGTCGGCCAGCGCGGCGCCGACCCGGCCGGTGCCGCTGCCGGCGTCGAGGATCCGTGAGCCGGGCGCGACCAGCGCGTCCACCAGTCGGGCCTCACCAGCCAGGTCCGCGCCCTCGGCCACGAGCTTGCGGAACCGGTCGATATACCACTGCGAGTGCTCGGGACCGGTGTCGGTCGCCCAGCGGGTCGGGTTGGCCATGTGGCCACCGTAACCGGGCCGGTGCGGGCCCGACGGGTGACCCGGGGCAGCCGGATCAGGGCAGCCGGGCCACGGTGATGAACTCGTTGTAGGTGAACACCCGCCCGAGCGGCCGGGCGAACGGGAACGAGTACTGCCTGGTGACGGTCAGGCCCAGCTCCTGACAGGTCTGCGCCGCCTCGGCGAAGCCGACGAACCGGACGTGTGAGGCGTCACTGGCGTAGCCGCGCTCCTGCGGGGTGATGAACACCGCCTGCCCGCCCGGCCGTACGTACGGCAGGTAGGACGAGATGATCTCACGCGCCTGGTCGGCGGGCAGGTGCTCCAGCAGGTGCGCGGCGAGCATCGAGTCGAACGCGCCCGGGCGGGCGTGCGGGCTGTCCTTGAACTCCTCCACCGTGTACGCCTCGAACCCGGCGGCCCGGGTGTGCGCCACCGAGGTGGGGTTGTGGTCGACGCCCACGCCGTTGCCGTCCAGGTTGGCGAGGTTGCGACCCAGTCCCGAGCCGACGTCGAGGGTGTGGCCGAGATTGAGCCGGCGCAGGTTCCACCGGTACGGAGCCTGCACGTCCAACAGCTGCTTCCAACGGGCACCACCGAGGCGCCGCAGCCGGTCGGTGTAGTCCCCGCCGGCAGTTTCGGTCGGACGGTCCGTCGTGCCTGGCTCATGCGCCGGCTCCCTCAGCTGTGCCGTGGACAAGGACGTGCCGATGGTACGGACCCGAATGCGATTGTGGTAGGCGTCACACTCCGGTGTTTCCGGACTGTGACGCCTACCCTCAGCCCTTCTCCGCGCCGCTGGTCAGACCCTCGGTCAGCAGGCGCTCACTCGCGAAGAAGAGGATCACGATGGGCAGGGTCAGCACGACCGACCCGGCCATCAGCACCGTCTTGGGCACCTCCACCCCGTCGGCGAGCAGGGACAGCCCGAGCGACACCGTCCACCGGTCGGGCTTGTCCACCAGGAACAGCAGGGCGAAGAGGAACTCGTTCCAGGCGATCATGAAGTCGTAGAGCGCGACCGCCATGATCGACGGCATCGCCAGGGGCAGGCTGACCCGCCGGATGATGCCGAGCCGACCGGCGCCGTCGATGGCCGCGGACTCCTCCAGGCTGACCGGAATCGTCTCGAAGTAGTTCTTCAGCATGTAGACCGAGACCGGCAACGTCTGCGAGATGTAGACCAGCACCAGTCCGAACAGCGAGCCGCGCAGCCCGGCCCGGGTGAAGACCACGAACAGCGGGATCGCGATGACGATCGACGGGAACAGGTAGACCGCGAGGAAGAGGAAGTCCACCTGCCGCCGACCGAAGAACCGCAGCCGGGCCACCGCGTACGCGCCGGGGATCGCCACCAGCAGGGTGAGCACTGTCGCCGCGACCGCGACCAACCCGCTGTTGCCGATGAAGGTGAGGAAGCCCTGGCCGCCGTCGGCGGTGGTCCTGAGCACCTCGGCGTACGTGGCCACGGTCAGCTCACCGAAGCCGACCACCAGCGCGCCGGGGTCGAGCAGCAGCCGCTCGATGGGGCGCACCGAGAGCACCAGCATGTAGTAGAAGGGGAAGACCGTGACCAGCAGGAACACGGCGATCACCAGGCGGCGCAGCCAACGCAGGCTCACCGTCTCGACGGCGTCGCGGTCCATCAGCCCACCCTCCGTCCGAAGAAGCGCAGGTAGATCAGCACGAACACGATGAGCACCACGGCCAGCACCACCGCCTGCGCGGCGGCGGCCCCGATGTCGGTGCGGGCGGTGAGGAACTCGTACACCCGCACGCTGACCACCTCGGTGCCGGCCGCACCGCCGGTGAGCAGGTAGACGTCGTCGAACTTGTTGAACGTCATGATGAAGCGCAGCACGCCCAGCAGGGCGATCACCGGCAGCAGTTGCGGCAGCAGGATGTGCCGGAAGCGTTGGGTGGGGGTGGCGCCGTCGACCCGGGCGGCCTCCTCCAACTCACCGGGCACCGCCTGGAGCCGGGCCAGCAGGAACAGGAAGGCGAACGGGAAGTACCGCCACGCCTCGAAGACGATCACGGTGGCCAGCGCTGTCGACTCCTGGGTGAGGAACGGCACCGGGGCGTCCCAGCCGAGCAGCCGCTGACCCCAGTGGTTGACGATGCCGAGCTGCGGGTCGAGCATCACCTGCCAGACGAAGGTCACCGCGACCACCGGAGCCACGTACGGCAGCAGCATGGACGCCCGGACCACTGTGCGCCCCCGGAACGGCCGGCGGACCACCAGCGCGGCGACCAGGCCGAGCGCTATCGACCCGACGGTGCCACCGATGCTGTAGATCAGCGTGACCCACAACGTCTCGGCGAAGCCGGGGGTGTGCAGCACCCGGTCGATGTTGTCCATGGTGAACTCGCCGAACAGGCCGGTCTTGCGCAGCGTGGCGAGCCGGACCCGCTGGAAGGCGAGCACCACGGTCCACACGATCGGGATGCCGATGACCGCGATGGTGACGAGCAGGGTCGGTGCCACGAGCGCGAGCCCGGCCCGGGACTCGCGTCGGCGCAGGGTCAGTGGGCGCCGGGGTGTCGCCGGCCGCTCCCGGGTGGGGGAGCGGCCGGGGCCGGGCGCGGTGGTGGTCAATTGACACCGGCCTTGATGGCGTCGACGTCCTTCTTCGCCCGGTTGGCGGCGGCCGCCGCGTCGGACTTGCCGCCGACCAGGTCGCCCAACACCTTGGGGACCGGCAGCTCACCGAGCATCGCGCCGACGAGTTTGCCCTGCCCCTGACTGAGCCCCCACCGGCCGAACGTGTCCGGGCTGCGGCGCAGGGTGGCCAGCACGTCCTCGCCGTACACCTCCGCGAGGGGCTTCTTGGCGTCCACGCCGGCCTGGCTGGTGTTCCAGGCGGTCAGGTACGCCTCCGGCTCGGCCGGGGTGCCCTTGCGCACCGGGAAGCGGCCCTCCGGGGACATGCCGAACCAGCGCGGGTAGCCGTCACCGAGCATGTACTCCACGAAGGACTTCGCCGGGTCGGCCACCGCGCCGTCCAGCACGGCCCAGGAGCTGATCTCGCCGTACTGGGCCGGCTCGGTGCCGTTCGGGCCCTTGATCGCGGTGACGAACCCGCTGTTCTTCGCGAGGAAGGTCGGGTCGGCCTGGCACTGCGGGCAGGTCGGCTTGGCGTCGTTACGCAGCCCGGCCAGCTCGTCGAGGATGAACGGCGACCAGATCACCATGGCCGCCTTGCCGGCGAAGTAGGTGGCCCGGGTGGTGTCCACGTCCTGCGCGCCCCGCACCGAGCTGGTGCGGATCAGGTCACCGTAGAAGCGGAACGCCTCGACGCACTGGGGTGAGTCCAGGGTGACCGCGCCGGAGTCGTCGGTGAGCTGGCAGCCGTTGGCCAGCGCCAGGTGCTCGAAGGTCTGCTGGGTGAACACGTCGCTGGGGGCGGTGGCCGCGGTGATGCCGGCGACGCCGCCGGTGTTCAGCTTCGCCGCGGCGTCGGTGATCCGTTCGTACGTGTCGGGGGCGGGCAGGCCCGCCGCGGCGAACAGGTCCTTGCGGTAGACGAGCAGCTGCCCCCACCCGTCGCTGGGCACGGAGAGCTGTTTGCCGTCGTCGGAGGTGAGCTCCAGCGCTCGCGGCGAGAACGTCTGCTTGCCCAGCCTGTCGACGACCTCCGCGTTCGCCGAGGCGTGCAGCAGTTCGTTACCGGCGAGCGTACGGATGCCGGCGAGGGAGACCGAACCGACCACGTCGGGCAGGTCGCCGGCGGCGGCGTTGGCAGCGATCAGGGAGGGGAACTGGTCCTCGTTGACGGTCACGAGATCGACCTGGATCCCGGTCTTGGCGGTGAAGTCGGCGATGATCGCCTTGGTGGCGGTGACCCGGTCGGCCACGTCCTCCAGGCTCCAGACGGTGATCTTCTTGCTGTTGCTGTCTGGTTCGTCGTCGCCGCAGGCCAGCAGGGTGGACGTGGTCAGTGCCAGGATCAGGGTGGTGGCGAGTATCCGCCTCGGAGGTGCTGACATCGGTGGCACTCCTCTCGAAGGGTACATGACGGATTCAACACCTTCGATTGATCAATGACAAGACATATGGCTATTTTTTGCTATCCTGGAGCCCAGTGCTACCGGGATGTGACTCATGGTCAACTGGGTTGTCTCTCTCGCCGGGCCTCGACGGATCAGCCTCGAGCCCTGCCCCCCGGATCCGCTCGGCCCCAAGCAGGTTCGCGTCCGCACCTGCTACTCGGGCATCTCCGCCGGTACCGAGCTGACCCTCTACCGGGGCAGCAATCCCCGGCTCAGCAAGGACTGGGACGACGCCGCCCGGATGTTCGTCCCCCGTCAGACCCCGGTGCCCTACCCCCTGATCGGCTTCGGCTACGAGGAGGTCGGCGAGGTCGTCGAGGTCGCGCCGGAGGTCACCGACCGACACCCGGGGCAGCTCGTCTGGGGCATCTGGGGGCACCGGGCCGAGGCCGTGCTGGCCGCCGAGGCGGTCCGTCCGCTCCCCGCCGGGCTGGACCCGCTCACCGGGGTCTTCGCCCGGCCCGGCGCCGTCGCGCTGACCGCCGTGCTCGCCGGCGACCTGCACCTCGGCGACTGGGTCGGTGTCTTCGGGCAGGGCGTCATCGGGCTGCTCGCCACCCGGCTCGCGGTGCTCTCCGGGGCCCGGGTGGTGGCCGTCGACCCGGTCCCGGACCGGCTGACGTACGCCGCCCGCTACGGTGCCCGGTCCATCGTGGACGCTGCCGCCGAGTCCGCCGCAGCGCTGCTCCGCCGGGCCACCGACGGCCGGGGCGCGGACGTCTGCCTGGAGCTGTCCGGCGCGTACCCGGCGCTGCACGAGGCGATCCGCTCCACCGCACACGCCGGCCGGGTGGTGGCCGCCGGCTTCTACCAGGGCCAGGCCGACGCGCTCGGCCTCGGCGAAGAGTTCCACCACAACCGCATCCAGTTGGTGGCCGCCCAGGTCTCCGGGCCCACCCCCGCGCCGAGCATGGCCGGCCGGTGGACCGGAGACCGGGTCGCGCAGACCTTCATGGACCTGGTGGCCGAACGCAGCGTCGACCCGTTGCCGCTGGTCAGCCACATCGTCGACGCCAGCGCGGTCGCCGACGCCCTCGCGCTGCTCGACCGCGGCGCCGGTGACGTCCTCCAAGTCGTGCTGAGGTTCTAGATGACCACCATCGCGCTGGCCTGCCAGGAACAACTCCTGCCGGGCACCAACCTGATCCAGAAGTACGCCCTCGCGACCGCCCTCGGCTACCAGGGCATCGAACTGCGCGGACGCGGCGACCTCGCGTTCGCCCGTCGCCTGCCCGAGCTGCGTCGGGCCCGCGCCGCCGGGGTGGTGCTGCCCACCGTCTGCGTCGAGATGGACCACTTCATCGGCGACTTCGACCCCACCCGCTCCGCCGACGCCGTCCGCAACCTGCGCTCCCAGCTCTCGGTGATCGCCGAGCTGGGTGGCGTCGGGGTGATGACCCCGGCCGCCTGGGGGATGTTCTCCCGGCGGCTGCCACCGTTCGAACCGCCGCGCCCGCCGGCCGGCGACCGGCAGGTGCTCCTCGACACCCTCGGCGAGCTGGGCGAACACGCCCGGGCCGAGGGGGTCACCCTCTTCCTGGAACCCCTCAACCGGTACGAGGACCACATGGTCAACCGGCTCGACGAGGCGGTGGCGCTCTGCGCCGCGCTCGCGCTGCCCTCGGTCCGGGTGGTCGCCGACACCTTCCACATGAACATCGAGGAGGACGACCCGCACCGGGCGCTGCGTGCCGCCGCGCCCTACCTGGGCCACGTGCAGGTCAGCGACTCCAACCGGTACCAGCCGGGGGCCGGGCACCTGGACTGGCCGGCGCTGGTGCGGACCCTGCTGGAGCTGGACTACCGGGGGTGGCTGGCGCTGGAGTGCCGGCTGCGCGGCGACCCGGTCCGCGCCCTGCAACAGGCCGCCACGGTGCTGCGACACGCGCTGCCCCGGCGGCCGCCGCG
>NZ_JAEVHL010000301.1 GCF_016803395.1 Micromonospora tarensis | reverse complement strand
CGCCGCCGGTGAACGCGAGGCCAGCGGCGGTCAGGGCGGTCTTACGGATCAGATCGGTACGCATGATGGCGTGCTCCTCTGCATTGGGGGATCCGCGACTGCATTGGGGGATCCGCGACGGCAACGGGGGTGGCCGTGCGGGAAGCTTTTCCTGGGCCCGGCGCCCTTGGTCGGGCCGGCGTCGGGACGGGGTGTAACGGTGCCCGGCCGGGGTGCATTCCCTCGGGCGTCTCAGCCGGTGCCGGGGTGTAACCGGGGTGGCCGGGTGGGTGTTCCCGGCGGCGGCTCCGCGCCATGACCTGCGAGTCGCGGTGGCGTGCCAGGTATAACGACCCCGGGGCGGCCCGGATTCCGCGGCCCGGGTGGCCCCGACCACCCGACGACGACCACCAAACCAGACAAACACCCCACCCTGGCAGACCAACGCGGCAATCCACCGGGGTGATCGACTCGGGTTCCAGGAAATCGCGGTATCCCCGCGCGAGGGATGCCCCGACATCAAGGAACCCGAGTCGATCACGTCAACCGTCCCGCCCGGACCCACTCCGGCACGGATGTGTCGCCGGCGCATCGCGGTGATCGACTCGGGTTCCAGGAAGTCGCGCTATCCCGGCGCGCGGTATCCCCCGACATCAAGAAACCCGCGTCGATCACGCCGAACGTCCCGGTCAGTCCAGCTCCCGTCCGGATGTGTTGCCGGCGATCGTTCCGGCCGGCCCCGCTCCGCCCCGGATGCGTAGCCGGCGCATCACCGTGATCAACTCGGGTTCCAGGAAGTCGGGGTGTCCCGGCGTGCGGGATACCGCGACATCACGGAAAGCAGAATCGATCACCGTTGAGAGGTAGGCGGGGAAAGGTAGGCCTGGTTCAGGGGCTGGGCGTCGGCTCCGTGCCCTCGCCGGCCTTTGTGCCCTGGTCGAGGCTGGCCAGGATCGCCTCGGCGGTACGCCGACCCACTCCGGGCACCTCGGTGATCTCGTCGACGGTCGCGGCGGAGAGCCGCTTGAGCGAGCCGAAGTGCCGCAGCAGCGCCTTGCGGCGGACCTCCCCGAGGCCGGGGACGTGGTCCAACGCCGACTCGGTCATCCGCTTCGAGCGACGTTGCCGGTGGAAGGTGATGGCGAACCGGTGCGCCTCGTCGCGCACCCGTTGCAGCAGGTAGAGACCTTCCGAGGTGCGCGGCAGGATGACCGGGAACTCGTCGTCCGGGAGCCACACCTCCTCCAGCCGTTTGGCCAACCCGCACAGCGCCACGTCGTCGATGCCCAGCTCGGCGAGGGCCTGGGCGCGGCCGCGACCTGTGGGGCGCGCCGTCGACGACCACCAACTGCGGCGGGTACGCGAATTTCCGCGGTCGGCCAGTAGTCGGGTCGATCAGGACACCCACCTGCGGCTCGCCCACGTCTTCCGGGGCGGTCGGGTCGTCGGCCGACTCCACCCCCACCTCGCCGGTCTCGGCCCGGGCGTCCAGGTAGCGGGCGAAGCGGCGGCGCAGCACCTCGGACATCGCGGAGAGGTCGTCGGTGGCGCCCCGGACGATGAACCGCCGGTACTCGCTCTTGCGGGGCAGCCCGTCCTCGAAGACCACCATGCTGGCGACCACGTCGGTGCCCTGGATCTGGGAGATGTCGAAGCACTCGATGCGCAGCGGTGAGGTGCGCATGCCCAGCGCCTCGCTGATCTCGTCGAGTGCCTTTCCCCGGGTGGTCAGGTCACCGGAGCGCTTGAGCTTGTGCCGGGCCAGGGCGTCCTTGGCGTTGCGCTCCACCGTCTCCATCAGGGAACGTTTGTCGCCGCGCTGGGGCACCCGCAGCGACACCCGGCTGCCCCGGTGGTTGGAGAGCCATTCGGCCAGCGCGTCGGCGTCCGCGGGCAACTCGGGGACCAGCAGTTCGCGGGGGACGTCACCTTCGCCGTGCTCGCCGCCGTACACCTGCGTGCAGAAGTGGTGCACCAGGTCGCCGGTGGTCAGGTCCTCGGTCTTCTCCACCACCCAGCCGCGCTGGCCACGCACCCGGCCGTCGCGGACGTGGAAGACCTGCACGGCCGCTTCGAGCGGGTCGTCGGCGAACGCGACCACGTCGGCGTCGGTGCCGTCGCCGAGCACCACGGTCTGCTTCTCCAAGGCCCGGCGCAGCGCGGCCACGTCGTCGCGCAACCGGGCGGCCCGCTCGAACTCCAGTTGCTCGCTCGCCTCGGTCATCTCGCGTTCGAGCTTGCGGACCATGGTGTCGGTCTTTCCGGCCATGAAGTCGCAGAACCCGTCGACGATGGCCCGGTGCTCGTCGGCGGAGACGGTGCCGACGCAGGGCGCCGAGCACTTGCCGATGTAGCCGAGCAGGCAGGGACGACCGACCTGGCCGGCCCGCTTGAACACGCCGGCCGAGCACGTCCGGGCGGGGAACACCCGCAGCAGCAGGTCGAGGGTCTCCCGGATGGCCCAGGCGTGCGAGTACGGGCCGAAGTAGCGCACCCCCTTGCGCTTCGCGCCGCGCATCACCTGCAACCGGGGGTACTCCTCGTTGAGGGTGACGGCCAGGTACGGATACGACTTGTCGTCGCGGTAGCGGACGTTGAACCGGGGGTCGTACTGCTTGATCCAGGTGAACTCGTGCTGGAGCGCCTCGACCTCGGTGCCGACGATGATCCAGTCGACCGACTCGGCGGTGGTGACCATCTGCCGGGTGCGCTCGTGCAGGTTCCAGATGTCGCCGAAGTAGGAGTTGAGCCGGCTGCGCAGGTTCTTCGCCTTGCCGACGTAGATCACCCGGCCGGTGCCGTCGCGAAAGCGGTAGACCCCCGGTGACTCCGGGATGGTGCCGGGCGCGGGACGGTAGGTCGAGGGGTCAGCCACGCGAACAAGCCTAGTCCGCGGCACCGACACGCCACGCCGGCCGCTAGATCAACTCGGTATACCGAAAGTCGGGGCATCGGCCGGTGCCGGATACCCCGACTTCCTGAAACGCGAGTCGATCAAGCTGCCGGGCTGCCCGCAGGACCGGGCCGGCGGTCAGGCCAGCGAGATCTGGTCGCCGGTGACCTTGATGTCCCGGGGCGGCAGCGGCTTGGTGGCCGGGCCGGCCTTCACCGAACCGTCCTCGATCGAGAACTTGCTGCCGTGGCAGGTGCAGTTGATGGTGCCGCCGTCGACGTTCGTCACCGGGCAGTTCTGGTGGGTGCAGATCGGGCTGAAGCCCTTGAACTGGCCGGCGGTGGGCTGGGTGATGACCACGCCGTCGGTGGCGAGGACCTTGCCGCCACCGACCGGGATGTCGGCGGTGGTGGCCAGCGACTGGGCGCCCTGCCGGTCGCCGCCACCGGCGTCGCCGGTGCTGGGCACGGCCGGGCCGCCACTGGTGGGGGCGTCGCTGCCGTTGCCACCGTCGTCACTGCCGCAGGCCGCCAGGACGACGGCCGCGCCGACCGCCCCGACACCGGTGAGCAGGGTACGACGGCTCTGCCCACCCGGACCGGTCAGCGCCTGATCGTCACTCATGCCTCGCCTCTCTCTAGCCCGCTGCGCCGGTCAACAGCCGGTCACACTTCTCCACACGGGCAACTGTGCCTGATGGTTCACCGCGACATCCATCCGACCCGTGAAAAGGGACGGGGCGGGCCACCACCGGCCCGGCCGTGTCTCGGTGGACACGGCCGAAGCCGATCGGACCCGCCCCGGAGGGATCGAGGTCAGCGCGCGCCGGCCGCCACCTTGCGGCTGGCCCGCGCCTTGGTCGCGCCGTTGGCCTTGGTCGCGCCGTTGGCCTTGGCGGCCCGGGTGGTGGCGGCTGCCGCGCCCTTGGCCTTGCCGTCGAGCTTGAGCACCTGGCGCAGGAACTCGCCGGTGTGGCTCTCCGCCACCTCCGCGACCTCCTCGGGGGTGCCGGTGGCGAGCACGGTGCCGCCCCGGTGGCCGCCCTCCGGGCCCATGTCGATAAGCCAGTCCGCCGTCTTGATCACGTCGAGGTTGTGCTCGATGGTGATCACCGTGTTGCCCTTGTCGACCAGCCCTTCCAGCACCATCAGCAGCTTGCGGATGTCCTCGAAGTGCAGCCCGGTGGTCGGCTCGTCGAGCACGTAGACCGTCCGCCCGGTGGAGCGCTTTTGTAGCTCGGACGCGAGCTTGACCCGCTGCGCCTCACCGCCGGAGAGGGTCGGTGCCGGCTGGCCGAGGCGTACGTAGCCCAGGCCCACGTCGACAAGCGTCTTGAGGTGCCGGTGGATGGCGGGGATGGCGGAGAAAAACTCCGCCGCCTCCTCGATGGGCATCTCCAGCACCTCCGAGACGGTCTTGCCCTTGTAGTGCACCTCCAGGGTCTCCCGGTTGTACCGGGCACCCTTGCAGACCTCGCACGGAACGTACACGTCGGGCAGGAAGTTCATCTCGATCTTGATGGTGCCGTCACCGGAACACGCCTCGCAGCGCCCGCCCTTGACGTTGAACGAGAAACGCCCCGGACCGTAGCCGCGAACCTTCGCCTCGGTGGTCTCGGCGAAGAGCTTGCGGACGTGGTCCCAGACTCCGGTGTAGGTGGCCGGGTTGGAGCGTGGCGTCCGACCGATCGGCGACTGGTCCACGCCGACGACCTTGTCCACGTGCTCCAGACCGGAGACCCGGGTGTGCCGGCCGGGCACCAGCCGGGCGCCGTTGATCTGATTGGCCAGCACCGCGTAGAGGATGTCGTTTACCAGCGTCGACTTGCCCGAGCCACTGACCCCGGTGACCGCGATCAGCTGACCCAGCGGGAACGGGACGGTCAGGTTACGCAGGTTGTGCTCCCGCGCGCCGTGCACCACCAACTCCCGGCCCGGGTCCTGCGGGCGGCGCGTCGCCGGCGTCGGGATCGACCGCCGCCCGGACAGGTACGCCCCGGTTATCGACTCCTTGTTCTTCAGCAGCGCCGGCACCGACCCGCTGTGCACGATCTTGCCGCCGTGCTCACCCGCGCCGGGCCCGATGTCGACGATCCAGTCGGCGGTGCGGATGGTGTCCTCGTCGTGCTCCACCACGATCAGCGTGTTGCCCAGCCCGCGCAGCCGGATCAAGGTCTCGATCAGCCGGTGGTTGTCACGCTGGTGCAGCCCGATCGACGGCTCGTCGAGCACGTAGAGCACGCCCACCAGACCGGAGCCGATCTGGGTGGCCAGCCGGATCCGCTGCGCCTCGCCGCCGGACAGCGTGCCGGCCGGACGGTCCAGGGAGAGGTAGTCCAGCCCCACGTCGAGCAGGAACCGCAGCCGGGCGTTGATCTCCTTGAGCACCCGCTCGGCGATGAGCTTCTGCCGGTCGGTCAGCTCGATGCCGGACAGTAGATCGGCGCACTCCCCCACGGACAGGTTGCAGACCTCGGCGATGCTCTTGCCGGCCAGCGTGACCGCGAGCACCTCGGGCTTGAGCCGGGCACCCCCGCACGCCGCGCACGGCACGTCGCGCATGTAGCCCTCGTACTTGTCCCGGGACCACTCGGACTCGGTGTCGGAGTGCCGGCGCTCGATCCACTGCACCACGCCCTCGAAGCCGGTGTAGTAGGAGCGCTCGCGGCCGTACTTGTTGCGGTAGCGCACGTGCACCTGGTCGTCGGAGCCGTGCAGGATCGTCTTCTGGGCCCGCGCGGGCAGCGCCCGCCACGGGGTGTCGACGTCGAAGTGCTGGGCCTCGCCGAGCGCCTCCAGCAGGCGCAGGAAGTATTCCAGGTTGTGCCCGGTGGACCAGGGCTGGATCGCGCCCTCGCGCAGGCTGCGCTCCGGGTCCGGCACCAGCAGCTCCGGGTCGACCTCCTTCTTGGTGCCCAGACCCGTGCACTCGGGGCACGCGCCGTAGGGCGCGTTGAAGGAGAAGACCCGGGGCTCCAGATCCTCGATCGCGAGGGGGTGGTCGTTGGGGCAGGCCAGGTGCTCGGAGTAGCGGCGCTCCCGGTCCGGGTCGTCCTCGGGCAGGTCGACGAAGTCGAGCAGCACCAGCCCGCTGGACAGGCCCAGGGCGGCCTCGACCGAGTCGGTGAGCCGCTGCTTGGCGCTCGGTTTGACGGTGAGCCGGTCGATCACCACCTCGATGGTGTGCTTCTCCTGCTTCTTGAGCTTGGGTGGCTCGGTCAGCGGGTGCACCACGCCGTCGACCCGGGCCCGGGCGTAGCCCTTGGCCTGCAACTCGGCGAAGAGGTCGACGTACTCGCCCTTGCGGCCCCGGATGACCGGGGCGAGCACCATGAACTTGGTGCCCTCGGCCATCGCGAGGACCCGGTCGACGATCTGCTGGGGGCTCTGCCGGGAGATCCGCTCGCCGCAGACCGGGCAGTGCGGCTCGCCGATGCGGGCGAAGAGCAGTCGCAGGTAGTCGTAGACCTCGGTGATGGTGCCGACGGTCGAGCGCGGGTTACGCGAGGTGGACTTCTGGTCGATCGAGACGGCCGGGCTCAGGCCCTCGATGAAGTCGACGTCGGGCTTGTCCATCTGGCCGAGGAACTGCCGGGCGTACGACGAGAGCGACTCGACGTAGCGGCGCTGCCCCTCGGCGAAGATCGTGTCGAAGGCCAGGCTCGACTTGCCCGACCCGGAGAGCCCGGTGAACACGATGAGTGCGTCCCGGGGCAGGTCGAGACTGACGTCACGCAGGTTGTGCTCGCGCGCGCCACGGATAAGCAGTCGGTCGGCCACGGTGCGGGTACTCCCGGGAGAAGACGAAGCGAAGAATCTGTCCCGCTCTGGGCGGTCTTGAGCGGTCGTGCGGGCGCGGAAAACACGCCTCGGCAACTCTAGCCCCGAGGTATGACAGTTTCCCCCGCCCGCACATTCCCCCAGCTCAGCCCGGTCGGCCGCCGCCCGCCAGCGCCCATGCGCCGACGGCCCCGCCCGCCCGGTCACGGATCCCGCCCGCCCGGGCACCGGCC
>NZ_JAEVHL010000300.1 GCF_016803395.1 Micromonospora tarensis | reverse complement strand
GGGGCGACCCCGCACGCCGACGCCGACGCCGGCGCCGAAGCCGACGACCGGGCATCCGGTCGCGCCGGCGGCCCCCGCGCTGACCGGCAGGCGCAAGGGCGTCGGCGTGTGGACCTTCGACGGGGTCAGCCAGGCACTGGCCAACTCCGGGGCGAGTTGGTACTACACCTGGGACGTGGCCCACCCGGGCGTCACCAGCCCGAAGGGCAGCGAGTTCGTCCCGATGATCTGGGGCGCGAAGAGCGTCACCGCGACCAACCTGCAACAGGCCAGGAAGAACGGCCGCTACCTGCTCGGCTTCAACGAGCCGGACATGACCGGTCAGGCGCAGCTGACCGTGGAGCAGGCGTTGCAGCTGTGGCCGCAGCTGCAGAGCACCGGCCTCACGCTGGGCAGCCCGGCGGTGGCCTGGGGCGGTGACCGGCCGGGCGAGTGGCTCGACCGTTTCATGACCGGAGCGAAGCAGCGCGGCTACCGGGTCGACTTCATCGCCCTGCACTGGTACGGCGGCGACTTCACCACCGCCAACGCGGTCAACCAGCTCAGGTCGTACCTGCGGGCCGTGCACGACCGTTACCAACTGCCGATCTGGCTCACCGAGTTCGCCCTGATCGACTTCTCCGACGGGGTCCGCTTCCCGACCCAGGCCCAGCAGGCCGCGTTCCTCACCGCGGCGACGAAGATGCTGGGCGGCCTGTCCTGGCTGCACCGGTACGCGTGGTTCGGCCTGCCGGCCACGGACAAGGACCAGAGCGGGCTGTTCCGCACCGGCGACACGGCGACCGCCGTCGGCCGTGCCTACCAGGCGGCCCGCTGAGCTGACCCAGGGCGTGTCAAAGCCACTGGCCGGCCTGCGGCGGGCCCGGCTTTGACACCCGCCCTAGACGTGGCGCCGCCAGGAGTGGCGCGGTTCGTAACCCAGCACCCGCCGTGCCTTGTCGATGCTGAGCAGCGTCTCGTGCTCGCCCAACTCCCCGCGCACCTCGACACCCGGGTAGACCTCGGCCATCAGGCTGGCGCTGGACCGGCTCATCACGGTGTCGGCGTTGGCGATGATGAAGACGTCGGCACCGGGCTGGTCGTGGGCGAGCGCGCGCTCGACCGCCTGGGCCCCGTCGCGGGCGTCGATGTAGCCCCAGAGGTTCCACCGGCGCAGCCCCGGGTCGGCGTCGAACGACGGAAACGGCGCGTAGTCCTCGACGTCCATCACGTTGGAGAAGCGCAGACCCACCATGACCAGCTCCGGGTCCCAGCGGCAGAAGTGCCGCGCCATCTCCTCCTCAAGGGCCTTGTTCAACGAGTACGTCGACTCCGGTCGCGGCGCGTACTCCTCGTCGACGGGCGCGTACGGGGGCGGGGTGTCGAACGGCAGCCCGAGCACCGTCTCGCTCGACGCCCAGACGACCCGCTTGATTCCGGCCGCCCGGGCGGCGGCGAACACGTTGTACGTGGCGGCGGAGTTGTTGGCGAAGGTGGTCGCGTTCGACAGCAGCCCGGGGGCCGGGATCGCCGCCAGGTGCACGACGGCGTCGACCCCGCCCGGGTGCTCGTCGGCACCCCCGGTGAACGCCTCCACCACCTGCCCGTAGTCGGTCAGGTCGGCCAGCAGGAACTCGCCTCCCACGTCGCGCGGGTCGCGGCCCGCGGCGCGGTCCACCGCCAGCACGTCGACGCCCAGCCCGCGCAGGTGGGTGACCACCGCCCGACCGAGCTTGCCGGTGGCACCGGTGACGACGACACGTCCAGGTAGTACAGAGTTGCTCATGACCCCATCTTCGCCGCGTAACGTACAAAGGCAAAACGCCGACCCGAGGAGGAACCTTCATGTCCAAGCCACCGCTTCCCGAGGCCGCGGTCGCCATGCTCCAGAAGCCGAATCCGGCGGTGATGACGACGCTTCGCAACGGTGGTCAGCCGGTCTCCGCGGCCACCTGGTACCTGTGGGAGGACGGCCGGATCCTGGTGAACATGGACGAGAGCCGCCGCCGGCTGGAGCACATCCGCAACGATCCCCGGGTGTCCCTCACCGTGCTCGACGAGGCCGGGTGGTACACCCACGTCAGCATCATCGGGCACGTCGCCGAAGTGCGCGCGGACGAGGGTCTCGCCGACATCGACCGGTTGTCGCGGCACTACACCGGCAACGCCTACCCCCGGCGGGAGCGCGGTCGGGTCAGCGCCCTGATCGAGATCGACCGGTGGCACGGCTGGGGCTCGCAGAAGGACAACAACCAGGTCGGCTGAGCGGCTGGCCCGGTCCGCCGGACGGCGACCGGGCCAGCACCGCGCGGGTCAGCGGGTTGGTCGGCTCTTGACCCTGAACGGCGATCCCCTTAACTTCATCAATCAGATAAGTCTCTTTACTAATTCTGTTCTGATTGTCTCGTGGGAATGTGCCGATGCGACCATTCCGCCACCGCCGTCTCACCGCCGTCGTCGCCCTGGCGACCCTGCTGGTCACCGCCGCACCGCCGACGGCCGCGAGCGCCGCCGACAACCAGCAGCGCCGCGCCGGCTACCACCGGGTCGGCTACTTCACCCAGTGGGGCATCTACGGCCGGGCCTTCCCGGTCAAGAAGCTCGACACCTCCGGGGCGGCGAGCCGCCTCACCCACCTCAACTACGCCTTCGGCAACGTCAGCGAGGACGGCCGCTGCTACCTCGACGGCGGGCCCGGTGAGGGTGACGCCTGGGCCGACTACCAGCGACCCGTCCCGGCCGAGGAGAGCGTCGACGGCGTCGCGGACGCCCCGGGCCAGCCGCTCAACGGCAACTTCAACCAGCTCGCCAAGCTGAAGGCCAAGCATCCGGACCTGAAGGTGCTGATCTCCCTCGGCGGCTGGAGCTGGTCGACGTACTTCTCGAACGCGGCCCGCACCGACGCCTCCCGCAAGGCGTTCGTCGCGTCCTGCATCGACCTCTACCTCAAGGGCAACCTGCCGGGCGGGGACGGCGCCGCCGGTGGCCCGGGCGCCGGAGCCGGCGTCTTCGACGGCATCGACCTCGACTGGGAGTGGCCCAACTGGGACGGTGAGCCGGGCAACGTCATCCGCCCGGAGGACCGGGAGAACTTCACCAAGCTGCTGGCCGAGTTCCGCCGGCAACTCGACGGGTACGGGCGCACCACCCGCACGCACCACCCGCTGACGGCCTTCCTGCCGGCCAACCCGGCGACAATGGACGCCGGCTACGAGGGTCGCAAGATCTTCAAGTACCTGGACTTCGCCACGGTGCAGGGGTACGACTTCCACGGCGGCTGGGACCCGGTGGCCAACCAGCAGTCGGCGCTGCGCGTGCCGGCGGGGGCACCGGACAACCCGGACTTCTCCGTCGAGGTGGCCGTCGACGGGTGGATCGCCCGTGGCGCGCCACGCGCCAAGCTCGTCCTCGGCATCCCCTACTACGGTCGCGGCTGGACCGGCGTCAGCGGCGGCGGCGACGGCCTCTTCCAGCCGGCCACCGGGCCCGCGCCGGCCACCTTCGAGGCCGGGTACGAGGACTACAAGAAGCTCAAGACCCTGGCCGGCAACGGCTTCGCCGTGCACCGCGACCTCCGCGCCGGGCACGCCTGGCTGTTCGACGGTACGACGTTGTGGACGTACGACGATCCGGCGGTCGTGCTGCAGAAGACGCTCTACATCCGACGGGCCGGCCTGGGTGGCGCGATGATCTGGTCGCTCGACGGCGACGACGACAACGCCACCTTGACCAAGACCATCGGCCTCGGCCTGACCAGCTGGTAGCCGTACCTTCCCACCCGCTCCGTCGCCGGCCGACTCGTCGGCCGGCGACGGGCCCGGCTACGCCTGCTGCGGGGCCACCGCGCCGACGGCGGCTCCGACGAGCGCTGTCACCTGGCCCATGTCGCGAGCCCGACGCACGTCCAACTCGGCCGACCAACCGTCCGGTCCGGTGAGGGTCACCGCCAGGTCGTCGCGGCGGTGCGTCAACCAGCCCGCGACCGCCTGCACCAGCACCATCACATCGGCGCCGCTGTCGACGAGCACCCGCAAGCTGTGGGTGGCCTCCGCCGCCAGGTCGCCGGACGGCACCGCCGCGTCGGCGACGGGCGTCGTGCTCACCTTCTCCCGAAGCCGATCCTCGGACCGCAACCAGGACGCGAGAGAACGCCCGGCATTGGCGGACGGAAGATCCGGCTGGACCACAAGCGTGATCGTCTCCCCAGACGCAGGCACTGCCTCCTCCTTCCGTTCAACGGTTGGCGCGGGACGCCCGAACCCGCGGCCAACCGGCGGGTGGTCGGTGAACAGCGTCAGCTCCGGCACCTCCTCATCCTGCCAGCCGGCCACGATGCCGGCATCCCACGCAGTCACCGAAGTCGATCAGGCCTTGACCGTCGCGTCGACCGGTTCATAGGCTCCGGCCACTGCGAGGCATTCCCCGAGAAGGGACCCCGATCCATGGCCCCATCGTCGCGTTCGTTCTGGACCGCACCTCCGAAACGGCTGGCGGGTGCGGCCACCGTCGCGCTCCTGCTCGGCCTGACTCCCCTGCTCAGCGGCGTGTCGACAGCGAGCGCCGCGCCACCCTCCCGCTGTAGCAGCGACCCGGGCGCCCGGTTGGGCAGCGTGCCCAGCCCGGAGGCCGTGCTCGGCTTCCCGCTCGGCGTCGGGCAGCAGCGGGTCGTCACCGACGACGAGGTCCGGACCTACCTCGGGGCCGTGGACGGTGCCTCCAACCGGGTCGTCACCGGCGTGCTCACCACCAGCGTGCTCGGCCAGACCTTGCCGTACGCGGTGGTGTCCAACGAGCGCAACGTGCGGCCGAGCGAGCTGCGCAAGATCGCTGACGACGTACGGGACCTGCGCGATCCCCGCCGGACCAGCGCGCGGACGGCCGCCCGCACCGCGAAGGACAGCCCGGCCATCGTCTGGGTCACCGCGAACGTGCACGGCGGCGAGAAGAGCGGCACCGACGCGGCGCTCAAGACGCTGTACGAGTTGGCCGCCGGCCTGTCCTGCGATGTCGCCAAACGCAACGACAACCTGGTCACCATCATCGTGCCGACGCAGAACCCGGACGGCCGCGACGCGACCCGGCGGCAGAACGAGTTCGGCTTCGACCTGAACCGGGACTGGTTCGCCCGCACCCAGCAGGAGACCGACGGCAAGCTCGAACTGTTGCGCCGCTACCCGCCGCAGGTCTTCATCGACGCGCACGAGATGGGCGGCCGGCAGTACTTCTTCCCGCCCAACGCCGACCCGATCCACCACGAGATCGCCGGTGAGGCGGTGGACTGGATCAACCGGATCGGCGCGGCCAACAAGGCCGGCTTCGGCTTCAACGGCGCCTGCGACGACACCGTCACCGTCGAGTGCTACTTCAACTACGACACGTACGACATGTTCTTCATGGGCTACGGCGACACGGTGCCGACCACCGGTTTCGGCGCGGCCGGCATGACGTACGAGAAGGGCAGCGCGTCGGCGGTGGCCGACCGGGTCCAGCAGCAGTTCCACACCCAGTGGTCGACGCTCGGCTGGGCCGCCGCGAACAAGCGTGAGGTGCTGGACGGCTACTTCGACATCTGGACCGACGCGCTCGCCCAGGGCCG
The DNA here is from genome assembly GCF_016803395.1 of Micromonospora tarensis. GTDB lineage: Bacteria > Actinomycetota > Actinomycetes > Mycobacteriales > Micromonosporaceae > Micromonospora > Micromonospora tarensis. Next base: position 1,395 of record NZ_JAEVHL010000300.1, on the reverse strand, counting down.
GGCGGGCACCCTGGAGCCGAACGAGGTGGTGCAGCCCACCAACGAGGTCCAGTTCCCGGTGCCGGACAGCACGGTCCGCTCGTACTTCCTGCTGCCCGACCGGCAGCTCGCCGACGTCCGCCAGCTGGTCGAGCGGCTGCGCCGGATGGACGTCGAGGTGTACGAGGTGCGCAAGCCGACCCGGGTGCCCAGCGCGCGGGTCTTCGGCGGGCGCAGCGCCACGAACGTGACAGTGCCCGAGGGCGCGTACTGGATCCCGATGGACCAGCCGCAGAAGCACTGGATCCAGGCCATCCTGGGCGAGGACCCGTACGTTCCGTTCCCGTACTTCTACGACGTGTCGTCCTGGAGCAACCCGCTGCTGATGGGCATCTCCGCGATCTACACGGGAGACGACGTCCGGCCGAGGGCCGAGCTGGTCCGCAAGGTCGCCGGCGGTCGCACCGGCCCGGCGTGGCCCTGGGGCTCGTACACCTACCCGCTGGACTCGGCCGCCGCCGCGGAGTTCACCTTCACCCTGCTCGACCGGGGCGTCCCGCTCGTCCGCGACCTGAAGACCAGCCGGGTCGCGCTCCCGGCGGCCAAGCTCAGCCGCACCGTCGACGAGGTGGCCGCACGGCTCGGGGTCACCCTCACCCCCGGCGGGCGGCCCACCGGCACCCCTGTCGAACTGCCCGACGTGGGGCTGTTCCAGGGCACCGGCGTCTCCACCACCTCCGGCTCGCACGGCGAGGCACGCTACGTGCTCGGCAAGCGGTGGGGGCTCGACCTCACCCCGGTCACCACCGCCGACATCAACGACAACACCGAGGCGTTCACCGGGCGTACCGTGCTGCTGGTTCCCGACGGCAGCAGCGCGACCGGCGGTCTGACCGCCGCCGGGCAGGCCAACCTGCGCGACTGGGTCGCCAGGGGCCACACCTACCTCGGGTTGCGCAACGAGGGCACCCGGGTGGCCCGGGCCGCCGGGCTCACCTCCACCACCGAGAAGACCAAGCCGGACGACTACCTGGTGATCGGCTCGCACCTGCGCGTCGACGTCGACGCCTCCAGCCCGGTCGCGTCGGGTCGCCCTGCGGAGGACTTCGAGTTCAACAACAGCGACCCGATCCTCAACCCGAGCAGCACCGGGACGAACGTGCTCAGCTACCCGACGGGCGACACGTTCTGGGCCAACGGCTACACCGTCGGCGCGGAGGCGTTGAAGGGCACGGCCGCGGTCGTCGACGAGCCGACCGGCGCCGGTCGGGCGGTGCTGTTCGCGTTCAATCCGCTCTTCCGGGCGTACAACGAGAATGGTCTGCACCTGGTGGCCAACGCGCTGCTCTACCCCGCGACCGCGACCCCGGACGCCCGGCGGGCAGCCGGGGTCGACCCGGCGCGCGCCAGCGCCGC
>NZ_JAEVHL010000299.1 GCF_016803395.1 Micromonospora tarensis | reverse complement strand
CGGCGAAGCAGACCGGCGAGCACCGGCGCGAGCAACCCGGCGTGCGGGGCCGGGTCCGGTGGCCCGGCCGCCAGGGCGCTCAGGGTGGCCATCGCCGTGCTGCGGGCGTACGGGGACTGCCCCTCCACGGCGGCGTGCAGGGTGGCACCGAGTGACCACAGGTCGGCGGCCACCGTGGACGCCCCCTCGGCGGCCCGCTCCGGGGCGACGTACTGGGGGGAGCCGAAGACCATGCCGGGGCGGGTCATCACGCCGTCGCACCGTCGAAGGTGGCCAGCCCGAAGTCGGTGAGCATCACCCGTCCGTCGTGCGCGACGAGCACGTTCTGCGGTTTGATGTCGCGGTGCAGCACCCCGGCGCGGTGCGCGGCCCGCAACGCGTCGAGCACCGCCAGGCCGATCCGGGCCGCGCGGGCCGGCTCCAGGGGCCCCTCCGTGTCCACCACGTCCTGGAGGGTGCGGGACGGGACGTACTCCATCACGATCCACGGGCTGCCGTCGACGGCGACGACATCGTAGAGCCGGACCACGGCGGGATGGTTGAGCCGGGCCGCCGCACGCGCCTCGCGCAGAGTGCGCGAGCGCAGCTCGTTCCGTTCGCGATCGGCCAACCAGGTCGGTGGGACGATCTCCTTGACCGCGACCTCGCGGTGCAGCATCTCGTCGCGGGCACGCCACACCCGACCCATGCCCCCGCGACCGACCAGGTCGAGCAGCCGGTACCGACCGGCGATCAGCACTCGTGCACACTCCTCCTCAGCCGCTGTCGGGCTACACCCTAACCAGCGGATCGGAAGTCACCTATCAATCGTCCGACTCAGCTCAGCATGCGGCGTGATCGGCGGTGAGCAGATTCCCCTCCGGGATGGCGATCCGGGCCCGCCCGCCCGCCAGCCGCGCGGCGGCGCGTCGGGCCTGCACAGGACCGTGTTCACGGCGGGCGGTGGCGTAGCTGGCGGCGGTACGGGCGGCGATGGTGCCCCAGCCGTACCGCTGGCCGACCATGGTGCGGGCCCGCCGGGCCAGCCGCCGGGCGTAGACCTCGTCGCCGAGCAGTTGACCGACAGCGCCGGCGAGCGCGTCCGGGTCGCTGTGCGGGAAGATCACCCCGGTCACACCGGACTCGACGATCTCGGCGAGGCCACCGGTGCGGGCCACCGCCAGCGGCGCGCCCGCCGCCGCCGCCTCCAGGGCCACCATCCCGAACGGCTCGTACAGGCTGGGGACCACCGTCGCGTCGGTGGCGCCGAGCATCGCCGGCAGCTGGGTCGAGTCGAGGAAACCGGTGAACCGGACGGTCGAGCTGAGCGCCAACCGCCGGGCTTCCGCCTCCAGTTCGGCGCGGTACGGGCCGTCGCCGGCGATCACCACGCGTAGCCCCGGGTGCCGCTCGCGCAGCCGGGGCACGGCGTGCACCAGGTGCTGGACACCCTTCTCGTAGACCAGCCGCCCGGCGTATCCGACCAGCGGCCCGTCCCCGGCGAACCGGGCCCGGGCCGACGCGACCGCTCGTGGCCGGGCCCGCCAGGCCCGGTCGTCGACCCCGTTGGGCACCACGTCGACCTGGGCGGCCGGTACGTCGAACAGGGTGGTCACCTGCTCGCGCATGTACCCCGAGCAGGTGATCACCCGGATGGAGGACCCGCTGAGCCAGTGTTCGACGCCGTGGATGGTGCGGTTCATCTCCTCCGGCAGCCAGCCCTGGTGCCGGCCCGCCTCGGTGGCGTGCATGGTGGTGACCAGCGGGAGGTCGAGGTGTTCGGCCAGGGTGACGGCGGTGTGCGCGACCAGCCAGTCGTGGGCGTGGATGACGTCGTACGCGCCGGCCTGGGTGGCGCGTAGGGCGGTGCGGGTGAGGGTGTGGTTGAAGGCCATGGTCCAGGCGAGCAGGGAGCCGGTGGCGAGGGGGAAGGTGACCGGGTCCTCCGGGGCGCGCAGGATGCGCACGCCGTCGGCGTACTCCTCCAGGGGCGCGCCGTCGGCGTGCCGGGTGACGACGGTGACCTCGTGGCCGGCGGCGGCCAGGGCCACGGAGAGGGCGTGCACATGTCGGCCGAGGCCGCCGACGAGCACCGGCGGGTACTCCCAGGAGAGCATCAGCACCCGTAGCTGTCGGGCGGGGTGGATGTCGATCACGTGGGCGTCGGGTGACATGCGGCCCCCTTTGAGTTGTCCCCGGGCGCGCGCCGACCGACACCGGAGTCGATGTCGCCGTCGCGTCTGGATCGAGGCCAATCCTGCCGGGATCGCGATAACCAGCGGCGACACCACCGTTGCGGTCGTGTAAAGCGCTACTGGCCCTTTCGACGCACCCGCAGCAGCTCGGCCACCGACCACGCCTGGAACGGGCAGCCGGTCGCGGCGTGCGGCGCGAGGCCATCGGCCGTCTCGCTCACTGAGCCTATCCCATATTCCATCAAATGGGACTCAATGCCGACGAATGCGTCATCGATGGACATCTTCCCCCGGCGGGCGGCGTCCACGTACGGGCCGAGCAACCACGGCCAGACCGTGCCCTGGTGGTAGCCACCGTCCCGGTCGGCCGGGCCACCCCGGTGTCGGCCCACGAACTCCGGCGAGTCCGGGGCGAGGCTGCGTGGCCCGAGCGGGGTGAGCAGCCCGTCCGCGATCCGCCGCAGCATCGCCTCGTCCGGCTCCAGCGGCGCGTACGGCAGCGACCAGGCCAGCAGTTGGTTGGGGCGCAGCGCGTCGTCGTCGTGCACGGCCGCGCCACCCAACGGGTACGCCGGCGCGGGCGCGTCCAGCACGTCGTGCAGCCACCCGGTCGGCGCCGGGAAACGCTCCCGGAACGAGGCGACGGCCTGCCCGTGCCGCCGCCACAGCTGGTCCGCGTCCTGCCCGGCCAGCTCGGTCAGCTCCGCGAGCCCGGCCAGCCCGTTGATCCACAGCGCGTTGACCTCGACCGGCTTACCGGTACGCGGGGTCACCGGCACCCCGTACACCCGGGCGTCCATCCAGGTCAGCGCGGTGCCCGGGGCACCCTGGGTGAGCAGCCCGTTAGCCGGGTCCACGCGGATCCCGTACCGGGTGCCGGCCGCGTGCGCGTCGACCACCGCCCGCAGCGCGGGGAGCAACTCGTCGCCGAGGTCGGTGTCACCGGTGACCGTGACGTGCCGGCTCACCGCGTGCAGGAACCACAGCGTGCCGTCGACGGTGTTGTACTCCACCCGACCGGTGTCGGCAGTGTTGGCGAGCATCCCCTCGGAGAGCGTCGCCGCGTACGCCCGCAGCAGCTCCCGCCCCTCGTCGGCGCGACCCGTGCAGAGGAACAACCCCTCGTACGAGATCATCGTGTCCCGGGACCACGCCCCGAACCACGGATAGCCGGCCACCACGTCGACCGTCGCCTGGTTGGTGCGCACCACGAACGCGTCCGCGGCCAGCGCCAGGGTCGCGTCCACGTCGTCCGCCGGCTTCGCCGCCGCCGCCACCCGCTGGTTGCGCCGTCGAGCCGTCGCCACGATCTCCGTGGCCGCCGGCGGCTCCTCGTCGAGGCGACCCGCCCAGGCGCGCACCGACACCGTGTCGCCGGGGCGGCGCAGCTCGCCGGAGAAGCGGCCCGCGTACCAGAGGTCCTCGTTCGGGTGCAGACCCCGGTTGGCCTCCTCACGGTGGTGCACACCCAGCCACCACTGCCCCTCGGGTGTCCAGCCCGGGCCGGCGAGCCGGTACGCGCCCTCGACCACGGCCCCGTCGGCCACCGCCTCGATCTGCGGGACCGGACCGTCGGCCCGCCGCTCGCCGTGCGCGTCCCGCCAGGTGCAGGCGGCCGACAGCTCCAGCTGGACGGGCCCGCCGGCGACCAGCCGGTGCACCACAGCGACGCAGGAGCGGCCGGGCAGCATGGCCAGCTCCCGTTCGATCACCACCGCGCCGATCCGCCACCGCCACCGGGGCAGCCCGTCGACCAGGTCGAAGCGCTCCAGCAGCTCGAAGCCGCGCGGGTCCACGTCGCCGGAGGCCCACTCGTGCGTGCCGAGCCGCACCCGCGCGCCGGACGGCACTGTGACCGCCGGGTCGAGACTGACCAGTCCCACCCGACGGGACGCCGGCGTCTCACCGGCGACCACCAGGAGGCCGTGGTAGCGACGCGTCCGCAGGCCGCCGACGGTGCCCATCGCGTACCCGCCGAGGCCGTCGGGGACCAGCCACTCCCGGCTGGCCGCGCTGGTCAGATCGCCGCAGACCTGCGGGCCGAACCGAATGTCGATCAACTTTCCTCCACCGGCGGCAAGGTGTAACACGCCACGACGAGAATGGCCGCTGTGGTCAAGTACCGCGGCGACGTCAAAGATGTGCACGTGATCACTGACGGATCGTCCTCCGACGCCTCGCCACCCGACGCTGAGCGGCTCCGGCTCGCCCAGGCCGACTCGGGGGAGCAGGACTGGCGCGCATGGGGTCCCTATCTGTCCGAACGGGCGTGGGGGACGGTGCGGGAGGACTACAGCGAGCACGGTACGGCGTGGGACTACTTCCCGCATGACCACGCGCGGTCCAGAGCCTACCGGTGGAACGAGGACGGCATGGCCGGCGTCTGCGACGACCGGCAGACCTTCGCCTTCGCCCTCGCCCTGTGGAACGGCAAGGACCCGATCCTCAAGGAGCGGATGTTCGGCCTCGGCGGCGACGGCGGCAACCACGGCGAGGACGCCAAGGAGTACTGGTGGTATCTCGACAGCACCCCGACGCACTCCTGGATGCGCTGGCGCTACCACTACCCGCAGGCCGCCTTCCCGTACGACGAACTCGTCGCGGTGAACGCGTTGCGCGGCCGGGACGACACCGAGTACGAGCTGGTGGACACCGGGATCTTCGACGACGACAGGTACTGGGCGGTGACCGTCGACTACGCCAAGGCGTCCCCGACCGACCTGTGCATGGTGGTGACCGTCGCCAACCGGGGTGACCGGGCGGCGACGTTGCACGTGCTGCCCACCCTGTGGTTCCGCAACACCTGGGCCTGGGGCCTGCCCGGCGGCGACCGGATCCCCCGGCTCACCGGCCAGGGCACCCGGCTCGTCGGCGAGCACCGGGTGCTCGGCCAACTGCTGCTGGAGGGCGACGGCGGACCGGTGCCGCTGCTCTGCGACAACGACACGAACGCCGAGCGGCTCTGGGGCCTGCCCGGGCGCTCGCCGTACCCGAAGGACGGCATCAACGACCACGTCGTCAACGGCGCGGCTACTGTCAACCCGGCCCTGGAGGGCACCAAGGGTGCGCTGCACTACGTGCTCGACGTGCCGGCCGGCGGGCAGCGGCAGATCCGGCTGCGGCTGACCCGCACCGCGTCACCCCCGGCCGCCGCGCCGCCGCCCCCGGCCGACCTCAGCGAGGGCTTCGAGGCCGTCGTGTGGGCGCGGCGGGCCGAGGCGAACCGGTTCTTCGCCGGAGTGATCCCGCCGGCCGCCACACCCGACGAGGCGCTTGTCGCCCGGCAGGCCATCGCCGGGCTGATGTGGGGCAAGCAGTTCTACCACTTCGACGTCAAGCGGTGGCTCGACGGCGACCCCGGCTCCACCCCACCGGCCGGGCGTCGGCACGGGCGCAACAGCGCCTGGTGGCACATGACCAGCTTCGACGTCATCTCCATGCCCGACCCGTGGGAATACCCCTGGTACGCGGCCTGGGACCTGGCCTTCCACTGCGTGAGCATCGCCCGGGTCGACCCGGGCTTCGCCAAGGAGCAACTGCTGCTCCTGCTCCGCGAGTGGTACCTGCACCCCAACGGGCAGATCCCGGCGTACGAGTGGGCGTTCGGCGACGTGAACCCGCCGGTGCACGCGTGGGCGGCGCTGAAGGTGTTCGAGATCGACGGCGGCCGGGACTACGAGTTCCTGGCCCGGGTGATGCACAAGCTGCTGCTCAACTTCACCTGGTGGGTCAACCGCAAGGACACCGGCGGCAACAACGTCTTCGAGGGCGGTTTCCTCGGGCTGGACAACGTCGGGCCGTTCGACCGCTCGGCGGCGCTGCCGGTGGCCGGCGTGCTGGAGCAGTCCGACGGCACCGGCTGGATGGGCATGTACGCGCTCAACCTGCTGGACATGGCGATCGTGCTCGCGGAGCACGACCGGACCTGGGTGGACACCGCCACCAAGTTCTTCGAGCATTTCGCCTACATCGCCGCCGCCGCGTACGAACAGGGGTTGTGGGACGACGAGGACGCCTTCTTCTACGACGTGCTGCGCCTCGCCGACGGCGCGAAGGTGCCGCTGAAGGTCCGCTCCGTCGTCGGGCTGCTTCCGTTGGCCGCCACCACCCGGCTCACCGCGAAGACCCTGCACCGCCTACCGGAGTTGGGTGCCCGGCTGCGCTGGTTCCTCACCAACCGCCCCGAGTACGCCCAGGTGATCGGCACCCGCCGCCTCGGCCCGGACGGCCGGCAGCAGCGGCTGCTCTCCATGGTCGGTCCGGAGCAGGTGGTCCGCCTACTCGCCCGGATGCTCGACCCGGACGAGTTCCTCTCCGACTTCGGCCTGCGGACGCTGTCCCGCGCGCACCTGGACAAACCGTTCTCGGTCACCCTCGGTGGGCAGGAGTTCTCGGTCGGCTACGAGCCGGCCGAATCGACCAGCGGGCTGTTCGGCGGCAACTCGAACTGGCGTGGTCCGATCTGGATGCCGACGAACTTCCTGCTGATCAGCGCGCTCCGCGACTACGCGGCGTTCTTCGGCGACGACCTCCAGGTCGAGTACCCGACCCGCTCCGGGGTGAAGCGCACCCTGGACGAGATCGCCGACGACCTCTCCGCCCGGCTGATCTCGCTCTTCACGCAGGACGACTGGGGTCGACGGCCGATCTACGGTGCGTGTCAGCTCTTCCAGACCCACCCGGACTGGCGGGACCTGGTCGCCTTCCCCGAGTACTTCCACGGCGACAACGGCGCGGCCTGGGCGCCTGGCACCAGACCGGCTGGACAGCCCTGGTGGCCGACCTGATCCTCACCCTCCGCCGCTGACCGCCTCCCGGCGCCGCCTGCCGCCCCCC
>NZ_JAEVHL010000298.1 GCF_016803395.1 Micromonospora tarensis | reverse complement strand
GGCCTGCGCGGGAACCGCGCCCTTGCGTGGGCGGCGCTTCGCGGCGGTCGTCCGCGGGCCGTAGCCGACCAGCACCGCGGTCCGCCCGCCCGGAGCCGCGCCGCCGATCAGGCCGGGCTCGATCATGCCCTCGGCCGGTGCCACCTCCACCGCCGCCAGCGAGGCCGCCGACGGGGTGGGCAGGTCACCGCTGGGCGTGGCCGTGGTCGACGGCGCCTCCAGCGGGCCGGCACCCGGGTCGGTGTCGATCGCGATGATCGGCGTACCGACCTCGACCGTGGTGCCCTCCGGGTGGTGGATCGCCTGCACCTGCCCGGCCCACTTCGCCGGGATCTCCACGGCCGCCTTCGCCGTCTCCACCTCGACGATCGGCTGGTTCAGCTCGATCGTGTCGCCGACCTTGACCAGCCAGGCCAGGATCTCGCCCTCGGTCAGCCCCTCGCCCAGGTCGGGCAGGTTGAACGTCTTGATCCGGGACATGTCGCTCACCAGCCGAAGGTGCGGTCGACGGCGTCGAGCACCCGGTCGAGGTCGGGCAGGTACTCCTCCTCCACCCGGGCGGCCGGGTAGGGGGTGTCGAAGCCGGTCACCCGCAGCACCGGCGACTCCAGGGAGTAGAAGCACTCCTCGGTGATCCGGGCCGCCAACTCGGCGCCAAGGCCGATGTTGGACGGCGCCTCGTGCACCACGACCACCCGGCCGGTGCGCTTCACCGACTCGTACGCCGCGCTCAGGTCCAGCGGCGAGAGCGAGCGTAGGTCGATGACCTCCAGCTCACGGCCGTCCTCGGCGGCGGCGGTCGCCGCCTCCAGGCAGGTCCGCACCATCGGGCCGTAGGCCAGCACGGTCACGTCGGTGCCGGGCCGCACCACGCGGGCCGAGTGCAGGGGGTACGCGTCGGACAGCGGAGCGTCCAGGTCGACCTGACCCTTCTCCCAGTAGCGCCGCTTGGGCTCCAGGAAGACGATCGGGTCGTCCGAGGCGATGGCCTGCTGGATCATCACGTACGCGTCCTGCGGGTTGGCGCAGGTCACCACCTTCAGACCGGCGGTGTGCGCGAAGTACGCCTCGGGCGACTCGGAGTGGTGCTCGACCGCGCCGATGCCGCCACCGAACGGGATCCGGATCACCATCGGGATGTTGAGCCGCCCGCCCGAGCGGTAGTGCATCTTCGCCACCTGCGACACGATCTGGTCGTACGCGGGGTAGACGAAGCCGTCGAACTGGATCTCGCAGACCGGCCGGTAGCCGCGGATGGCCAGACCGACAGCGGTGCCGATGATGCCGGACTCGGCCAGCGGGGTGTCGATCACCCGCTGGTCGCCGAAGTCCTTCTGGAGCCCGTCGGTGATCCGGAAGACACCGCCGAGCTTGCCGACGTCCTCGCCCATGATGACGACCTTGCTGTCGTTCTCCAGGGCGCGGCGCAGGCCGGTGTTCAGAGCTTTACCGAGGGTGAGCGTCTCCGTGGCCATCAGTGGTTGCTCCCCTCGAACGACTCCAGGTAGCGGCTGAACTGCGCGCGCTGCTCGTCGAGCAGCGGGGACCCGTTCGGGTAGACGTGGTCGAACATCGTCACCGGCTCCGGGTTCGGCATGTTGAGCACCCGCTCGCGCAGGTGGACCGACTCGCGGCGGGCCTGCTCGTCGACCTCGGCGAAGAAGCCCGCGTCGGCGATCTGCTGCTTCTCCAGGAAGGCCTTGACCCGGGCGATCGGGTCCTTGGCCTGCCACGCCTCGACCTCGCTGGCGATCCGGTAGCGGGTCGGGTCGTCGGAGGTGGTGTGCGCGCCCATCCGGTAGGTGTACGCCTCGATCAGGCTCGGACCCTGCCCGAGGCGGGCGTTGTCCAGCGCCGTGCGGGTGACCGCGTACGAGGCGAGCACGTCGTTGCCGTCCACCCGTACCCCGGGGAAGCCGAAGCCGGCGGCCCGCTGGTAGAGCGGGACCCGGGTCTGCCGCTCCAGCGGCTCGGAGATCGCGTACTGGTTGTTCTGGCAGAAGAAGACCAGCGGCGCGTTGAACACGCTGGCCCAGACGAACGCCTCGTTCACGTCGCCCTGGCTGGTGGCGCCGTCGCCGAAGTAGGCGATCGCCGCCTCGCCGTCGTCTGTGCCGGTCTTGCCGTCGATGGTGATGCCCATGGCGTAGCCGGTCGCGTGCAGGGTCTGCGCGCCGATGACGATCGTGTACATGTTGAACTTGAACTCGTTCGGGTCCCAGCCGCCCTGGTCGACCCCGCGGAACAGGCCGAGCGGCATGATCGGGTCGATCCCGCGGCAGTAGAGGACGCCGTGCTCCCGGTAGGTCGGGAAGGCCATGTCCTGGGGGCGCAGCGCCCGCCCGGAGCCGACCTGGGCGGCCTCCTGGCCGAGCAGGCTGGCCCAGAGGCCCAGCTCGCCCTGGCGCTGGAGCGCGGTCGCCTCGGCGTCCAGCTTCCGGACCAGCACCAGGTCGCGGTAGAGACCGCGGTACTCCTCGTCGGTGAAGTCGACGCGGTACTCGGTGCCGTCCGGCCCGGTGGCGCTGTCGATCCGCTCGCCTTCGGGGGTGAGTAGCTGCACCAGCTCAGGGTCGCCGGTCGCGCCCTTCCTGGAGCGGGGTGCGGCCCGCCTGCTGCGGGTGGTGCCCCCGGGGTCGCCCTTTGCCATCGGTCTCTCCCTGTCGTGTCTGCGTCGGCACCGGGGGGTCACCCGGCCGCGCAACTCGTGCGCCTGTCCGGCTGCTGCCGGACCGGTTCCTGGCGGCCGCGCCTAGCCCCGGTGGGGGTTGCCGCACGGCGTGAGCCGGGTTCTGGCCGAACCCGGTTCGGGAGCGCCGGCGCTCAACCGCGCCTGCCGCGAGGGTGCGCGGAGGTCACGGCTGCGTTGCCGTCGTGCTCCATATTCGCAGAGCAGGTGAGCGTGCCCACAGTACGGCTGCCCCGGATTCCGACCACCCATGCTTTGACGTTGTTTGTCGCCATCATGCCGGCCTGGGTTCCGGATGCGTTCCGGCGCGATTCGTCACCGTTCGGTCAGCCCCGCGTGTCGACACGCGGTGGAGGTTGGCTGACAGAGGGTGACTAAGTCAGGCTGATTCCCGCAGGATCGCGCCAATCGGGCTGTTTGCCGGCTTCCGGCCGACGATCTCCATCCATGTCCTTCGACGGCCGACGACAAGGGGTGTGCGGTGCACGAGCCAGGTGACGGTCCCGGCACGCCAGCGCTCGGTCGGCACCGGTCACCCGGTGGCTACCGCCGGGTGGTCGGCGTGCACCGAGCCCCCGGCATCGGTGGCCCCACCCGGGGTTACCTGCTGACCGTCGCACTGCTGGCCGGCACCGCGTCGATGCCCATCCTGGCCGCCATCAGCGCGGGCTCGGCCACCCCGGGCAGCACCGCACTCCCGGACAGCAGCACCCCGTTCATCCCGGCCCCGTCCGTCGGGCCGGTCGTCATCCCGCCGCCGACGACCAGCCAACCGGCGCCCCGCCGGCCGGCAACGCCGCCGCCTCGGCGTATGCGACGGGGTCGGCCAGCACCTCGGGCGGAAAGGTGAGCACCGCGTCGCCGGCCTCGGGCAGACCGCTGTTCTGCATCAGCACCACGATGGCCAGAGCACCGCGGTTGACCAGGCGGTGCACGGTGCCCGGCTCGAACCAGACCACAGTGCCCGGTCGCAACGGGGTCTCCCGGAAGCCGGCCATGGTCAGGGTCTGCACCGCGCCCTCGCCCTCGGTCACCACGTACCCCTCGGTGCAGCACAGGTGCAGGTGCGGCGTGCCGCCGACCACGCCGTCCGGTGCCGCCGTGTCGTAGACGCGCAGCCGGGACAGCCCGATGCCGCCGGGCAGCGCGGTCGACCGGTCAGTCATCGAAGTACTCGTCGGTGTCGTCGGCGGCCGGCAGCGACACCAGCAGGACGGTGAGGTCACCGATGGCCCGGTGCCGGCAACCCGGCTTGATCAGGAAGGCGGACATCGGCCGGGCGGGGTGCCGTACCCCGTCCAGCTCGATCTCGCCCTCACCGGCGAGCACGATGTAGTACTCGGTGGCGACGCGGTGGTGGTGGGTGACCGCGTCCCGCACCTGGAGCAGGTGCACGCTGGCCTGGCCGTCGCTCTCGGCGATGAAACCTCTGCGGGTGGTCCCACACGAGCAGCGCCTGGTGGGCAGGTCGTCGAGCTGAAGCACCGCGAAGCGATCGGACACGGCCGGGCCTCCCTGCGGGAAAGGGCTTTCTCTGCGGTACCGTGACGCTAGCCGGCACGACGAAACGCCGTCAACAGATCGAGGGGGCGGGCCATGGCGACCCTGTCCGATGTGGCCCGCCGCGCGGGCGTCTCACCCGCCACCGCCTCCCGCGTCATCAACGGCAGCAGCAAGCCGGTCACCGACGAGCTGCGCGAGCGGGTGCTCGCCGCCGTCGCCGAGCTGCAGTACGTGCCGAACGCCCACGCCCAACTGCTGGCCCGCTCACACCGCAGCGCCGTCGGCGTGATCGTGCACGACGTCTCCGACCCGTACTTCGCCGAGATCACCCGTGGGCTGCAACGGATCGCCACCGACCAGGGCCGGCTGCTGATGATCTGCAACAGCTACCGGGACCCGGACCGCGAGCTGGAGTACGTGGAGCTGCTGCGGGGCCACCAGGTGGCGGCGCTGATCCTGGCTGGCTCCGGCTACCACGACGAGGCGTTCACCCGGCAGCTCAACGAGAAGCTCGCCGCGTACGGAGCCACCGGTGGTCGGGTGGCGGTGATCGGCCGGCACGAGCACTCCGGCGACGCGGTGATGCCGGACAACCGGGCCGGCGGCTACCTCGCCGGGCGCGAGCTGTGCGGGCTGGGGCATCGGGCGATCGGCGTGGTCGCCGGCCCGCGCATCCTGACCACCACGACCGACCGGTTGGCCGGCCTCCGGCAGGCGCTCGGCGAGCAGGGCCGCGAGCTGCCGGAACGACGCATCAGGTACGCGGAGTTCGACCGCGACGGCGGCGCCGAGGCCACCGCCCGCCTGCTCGACGCCGACCCGGAGCTGACCGCGATCGTGGCGCTCAACGACTCGATGGCCATCGGCGCCCTCGCCACCCTGCGGGCCCGGTCGCTGGCGGTGCCGCAACAGATCTCGGTGGTCGGCTTCGACGACATGCCGATCGCCCGGGACGTGACCCCGGCGCTGACCACCGTGCGACTGCCGCTCGTCGAGATGGGCGTCCGGGCGATGTCGCTGGTGCTCGGCGCGGAAACCCCGACGCCCCGGGTCGAGGTGCTCCCCGCCGAGCTGGTCCGGCGCGACACCGCCGGCCCCGTGCCGCGGGCCGCCGCCGGCTCGGCACCGCGCGCCCGACGGGGTGACCCGTCGTCATGACCCTCACCAGCCCGACTCAACGCTCTCTGACCAGCGCCGATGTGGCGCACCTGCTGGGCGCGTCGTTCGGGCCGGACACCCGGGTCCGGGACACCGGCCCGCTGGCCGGCGGCGGATACGCGACGGTGTGGTGGGCGCTGCTCGACGACGACCGCCGGGTGGTGGTGAAGCTCTCCCCGCCGGCCGGCACCCCGCTGCTGCGCTACGAGCGCGGGCTCTGCGCCGCCGAGGCGCGATACTTCCGGCTCGTCGCGGAGCGGGCGCCGCAGGTGCCCGTACCCCCGGTGCTGCACCACGGCACCGACCCGGCGTACGGCGAATGGTTGGTCACCGCGATGCTGCCCGGCCGGTCGCTGGCCGACCTGGCCGGGGCGGGCGTCGCGGTCGACGACGGCCCGGCGCGGTACGACCTCGGGGTGGCCCTCGCCGGCTTGCACCAGGTGACAGGTGACCGGTTCGGGTACGACGACGAGCGGGCCGGCGGGCGGACCTGGCGGGCCGCGTTCACCGCGATGCTCCACGCGCTCCTCGCCGACGCGGCCGACTGGGACGTGCGACTGCCGGTGACTCCGGGCCGCCTGCACCGGCTGGTGCAGCGGCACGCCGACGTGCTGGACGAGGTGCGCCGCCCGGCGTTGCTGCACTTCGACTGCTGGGACGGCAACGTGCTGGCGGCGCCCGACCCGGACGGCCGGCTGCGGCTGCGCGCGCTGGTGGACGGCGAGCGGTTCCTCTGCGGCGATCCGCTGCTGGACCTGGTCTCGCCGCTGCTCTTCCGCCGGGTGGAGGACGAGCCGGCGCACCCGCTGCTGCGCGGCTACCGGGCGGCCTCGCCCGACCCGCTGGTGCTGGACGCGTCGGCGCGCCGCCGGCTCGGGCTGTACCGGTTGCACCTGTACCTGCTGATGACTGTCGAGATGCCCAGCCGAGGCATGACCGCGCTGACCCATCCCGGGCGGCATACCCGCCTGGCGGCGCTGCTCGACGAGGAGATCGCCGCGCTCGCCTCGGAGTGACGACCGGCACCAGGTACGCCGCGCGGACGCACCCTCGGATATCGGATTGTGCGGGGCTCCTGCCGGGGCCTAACCTCCCCCGGTGCTGATTCGGGAGTTCGTCGACCGGGACTGGTCGCTGGTGTGGCCGATCATCGAGGAGGTGATCCGGGCGGCGGAGACCTTCCCCTACGACCCGACGATGACCGCCGAGCAGGCGTACGGCATGTGGATCGAGGCGAAGCCGGGGCGGACCGTCGTGGCGGTCGACGGCGAACGGGTGCTCGGCACCGCGAAGATGGGCACCAACCGGCCCGGGCCGGGCGCGCACGTGTCCACCGCGAGCTTCATGGTCGCCGCCGACGCGCGGGGTCGGGGCGTGGGCACCGCGCTGTGCCGCGACGCCCTGACCTGGGCCCGCCACCACGGGTACGCCGGCATGCAGTTCAACGCCGTGGTGGAGAGCAACCGGTCGGCGGTGCGGCTGTATCAGCGGGAGGGTTTCCAGGTGATCGGCACGGTGCCTGGCGCGTTCCGTCACCCCACCCTCGGCCGGGTCGGTTCGCACGTCATGTACCAGGAGTTCTGAGCGTCTCAACCACCGGCCGCGCCGCCGGCCGGGGCGGCGCGCAGTTCCACCGGCGCGGTGGCGGGCTCGGAGCCGGCGCGCGGATCGGGGTGAAGAGGCCACCGACCGCCAGCCAGCAGCACCCGGCGCCGGCCG
>NZ_JAEVHL010000297.1 GCF_016803395.1 Micromonospora tarensis | reverse complement strand
CGTAGCCGGCCGGCCCACGGGCTGCCGGCGCCGAGCGCGCGGGCGTCGGCGACGTCGAACGGCGTCGCCCAGGACACCCGGGTGGCCAGCGCGCTGGCCAGGGCCAGCACCACGTCCGGCCCGACCCGCAGCGGAAACGCCTCGATCAGGCCGAGGGTGTGCTCGCCGCGCCCAGGCGTCCAACCCCGCCTGGTCCGGGAGCATGCCGACGGCTGTGGTCGTGGGCAGCGGCGGCCCGCCACGTCGCCGGGCCGCCGTTGCCCTGGCCGGTCGGTGCCAGAGCGCGGTGGCGGACGCGACCAGCGGATGCGGGTGCGTCCAGCAGGGCTCGGGCGACCTCGGCCGCGCTGGTCACATCGGTGCCCAGAGCGTGGGCCAGCTCCTCGGCGGCGGGGTCCTCGGTGCTCGGGTCGGCGTCGGCGGCCGCGGCGGCGCCTACCGCGAGCAGCAACCAGGCGCCGAGCGCGGAGGCGACGTGGTGCCGGTCGCCGGCTGTGGCGTGCAGCCGCCTGGCGTACCCGGCGAGCGGCCCGTGCAGATCCGTCCTCATGCCCTCACTCTGCCCGCCGAGGCGGCTCACGACCACAGCTCGAACGGCTCGTCGATCTCGGTTCCGGCGAGGAAGGCGGTGATCAGCCGGGGGAGCTGTCCTGGGTAGAACCGCTCCCGGCTGGCCACCACCTCCGGCAGCGGCCACCAGCGGAAGTCGAAGTAGTCCTCGCGCTCGTAGTCGAGCCGGTGCGTCTCGTCCACGTCCGGGCCGGGGCCCGCCAGCCGTACGGTGACCACCACCTCGTCCTGGACGTGGCGCAACTGGCGGTGCAGGAAGCTTGCCCGCCGCCGCCAGGTCGGCGCGCCCACCTGGTCGGCGGCGACCACGATGCCGGTCTCCTCCCGTAGCTCCCGCACCGCCGTGTCGCGATAGGTCTCCCCGGGGTCCATGCCGCCGCCGGGCAGCTCCCACCAGGTGCCCAACCGGGGATGGTCCGGGTCGCGGGTGCGGAACAGCAACACCCGGTCGGTGTCGTCGACGACCACCACCCGCACCGCGCGCCGTTCCCGGATCGGTAGGTCGTGCGGGAGATCGTTCACCGGACCAGTCTGTCGCATCGGCCATCGCGGCGGCGGGTAGGCTGCCCGCCGTGGCTGGTCTGTTGAGAAATGTCGCGGCGCGTATCTCTCGGGTGGGTGCGGCGATCCCGTCGCCCCGTCGTACCGGGCCGGCCCCCGCGCAGGTGGCCCGCCGCCGTCAGGTGAGCGCGTTGCAGCGCCGGGAGCTGACCTACGCGCCGGAGCGGGACGGCCAGGCCGACCCTGGTGAAATCGTCTGGACCTGGGTGCCGTACGAGGACGACCCCCGGCAGGGCAAGGACCGGCCGGTGCTGGTCGTCGGGCGGCACAGCCGGACGCTGTTCGGGCTGATGCTGTCCAGTCAGAGCGAGCGGGACGGGCAGCGGCACTGGCTCGCGCTCGGGCCGGGGGAGTGGGACCGTGACAACCGGCCGAGCTGGGTCCGGCTGGACCGGGTGCTCACCATGCGCGAGGACAGCATCCGCCGCGAGGGCGCGGTGTTGGACCGGCCCCGGTTCGACCGGGTCGGGCAGGCGTTGCGCGCCGGCTACGGCTGGCGCTGATCCGCGCGCTGGTTACGGCTCGCGGCTCGGGCCGACCGCGGCGGACTGGGCGTTCGGCGGGGGGTACGGCTGGTCGGCGAGGAGCCGGGCCAGGTGCGCGGTATTGAGCGCGAGGGCCTTCGTGGTGCGGCCGGTGGTGTCGGGTTTGGGGCCGGCGTCGCGGTAGTCCACGGTCTGGAGCGCCTCGCCGACCCAGTAGGTCGCGGCAGCGGCGGCGATGGTGAAACCCACCTCGTTGAGCGCCTGCTGGACCTGGCCGACGGTGTGGTGCGCGCCGTCCTCGTTGCCGACCACGGCGACGCCGGCCACCTTGCCGTAGGTGAGCAGCCGGCCCTCGTCGTCGGTCTCGGAGAGCTCGGCGTCGAGGCGTTCGAGGACCATCTTGCAGACGCTCGACGGCTGACCGAGCCAGATCGGCGTGGCGATGACGAGCACCTGGGCGGCCAGCAGTTTGGCGCGGATCGCCGGCCAACCGTCACCGTCGCCCTCGTCGGTGGAGACCCCGAAGCGCACGTCGTGGTCGGCGACCCGGACGAGTTCGCCCTCGACACCCTGCTCGGCCAGCTCGGCGAGCACCTCCCGGGCGAGCTGCTCCGAGCTGGACGGTGCCGGTGACGGCTTGAGGGTGCAGTTGAGCACCAGGGCGCGAATGCTCGCCACGTCGGTTCCCTTCGACGTCGGATCGGACTGCCGACTCGGATACCCGCCCGGCGACCCGGAACACCTTGCGATCAGCCTGCTGGGCCGGCACCTCGCCCGGCTGGGCCCTGATGTTCGTCCTGGGCGGGGGTCTCGCCGTCGCGCCGATCACCCGGGGGGCAGCAGCGGTCCGTGCTCGCCGGATACCGCCCGGATCGTGCGGGGCCTGGTGTCACCGGTCGGACTGGTCACCGTCGCCGACGCGGCGCTGCGCGACCTCGGTGGCTGCTGCCGGTAGGTCGCTCATCAGGCCCGGTGTGGCGTAGGGCGGCGATCGTCGACGGCGGACAAAAAGAAGGGCAAGGAGGTCACGACCTCTTGCCACTCTCAACGTATATCGCACCCGGGGTCTTGCCGCAAGACCGGGGGGATGCCGCAGAATCACCAGCCGATGCCCAAAGCTGGGAGAACCGGGGGATTTCATGATCGATGTGATCATTGCTGGCGGCGGGCCGACCGGCTTGCTGGTGGCGAGCGAGTTGCGGCTGCACCGGGTGCGGGTGCTCGTCCTGGAGAAGGAGACCGAGCCGACCCGCTACGTCCGTGCGCTCGGCCTGCACGCGCGCAGCATCGAGGTGATGGACCAGCGTGGCCTGCTGGACCGGTTCCTCGCGCTCGGCACGCAGCACCCGGTCGGTGGGTTCTTCGCCGCCATCCCCAAGCCGTCACCGCCCGACCTGGACACCGCACACGGGTACGTCCTGGCCATTCCGCAGACCACCACCGACCGCCTGCTGTACGAGCACGCCACCGACGTCGGCGTCGAGATCCGACGTGGCTGCGAGGTGATCGGGCTCAGCCAGGACGAGAACGGGGTGACAGTGGAGCTGGCCGACGGCACCGCGCTGCGCTCGCGCTACCTCGTCGGCTGCGACGGCGGCCGCAGCACGGTGCGCAAGCTGCTCGGCGTCGGCTTTCCCGGTGAGCCCAGCAGCGTCGAGTCGCTGCTGGGCGAGATGGAGGTGGGCGTACCGCCGGAGACGGTGGTCGAGGTGGTGACCGAGGTCCGCAAGACCCACCTCCGGTTCGGTCTCGGGCCCCTCGGCGACGGCGTGTACCGGGTCCTGGTGCCCGCCGAGGGGGTGGCCGAGAACCGCACCGTCCCGCCGACCCTCGCGGAGTTCCAACAACAACTGCGGGCGTACGCCGGCACCGACTTCGGGGTGCACTCACCGCGCTGGCTCTCCCGCTTCGGCGACGCCACCCGGCTGGCCGAGCGGTACCGGGTCGACCGGGTGCTGCTGGCCGGCGACGCGGCGCACATCCACCCGCCGACCGGCGGGCAGGGGCTCAACCTCGGCATCCAGGACGCGTTCAACCTCGGCTGGAAGTTGGCGGCCGAACTCAACGGCTGGGCGCCGGAGGGGTTGCTGGACACCTACCACACCGAACGGCACCCGGTGGCCGCCGACGTCCTGAACAACACCCGCGCGCAGATGGTGTTGCTCTCACCCGAGCCGGGGCCCGGTCGGTGCGCCAACTCCTGTCGGAGCTGCTGGACTTCGAGGAGGTGAACCGGTATCTGATCGAGAAGATCACCGCGATCGGCGTCCGCTACGACGTCGGCGACGGTCACGACCTGCTCGGGCGTCACCTGCGTGATGTGCGGTTGAAGCGGGGGCGGCTCTACGAGCTGATGCACGGCGGTCGAGGGCTGCTGCTCGACCAGACCGGCCAGCTCTCGGTCGCCGGGTGGGCGGACCGCGTCGACCACGTGGTCGACGTCAGCGAGGAGCTGGACGTTCCCGCCGTGCTGCTGCGCCCGGACGGGCACGTGGTGTGGGTCGGCGACGAGCAGAGCGACCTGCTCAGCCGGCTGTCGCGGTGGTTCGGCGCGGCCGTGGCCTGACGGTCAGCGCTCCGCGAGCAGGGCGCTGTCGACCAGTTGCCGGGGCGGCCGGGCGACGCCGAGGCTCTTCGCCTGGTACATCGCCGCGTCGGCGCGGCTGAGCGCGTCGGTGAGCTGGGCCGGGCCGGTCACCGGGGCGAGCCCGACGGACGCGGTGACCCGGACGCTGCACCCGTTGAGCCGGATCGGCGCGGCGACGGTCTCGCTGAGCCGGCGGGTGGAGTGCTCGATCCAGCGCCGGTCGACGGTGGGGGTGGAGAGCAGCCCGGCGAACTCGTCGCCACCGAGGCGGGCGACGAGGTTGTCCCCGGCGAAGCCGGCCAGCCGCTCGGCCACGCTGATCAGCACCTGGTCGCCGGCGGCGTGCCCGTACCGGTCGTTCACCTGCTTGAAGTCGTCCAGGTCGAGCACCACGGCGATCAACGGCTGGCCGGCGGCGTCGGTGAGCAGGGCGGCGGCCAGGCGGTAGAAGGCGCGTCGGTTGGGCAGCCCGGTGAGCGGGTCGTGACTCGCGGCGTGCCGCTCGGCGGCGAGCTCGGCCTGGAGGTGCCCGATCTCGGCCTCGGCGCGCACCGCCCGCCGGCGCAGTTGCCAGGAGGAGAGCAGCGCGCCGGCCGCACAGAGGCCGGAGGCGACACTCATCGGATCCGGCACCAGCCCTCCCATCGCCGCGACCGCCTCCAGCCTCCGCCCGCCGCGGCGCGCCGCGTCGGGCCCAGTTTTGCCTGATGGTTGCCCCTGTGGGGGTAACTCAAAGTGAACGGATGGGCACCGATCACGTGCGTTATCATGCTCGCCGTCGGATGCAGATGCAATAGCAGATGCACGTGCAGAACCGTCCAATGTCGATATCGCACCCCCTCGCCGGCACCGCTCCTCCCACGGCCACCGGCGGGCTCGTAACAGAAAGAGCCCCCATGCAGCAGCCACCCAATGGCGTACCGATCCATCAGTTGCCGCCGCTGAGCTGGCAGAAGAGTCGCCGCAGCAACCCCAGCGGCAACTGCGTCGAACTAGCCGAACTGCCCGAGGGAGCGGGCATCGCGGTCCGCAACTCACGACACCCCGAGGGGCCGGCGCTGATCTACACGGTGGACGAGATCGCCGCGTTCGTGCTCGGCGCGCGGGACGGAGACTTCGACCACCTGATCAACTGATGGTCCCACTGTGGGTCGTCCCGGAGACGGGACTGATTTGCCGACGCGGAGGAGTTCACCTCACTGTCGGTCCATGGCATGCTTACACGTCGGCCGGGCCGGGGCGCCCGCGCCGTGGGTCGTGTCCGGAGGTCCGCACGTGACAGTTCCCGCCGAGGGTGGCCCGACAACCGGGCCGACCGTGCTGCGCATGCTGCTCGGCGCCCAGTTGCGGCGCCTGCGGGAGTCCAGCGGGGTGACCCGGGAGGGCGCCGGCTGGGAGATTCGCGCCTCCGAATCCAAGATCAGTCGGATGGAGTTGGGCCGGGTCGGCTTCAAGGAGCGCGACGTCGCCGACCTGTTGACCCTCTACGGCGTCACCGAGACCCACGAGCGCGAAGCACTGCTGAAGCTCGCCCGGGACGCCAACAGCCCCGGCTGGTGGCACCGCTACGGCGACGTGTTGCCGAGCTGGTTCCAGTCGTACCTCGGCCTGGAGGCCGCGGCGGCGCTGATCCGTAGCTACGAGGTGCAGTTCGTGCCCGGCCTGCTGCAGACCCCGGAGTACGCCCGTGCGGTGGTGCTCCTCGGGCACGGCTCGGCCGGTTCCGCCGAGATCGACCGTCGGGTCGCGTTGCGGATGCAGCGGCAGCAGTTGCTGCACCGGGAGAACCCGCCGCTGCTCTGGGCCGTGGTGGACGAGGCGGCGTTGCGCCGGCCGATGGGCGGTGTCGAGGCCATGCGCGGCCAGCTCGCCGCGCTCATCGAGGCGACCAAGTCACCCCACATCAGGCTCCAGGTCATCCCGTTCGCCGCCGGCGGACACGCCGCCGCCGGGGGTGCCTTCACCATCCTGCGCTTCGGCGACCAGGAGCTGCCCGACATCGTCTACATCGAACAGCTCACCAGCGCCATCTACCTGGACAAGCGCGAGGATCTGGATTACTACGCGGTGGCCATGGAGCGGCTCTGTGTCGAGGCCGAACCGCCGGAGCGTACGCCGGAGATCCTCGGGCGGCTGCTGGACGACCTCTACCCGGCCTGACGCCGCACGCGCCCCGGTCGCGCCTTGGTGGGGTACGCGTCGACGGCCGCGTCCGTCCCTGCTGGACCGCCATCGTATTGACCCAAGTGACGTGGCGGGCTAATCTCTGTATCGATGCAGTCTGCATCGATACAGAAAGGTGCCGGGTGAAGCCAACACTGCAAGCCGTGGCGGACGCCGTAGGCGTTTCCCGCAGCACCGTGTCCAACGCCTACAGCCGCCCGGACCAGCTCTCCACCGCCCTTCGGGAACGATCATGGAAGCCGCCCACCGGCTCGGCTACCCCGGCCCCAACCCGACCGCGCGCTCGCTGCGCCGAGGGTTCGTCGGCTCGATCGGGGTGCTGTTCACCTCGCAGCTGTCGTACGCCTTCACCGACCCCTTCGCGGTCCGCTTCCTCGCCGGTGTGGGCGCGGCCACCGAGCGGCACGGCACCAGCATGCTGCTGGTGCCACTGCCCCGGTCGGAACCCGACGCCCGCCGCGCCGTGGAGAACGCCGCGGTCGACGGGTTCTGCGTCTACTGCGTCGCCGACGAGAGTTGGGCGCTGGACGTGATCCGGCAGCGCGGACTGCCCTACGTCAGTACGGCCGTCCGCGCGGACGTCGCCCCCGACGAACGGTTCGTCGGCATCGACGAGCGGGCCGCCGCCCGCGGCGTCGCCGCCCACGTCGCCGGCCTGGGCCACCGCCGGGTGGCCCTGCTGGCCGACTCGTGCTGCCCGACGC
>NZ_JAEVHL010000296.1 GCF_016803395.1 Micromonospora tarensis | reverse complement strand
AGGCGCGAAGCGACCAGGAGCGCGCCGAGGCCGAGCTGGCCGAGGCGACCGGGCAGGAGCGGGACGGCGCCGCCGTACTGGATGGGCTGGAGGCCGAGCTGGCCGAGCTGGAGCGGCGACGCGCGGTCGCCGAGCAGGATCTCAGCCGGGCCAAGCTGGCCCGACGGGCCGCCGAGCGCGTGGTCACCGTGGCCCGGCGGCGCGCGGGTGAGGTTGAGGCGGCGGTCGAGGCGTTGGCGGCCGAAGAGGGGGATGCGGACGCGGGCGGTGACGCGGCAGACTGACCATCGATGGACGACGACGAGTGTGCGGGCCATCCACGGTCGGTGACCTCGGATCGGGGCGTGGTCGTGGTCGGGTCGGCTGGCCCGGGTGAGGTGCCGCGATGACTCCGGAACAGGTCGCGGCCGCCAGCAAACCGGTCG
This sequence comes from Micromonospora tarensis, assembly GCF_016803395.1. GTDB lineage: Bacteria > Actinomycetota > Actinomycetes > Mycobacteriales > Micromonosporaceae > Micromonospora > Micromonospora tarensis. The sequence goes on along the minus strand of NZ_JAEVHL010000296.1, from coordinate 6,672 downwards.
TACTGGACCTGGGCGACGCGTTCAGCCGGGACCCGACCACGTTGCGCCGGGCCCGGCTGCTCGGCATCTCCGGCTGGGCCTTCTACATCTGCGGCCGGGCCGGCGCGCTCGGCGACGTGCGGGCCGAGACGGCCGCCGCCGCCCTCGGGTTCGTGGCCCCGGACGCGGTCGCCGACGGTTGGGACGCCGCAGCCCGGGTCGTCCCGCCGTTCGAGGTGGCCGCCGCGAGCCTGGCCGAGTGCTGCCGTTGGGGAGCGCAGCAGCTCGGCCCGCTGCCCGGCACCGAGCGCCTGTCGGCCCTCGTCGAACGGGCGGTGGTGGCGGCGGACGCCAGCGGGATGCCGCTCTTCGCCGCGTGGCGGGCGATGCCGCTGCCGGACCTGTCCGCCGGGGCCCGGAGCGCCGCCGGGCTGCGGCTGCTCCGGGAACACTTCACCGGCGCCTACCTGCTGGCGGTACGCGCCGCCGGGATGACCCCGCTGGAGGCGGTGCTGTCCGGGCCGGAGGGTGAGGCCGGGGCGGTGGCCTGCGGCTGGTCGCCACCGTACGTACCGATCGGGCCGCTGGTGCGCCGCCGACTCTGGGCGGAGGCGGTCACCAACCGGCTGGCCGCGCCGGCGTTCACGGCCCTCGGCCCGGCCGACGGTACCGAGCTGGTGGAGTTGCTCCACCGCACCCGGGCCGCCCTCGCCTGAACCTCCCCGGAAAATGGGCGGCGGTGTCGGCGCCCGGCTGCCAGGATCTCCTGCCGTGACGCTCCCCGCTGGCTGGACCACCCGCCGCCCGACCCTCGACGACGTGCCGGCGATCCTCGCGGTGGTGCACGCCGCCGACACCTTCGCCATCGGCCATCCCGACTTCGACGCCGAGGACGTCGCGGCGTCGCTGACCGGCCCCTACTTCGACCCGACCCGGGACTCCTGGCTGGCGATCGACCCGGCGGGCACAGTGGTCGGCTGGTCGACAGTGGACAACCCGACCGGGGTGGGCCGGGAGTTCGTGGAGGTCTACGTCGACCCGGTCCGGGCGGCTGCGGTCCGGGCACCGCTGCTGGCCCGCCAACTCGACCGGGTCGCCGAGCGTGCCGCCGAGCGGGGGCTGCCGTCGCTCACCGTCCGCTGCGCGGTCCACGCGCCCGAACGGGACTGGGAACGCGAGCTGCGCGCGGTCGGGTTCACCCTGGTCAAGCGGTACGTCCGGATGAGCTGTCCGGTGGCCGGCCGGCCCGACGAACCGGCCCCGCCAGGGGTGACGGTGCGACCGGTCCGCCCGGACGACGAGACCGACCTGGTGGAGTTCCACCGGATCTACCAGGCCGCCTTCGGCGACACCCCGGACCACGAGCCGCTGTCGTACCAGCGGTGGCGGGCCAGGATCGGCGACCTGACCGCCTGGGACGAGTGGTTCGTCGCCGAGGTGGACGGGGTGCCGGTCGGCGCGTTGCAGTCCTCGGATCAGGCACTCGACCAGAATTCGGGCTGGGTGAAGAGTCTGTCGGTGCTGTCCGCGTACCGTCGCCGGGGTGTGGGTGCGGCGCTGCTCCGCCGCGCCTTCGCCCGCTACGCCGAGAAGGGGCGGAAGGCGGCTGGCCTGGGCGTCGACCTCACCAACCCGACCGCCCCGCTGTCGCTCTACCGGTCGGTGGGCCTGCGGGAAACCCACTGGGCCGACATGTACGAGCTTTCCGTCCCGGCGGCCGGTGTGTGATTGACGACCCCAGCCGGGGCCGACCGGCGATCCGGTCGACGGCGGGAGCAGACTGGAGGGGTGCGATACGCGCTGCTACGCCGACGCGGTGCCGGTGGGGCGGGCCCGCAGCTCGGTGACGTAGTCGTCGGGAGCGCCCGCCTTCTCGGCGGCGTTCGCGATCTCCGACAGGTACCACGAGGTCGGCAGGCCACCCTCGTACCCGTTGAAGACGTAGATCCACGCGGTCACGTCGCCGTCGAGGGTGGAGACCCGGACGTGCAGCTTGCGGTACGTGCCGGCGGTCACCCCCTCGATCTCGTCGAGCTGGCCCGCGTCGTACGGGTGGATGTCGTAGAGCGCCACGAAGACCCGGTCACCGGGGGACTCGACAAGGGTGCTCACCGCACCCTCCCAGCCGATCACGTCCGCCCCGGCGAAGGTCAGCCGCCAGCCCTCCAGCCAGCCGGTGCCCACCATCGGCGAATGCGGGCAGTAGGCGCGCATCCGGGCGGGGTCGAGATTTGAGCCGTAGGCGGCGTGATGACGCACGGCGAGAACGATAGCCCGACGGGCGGGTGGGGGAGAATACGACAGTGCGTGTCGAATGCGTTCGGGAGAAGAAAGTCACTGTGAGCATGGACGAAGGGCGAACGCTGTGAGCCGGATCGTGATCATCGGCGGAGGGCCGGCCGGGTACGAGGCGGCGCTGGTCGCCGCCCAGCTGGACGCCGATGTCACAGTGGTGGAGGCCGACGGTGCGGGCGGGGCGTGTGTGCTGTCCGACTGCGTACCGTCGAAGACCTTCATCGCCAGCTCGGGGGTGGTCACCGGCTACCGCGACACCGAGGAGTTCGGGGTGCACTCGGACGGCCTGGAGGCGGTCACCGTCGACGCGCGGGCGGTGCACGAGCGGGTCAAGCGGCTGGCCCTGGCGCAGTCCGCGGACATCCACGCCAAGCTGCTGAAGGCGGGGGTCACCATCGTGGCCGGCACCGCCCGGCTCGGCGAGGACTCCCTCGGGCACACCCACCGGGTGGTCGTCACCCCCGCCGACGGCGGCGCGAAATACTCCATCGACGCGTCCACCGTGCTGGTGGCCACCGGCTCGACGCCCCGCCAGCTGCCCACCGCCGTGCCGGACGGTGAGCGCATCCTGACCTGGCGACAGGTGTACGACCTGCCGGAGCTGCCCGAGCACCTGATCGTGGTCGGCTCCGGCGTGACCGGCGCGGAGTTCGCCAGCGCGTACCTGGCGATGGGGGTTCAGGTCACCCTGGTCTCCAGCCGGGACCGGGTGATGCCGCACGAGGACGCCGACGCGGCCTCCGCCATCGAGCGGGTGTTCCGCAACCGGGGCATGGAGATCCTCAACAACTCCCGGGCCGACGCGGTCCGGCGTACCGCCGACGGCGTCGAGGTGGTGCTCTCCGACGGCCGTAAGGTGACCGGCTCGCACGCGCTGATCACGGTCGGTTCGATCCCGAACACGGCGAACCTGGGCCTGGCCGAGTACGGGGTTGAGCTGGGCCGGGGGGGTTATGTGACGGTCGACCGGGCGTCCCGGACGAACGTGCCCGGCATCTACGCCGCCGGCGACTGCACCGGCGTGCTGCTGCTGGCCAGTGTCGCCGCCATGCAGGGCCGGATCGCCATGTGGCACGCGCTCGGCGAGGCGGTCCGCCCGCTGCGGCTGCGTACCGTCGCGGCGAACGTCTTCACCGACCCGGAGCTGGCCACCGTGGGTGTCTCCCAGGACGAGGTGGACGCCGGTAAGGTGCCGGCCCGGCAGGTGATGCTGCCGCTGTCCGGCAACGCCCGGGCCAAGATGGACGACCTCTCCGACGGTTTCGTGAAGCTGTTCTGCCGGCCGGCAAGCGGCCAGGTGATCGGCGGTGTGGTGGTCGCCCCGAAGGCCAGCGAGCTGATCCTTCCGATCACCATGGCGGTGGAGAACAACCTCACCGTCAACGAGTTGGCCCAGACCATCACCATCTACCCGTCGCTCTCCGGCTCGATCACCGAGGCGGCCCGCCAGCTCATGCTGCACGAGTTGGAGTGACCCGCCGGGCCTGGAGCAGCGCGACGGTGGCGAGGACGCCGACCTCGGTGAGGATGAGCAGGCGTTCGGCCAGGCCGATCAGCACCCGGTCACCCGGGTAGGCGGACCACACCATCGCCACCGCCAGGGCCAGGCTCAGCAGGACGAGGGCGCGCAGTGTCCGGGCGGCGGAGGCCAGGTCGGGCCGGCCGGCGAGCAGCCAACCGGCCGCCGGCAGTGCCAGGAACGCGACCACCGAGGCGTACCGGTGCACGTAGGCGGTGGTGGCCATGGCGGTGCCCGGCTCGTTCGTCGGCACCACCGCGGCCAGCAGCAGCCCGGCCACCCACGCGCCGAGCAGCACCTCGGCCGGTCGGCTGGGTTCGGCCGGCCGGCCGGGCAGTGCCGGGCCGGTGCGACGCAGCCCGTACAGCAGCGCCACGGTGGCGAGCGCCAGCACCACCATGGCGACGTCGATGACGCCACCCCGGTCGGAGACGGCGAAGTCGCTGACGGTCAGCGCCCACGGGTTGAGGTCGTCGTTCACTTCGAGGTGGCCGATCACGGTGAGCAGCGCCGCCAGGGCGATCCCGCCGAGGGCCAGCACACCGGTGTTCCGGGTTCCGGGCATGCCTCAGCCTGTCGCCGCAGGCACCCGAGCCGAATCCGGGATGCCCACCGAAATCGTCCCCCGGGACCACCCCTAGTTAGTTTCGGCGATCTTGGACAGTCTCCGTCAGCTCGTAACGGAAACTGTCCAAGATCTCCAGGTGTGGGCCGTCAGTCGATCGGGACGTTGCTGGCGGCGCGGGCGTGGCGGGCGCTGACCAGGGTCATGGCCCAGCCGGCGGCGGCGAAGCCGGCGGCCGCGGCGGTGGCGATGATGGCCAGCCGCCAGGCCGACTCGGTGAGCGCGGTGCCGCCCAGATGCCCGACCAACGCACCGTAGCTGGCCCAGCCCAACGCGGCGACGGCCTCGTAGAGCATGAACAGCCGGTACGGGTAGCGGCTGCGACCGGCCGAGAAGCAGGCCGCCATCCGGCCGCCGGGCACGAAGCGGCACAGCAGGATGACCATCGGCCCGGGTTGTCGCAGCCCCTGGGTGACCCGGCTGGCCACCCGGCGGGCGCGGCTCGGCTCGGCGTGCCGCGGTGGCCGTCGGTCCGGCGCGCTGCGCCCGAGCAGGTAGCAGGCGAGGTCGCCGGCGAACACGCCGAGCGCGCCGACGGCGATGGTGACGGGCAGGCTGAGCCCGCCGTAGACGGTGAGCGCACCACTGGTGATCATGACAATCTGGGTGGGGATCACCGGCACGAACGCGTCCGCGATCAGCAGCGCGAGCAGCACCAGGTACGCCCACGTCGGCGACGCGACGTCAGTCAGTAGTTCGGGCACGCCTGCCACCTCGCCGGATGCGGCCGATTGGGTGTCTTGAGCCTGACCCCGTGTCCGGCGTCACCACGAATGGCCCCGGCCCGTCGTGACCGCCGACACGGCTGGGCCACCCAGGTACAACGGGGCGAGCCGCACTCAGGTGACGGGTTCGGTGGGCGTCCCACAGGCCGTAGGCGGGCGGCGGATCGGCGTTCGTCGGCGTACCGTTGTCGGCGCGGCCACCCCCGTCGGGTCCCCCGTTCCTGACGATTCGGCCGCCTGGGCCGCCGGCGGGTCCCGCGCCGCGGCCCGCCCATGCCGTGCCGCCGCAAATCCTGGTGCGCTCCCGATCGTCCGGCGGGTACGGTCGCCGCATGCGCAGTGCGGCAGTGATGACGACGACGCCGGGTATCCCCGGCGCGCCGCGCTGACGTAACCATCGTCGACCAGGCCCCGGGGCGATCCGCCCCCGAGGGCCGCGCGCCGTTCGGAGCCCAGGTCGCCTCCGGGTCGTACCCGATCCAGGAGTCCGACATGATCGACCACCGTAGGCTCGGCCGCGAGCTGGACCTCTTCGTCTCCGACCCGCTGGTCGGTGCCGGCCTGCCGATCTGGCTGCCGGCCGGCGCCGCCGCCCGGCACGCGGTGGAGGAGTACGTCCGGGAGTTGGAGCGTCGCTCCGGCCACCAGCACGTCTACTCCCCGCCGCTGGGCAAGCGTGAACTCTTCGAACTCTCCGGCCATCTCGGTTACTTCGCCGACGACATGTTCCCGCCGCTGCGGCTGAGCGCCGACGACGAGTTCGTGCTCCGGCCGGCCCTCTGCCCGCACCACGCGCTGGTCTTCCGGGCGCGCGGCCGTTCCTACCGGGAGTTGCCGTTGCGGATCGCGGAGCTGGGCGGGATGTACCGCTCGGAGCGCTCCGGGGTGCTCGGCGGGCTGTCCCGGGTCCGCGCCATCTCGCTCAACGACGCGCACACCTTCTGCGCGCCCGAGCAGGTCGGTGCGGAGGTCGCGGAGATCCTCGGGCTGATCCGGGCCGCGCAGGCCGCGCTCGGCGTACGCCCGGCCGGGTTCCGGCTGTCGCTGCGCGGGCCGGGCGGGAAGTACGTCGGCGACGACGCGCAGTGGGCCCGCGCCGAGGAGCTGCTCCGGGACGGGCTGACCGGGGTGGAGTACGTCGAGGCGCCGGGCGAGGCCGCCTTCTACGGTCCGAAGATCGACATTCAGATCGTCGACGCCGCCGGCCGGGAGTCGACCATCTCCACCATCCAGGTGGACTTCGACAAACCGGAGCGGTTCGACCTGTCGTACACCGACTCGGACGGCAGCCGGCGTCGCCCGGTCATGCTGCACCGCAGTCTGGTCGGCAGCCTGGAGCGGCTGTTCGCGTACCTCATCGAGGTGCACCAGGGCGCCTTCCCGGCCTGGTACGCGCCGGTCCAGCTGGTGGTGCTGCCGGTCGACGACGGACAGGCCGCCGCAGCGGCCGACCTGGCCCGCCGGGCCGTCGACGCCGGCCTGCGGGTCGACGTCGACGTCGCCGGCTCGCTGGGCGCCGGGTCCGGGAC
>NZ_JAEVHL010000295.1 GCF_016803395.1 Micromonospora tarensis | reverse complement strand
CGGCGAGCTGGGGTGGGTGGGGCACGCTCCGGGCCGGCGTGGCGCAGGTCCGTACGCGTCCGCCGGTCCGAACCGCCGTGCTGCTGGTCGCCGTGGTCGCCGCGGACTGGGGCGCGCTGGACGAGTACACCCCGCTGCTGGCCCTGGACACCGGTGTCAGTGCGCAGGCCGTACCCCTGCTGCTCCTGCTGCTCTGGGCCGGGGTGACCGTCGGCGGGCTGCTCGCCCCGGTCGGCGAGCGGTGGGGCGGCCGGGGATACGCCGCGCTGCTCGGTCTGGTCGGGGTCGCCCTGGCCGGGGGCGCGCTGCTCCGACTTCCGGCGGGGTTCGTGCTGCTCGCGGTGGCTTTCGGAGCCGCGCAACTGGCCACCGTGCTGGCCGACGCGCGGCTCCAGGCACGGATCAGCGGCGGCAGCCGGGCCACCGTCACGTCGCTGGCGGGGATGGCCACCGACCTGCTGATCATCGTGACGTACGCCGGCTACGGCCTGCTCGCCACGGCGGCCGGCAACGCGGTGGCGTTCGTGGTGACGGCCGGGCCGTACCTCGTGGTGGCGTTGGTGCTGCTGACCCGCCGTCGGCGTCGGGCCGCCGGGCCCACCCGCGTCGCCGCCGCCGTGCCGCCGGGCCCGCACTGACCGGGACCGGGCTGCGGCCGGGGAGCCGCCGCCCGGCCCTCTGGTCAACCCGCCAGGTGCAGGAACGACCACTGGTGGCCGTCGAGGTCCCGGAAACCGCGCATGTACATCGGACCGTTGGCCATCCCCGGCCCGAGCGCCTCCCCACCGGCGACCACCGCCTGGTCGACCAGTTCGTCAACCTGCTCGCGGCTGCGCGCCGACAGCCCGACGATGACCTCCCGGCTGGTCGCCGTGTCCGGGACGGCGACCCCGGTGAACGCCTCGAAGCCGGACCGCAGGTGCAGCACCAGCCGGGTGCTGTCGGAGACGGTCAGCACCGTGTTGTCCCCGTCCAGCTCGGCCTGGTCACTGGTGAAGCCCAGCGCCCGGTAGAACTCGGTGGCCAAGGTCAGGTCACGCACCGGCAGGTTGATGAACGTCATCGTCATCGGAGGTCTCCGTTCGTCAGGGCTGGTCACCGTCGAGGTAGACCCAGCGGCCGTCCTCGCGGACGAACCGGCTGTGTTCGGTGAGCGTGCCGGGCCGGCCCGCGTCCCGGTAGTGCGCGTGGAACGTCACAGTGCCGGTGGTGTCGAGCAGACCGCCGCGGTCGACCTCGACGATCTCCAGCCGGATCCACCGCTGCCCCGGGTCGAGCGTCAGGGAGGCGGGTCGGGTCGAGGAGTGCCAGCTGCGCAGCAGGTAGTCGGTGTCGCCGAGGGCGAAGGCGCTGAACCGGGAGCGCATCAACGCCTCAGCCGTCGGGGCGTCCGGGCCGCCACGGTGCGCCGGGGCGCAGCAGTCCGGGTACGCCTGGCCGGAGCCGCACGGGCAGGCCCGTCCCGTCGTCGTGTTCGTCCGCCTGCGCGCCGCACCCTTGCCCACCTGGTTCATCCTGCCCCACCACCGCCCGGCTTCGGACGCCGACCGCTCAGAGCCAGCCGGAGCGGCGGAACAGGCGGTGCAGGGCCAGGGCCGCCACCGCCATCAGGGTGAGGGCCCCGGCGTAGCCGTAGCGCCAGGCCAGCTCGGGCATGTGGTCGAAGTTCATGCCGTAGATGCCGGCGATGCCGGTCTGGGTGGCCGCGATGGCCGCCCAGGCGGCGATCTTGCGCATGTCGTTGTTCTGCTCGACGGCGAGCTGCGCCAGCCGCGACTGGACGATCGAGGTGAGCAGGTCGTCGTACGCGGCGACCCGGTCGACGGCCCGGCTGAGCCGGCCGTCCACGTCGACGAACCAGCGGTGCAGGGTGCGGGGCGGGCCGTCGGGTTCGAGCAGTGTACGCATCGGTGCCTGCAACGGCAGGACCGCCCGCTTGAACTCCACCACCTCCCGTTTGAGCTGGTAGATGTGCTGGATGTCGGTCGTGCGGTCGCGGGCGAACACCGCCTCCTCGACCCGTTCCAGGTCCCGTTCCACGTGCCCGGCCACCTCCAGGTAGGAGTCGACCATGCGGGCGCAGACCGCGTACGCCACTGCCCACGGGCCGGCGGCCAACAGCGCGGGGCGACGCTCGATGTCGGCCCGGACGCTGCGCAGCGCCCCGGCGGCGCCGTGCCGGACGGTGATGGCGAACCGGTCACCGAGCAGCACCATCACGTCCCCGGTGTCGATCACCTCGGAGGTGTCGGTCAGCTCGTCGTGCTCCACGTACCCGGCGGTGCGCAGCACCAACAGCGTGATCGACCCGTGCCGCTGCACGGTGGGCCGGTGCCCGTCGGCGAGTGCCTGCTCGACCGTCAAGTCGTCGAGGTCGAAGGTCCGGCCCACCGCGGCCAGCACCTCCGGGCCCGGGTCGTGCAACCCCAACCACACGAACGCGTCGCGGATGTGCCGCGCCCGGGCGTACGCGTCGGCGTAGTGCTGGTGGCCGGGTTCCCGGCGGCCGTTGACGTAGACGGCGCAGTCGACCACGGCGTCCGGGTTGGACCGGCGCGGGCCGGGGGAGTTGTGCTCGACGCGTCCGAGCAGTCGACGGGCCAGGGCGCGTACGCCTCGACCGGCCCGGTCCCGTACCGGTCGCTGATCCACCGTGTGCCTCCCCGTCGCCGGCGCGCTGTCACCGCATTCTGCCGAGCGGGCAGCGGCTGTCGACAGTGGGGCGGTGCGGGCGGCGTAGGCGGGCGGTGCGGTTCAGGCGGTGCGGGTGGCGAAGACGATGATGTTGTCGACGTAGTTGCCGGTCGCGGCGTCGAACCGGCCGCCGCAGGTGATCAGGCGCAGCCCGGCGGCGTCCGCCGGGCCGTAGACCAGCGTGCTGGGGAAGTGTTCCTTGCCGTACGCCCGAACATCGTTAACGGTGAAGGTGGCGACCTGGGCGTCGGCGCGGGTGACCTGGATCTGCTGACCGGCGCGGAGCCGCCCGAGGTCGAAGAAGACCGCTGGCCCGGTCGGCGCGTCGACGTGTCCCACCAGGACCGCGTTGCCGATCTCGCCGGGGCTGACCCCGTGCCGGTACCAACCGGCGAGGGTGGGCCGGTCCAGTGGCGGCACCTCCAGCACCCCGGCGCTGTCCGCGCCGACCGGGACGACGTCGGCCCGCACGTCGATGGCGGGGATCAGCACCCGGACCGGCGCGGCGCGGGGCAGTGGTGCCAGGTCCGGCGCGGGATGGGTGCGCCTGGGCGCGTCGGCTGGCGGTCGTGGTGGCCGCTCCGGGTCGACGGTGAGGCCGACGGTGATCAGCCCAGCCCGCTCACGCCGAGCAGGGCGACCACGGCCGGTAGGGTACGCCGCCACCACACCTGGGTGCCTCCGTCCGGGGTCGTCGGGGTGCCCGCGCCGGTGTGACCGACGCGGGCACCCGTCTCAGGGATGGAACGGTCGCCGATCAGGCGACAGTGGACACCGGACGGCGCCGGCGGATCAGGATCACCGCACCGGCGAGGGCGGTGCCGAGCAGCGTGCCACCGGCGGCCAGCGCACCGGTGTCGCGGTTGTCGCCCCCGGAGCCGGCTGGCGCTGCGCCGATCGGGGTGACGGTGAAGGTGGCGCTGCCGGCCGAACTGCCGTCGCCGCAGGTCGCCGCCACCGTGTACGTACCCAGGGTGAAGCCGGCGGTGAAGAGTTCCGCGCTCAGGCCGCCGCCGGCGGCGGCCGTGGTGGATCGGACGTTCTGGTCGCGGTTGGGGCCGGTGACCCGGAAGAGGGCGTCACCCGACTTCGGATTGCAGGTCGTCGCGGTGAGCACGACGGTCCCGCCGACCGGGGTGCTGGCCGGTGACACGGTGGTGTCGGCCAGTGCGGCGCCCGGCAGCAGGAGTGTGCCGAGGCCCACGCCGAGCGCCGCCGAGCAGAGTGCTGTTGAGACCTTCATACGCGTCTTCCCTCACTTTTCGTCCGCTGACTGCGTGGGACGTCGTTCGGGTGGCCAACTCCGTGACTAGCACCGGTGTGCCCAACACTAGGTGGGTTGGACCCCCGATCAGGTGAAAATGAGAAATCCTCGTTGCCGTCACGTGTCCACCCGAAGGCGGGGGGAGCTGCGGAAAGACCCGCACGACCCGGACCGGCACCGGTGCTCCGGTCGATGTCCATCCGGTCGGGCTGTCGTCGCTGGGTCGATGGCGAGGTATTGCCGAAGACGGCGGAAATGCACCGCCTGGGCGCACGGTCCGCCGGCGGCCCGTGCGTCGGGTGCGCGCTTGCCGTCGAGGTGGCCGCTGATCGCCCGGTGCATCTCGCTGTCGGGGGAGAAGCCGTCGTGGATGACGGTCAACCGGACGGTCGACCCGCTGTGCGGCTCGATCTCGAAGGTCACCGTCGACCGGCGCTCACCGAGCCGGGCGGCCAGCTCCTCGGCGGACCAGCCGAAGTGGGCGGCGTGCTCGGCCCGGAAGCCGTGCCAGCGGCTGAGCCAGCGGTCGGCGATGGCGTTGATCGGGGCGGCGTTGAGGTAGTGGATAACGGTCGGGGTGTCCCGCGGAGACGCTGGTAGGTTCGCTCGCCGTGACACGGAACGTGGGAGATGGCCTGGGAACGGTGTTCGCCAAGCTCTGGGCGGCGAGCACCCTCTCGGCTCTGGGCAGCGGCCTGGCCACCGTCGCCGCGCCGCTCTTCGTCGCGTCGCGTACCGATGACCCGCTCGTGGTCGCCGGGGCGTCCGCCGTGGCGTGGCTGCCGTGGCTGCTCTTCGCCCTGCCCGGCGGGGTGCTTGTCGACCGGATGGACCGGCGCCGCCTGATGATCGTCATCGACCTGGTCCGGGTGGTCGCGCTCGCCGTTCTGGCCACCGCGATCCTCAGCGGCCGAGGCGGGGTGGCGCTGCTGTTCGCTGTGCTGTTCCTGGTCAACAGCGGTGAGATCGTGTTCCGCGCGGCGAGCCAGGCCATGGTGCCGCTCGTGGTGCCACGGCACCGCCTGGAGCGTGCCAACGGCTGGCTCAGCGGCGGCGCCACCCTCATGCACAGCATGCTCGCCGGCCCGCTCGGCGGCTTCCTGTTCGCGCTCTCGGCGGGCAGCCCTTTCCTGGTCAACGCCGTCACGTACGCCCTCAGCGCCGTACTGGTGGCGCTGATCGGCGGGAACTTCCGGGCCGCCGCCGGCGACGCGCGGGGACGCGGTACCCGTTCGGTGGGCGGCGAAATCGTCGAAGGACTGCGGTGGCTGGCCAACCAGCGGTTGCTGCGCACGATGGCCGTGCTGATCGGTCTGCTCAACGTGACCCTCACCGCCGCGCTCGCGGTGCTGGTGCTACTCGCGGGCGAGCGGCTACGACTCTCCTCCGTCGGCTACGGCCTGCTCTTCACCTGCATGGCCGCCGGTGGGGTGCTCGGCGCACTCCTCGGCGACCGGATCATCGCCCGGATCAGCGCCACCTGGACGATCCGGATCGGCCTGCTCGTCGAGGCGGGGCTGCACCTGGCGTTGGCCGCGTCCCGCAGCACCGTCGTGGTCGGGTTCGCGCTGTTCGCCTTCGGCGTGCACAGCGGACTGTGGAATATCGTGGCGAACTCGCTGCGCCAACGACTCACCCCACCGACGTTGCAGGGGCGGGTGGCCAGCACGACCCTCTTCGTGGCGGCGGGCGGCAACTGCGTGGGCGCGCTGCTGGGCGGGCTGCTCGCCGCCCGATTCGGCATCACCGCGCCGTACTGGGTGGGGTTGGTGGTGGCGATCGGCGTCTCGGCCGCGACCTGGCGGGTCTTCAACCGGGCGGCGGTGGCGCAGGCGTTCGCCGACCCGCCACCGGTCGAGTCGCCCGCCCCGGTGGCCTGAGCGCCGTCCCCTCCCTGGTGGCGGGCGCGCGTGCCTGCCGGTCCGTGTGGCAGCGTGGTGCGGGTGACCGACTCCGCGCCGCTCGACATCGACCTCGCGCTGCTCGGTGGCGGCGGTGCGGCGTCGTTGCTGCTCGCCGCGCTGGACCGGCACGGCGTCAGGGACCTGCGGATCGCCATCGTCGACCCCGTGCGCCGACGCGGTCAGGACCGCACCTGGGCGTTCTGGGGCCACCCCGACAGCGACCTGGACCCGCTGCTCAGCGCGAGCTGGCAGCAGGTCGAGGTGGCGACGGCGGCGCGACGCCGCGTCCTGGACCTGGCCCCGCTGCGGTACGCCATGCTCCGCTCCGGCCCGGTCTACGACCGGGCTGCCGAGGCCGAGCGGCGGCTGAACGCCACCCGGATCGTCGCACCCGCCGAGGTGCTCCGCGACGACGGCGCCCGGGTGCTGGTGCGCACCGGCGACGGGCGCCACATCCGGGCCGGCTGGGTGCTCGACTCCCGCCCCCGCCCGCCGGCACGAGCCGGGCGGACCACCTGGTTGCAGCACTTCCGGGGGTGGTGGCTGGCGGCCGACCGGCCGGTGTTCGACCCGACGCGCGCGGTGCTGATGGACTTCCGCACCCCGCAGCCACCCCGGGGCGTCTCGTTCGGGTACGTGCTGCCGGTCAACGATCGCTACGCCCTGGTCGAGTACACCGAGTTCTCGCCGGCGCTGCTCGACGACGCCGGGTACGACGCGGCGCTGGCCAGCTACCGGGACCTGCTCGGGCTGGACCCGGCCGGGCTGCGGGTGCGCGAGGTGGAGAACGGGGTGATCCCGATGACCGACGCGCCGTTCCCGGCCCGACCCACGCCCCGCGTGGTCCGGATCGGCACGGCCGGGGGCGCGACCCGGCCCTCCACCGGCTTCACCTTCTCCGCCATGTACCGCCAGGCCGACCAGGTGGCTTGCGCCCTCGCGGCGGGTCGGCCACCGGTGCCGGCGGCGGCGTACCCGCGCCGGCACCGCTGGATGGACGCGGTCGCGCTGCGCGCGCTGGACCGGGGCGGGATGGGTGGCCCGCACTTCTTCGACCGGCTCTTCGACCGCAACCCCGCCGAGCGGGTGCTGCGCTTCCTCGACGGCGGCACCACCCCGGCCGAGGAGGTCTCGATCATGAATTCCACCCGGCTGCTGCCGATGATCGCCGCGACCGCCGGCGACGCGGCACACCGGGTTCGCGACCGGCTGCGCCCGACCCGCCCCGCGCCGGCCGTTCCGCCGGCGGT
>NZ_JAEVHL010000294.1 GCF_016803395.1 Micromonospora tarensis | reverse complement strand
GGTCGCCGATCGCCGCCATCGCGTAGCGCTGCAGGCCGGGGCCGAAGGTGATCCGGGTCGCGCCGCGCCGCCCCAGGTCGGCGACGGACTCCCGGTCCGGTCCGGCGACCATGTTGAGGGGCCCGGTGATGCCCTCGCGCAGCACCGGGAGCACCTCCGGCGGCGCCAGGATCGGGTAGACGCAGTCGGCGCCGGCCGCCACGTACAGAAGGGCGCGTTCCACCGCGTCGGCCGGGTCACCCGACCCGACCAAAAACGTGTCGACGCGCGCGTTGATGAACAGGGCGTCACCCGCCTCGGCCCGCACCTCGGCCAGCCAGTCGGCGTGCCGCTGCGCGTCCTTGAGCCGTGGTGTGCCCCTCCGAGTCCTCCAGGTTGCAACCGACAGCGCCTGCCTCCAGGAGCCGCCCGACCAGTTCGGCGGGGGCGAGCCCGTAACCGCCCTCGACGTCGGCGGAGACCGGAACGGAGACGGCACGGACGATGCGCGCCACCGCGCGAACATCTCGTCCGGCGGGGTCGCGCCGTCCTCGAAGCCGAGTGCGGCGGCGACCCCGGCGCTCGGGGTCGCGAGCGCCGGGAACCCGGCGTCGGCGAACACCCGAGCGCTGGCCGCGTCCCAGGGCCCCGGCAGGACGAGCGGATCGCCGGCGGCACGGTCGAGGTGCAGGGCACGGAAGGTGGCAACTGTCATCGTTCAGGTCTCCCGAAGAAGGCGGGGTCGCGGGTCAGGCGGTGTACCCGCCGTTGGAGTCAAGCACGGCGCCGGTGATGTAGGAGGATGCGGGGCTGGCCAGGAACGCGATGGCCGCCGCGGTCTCGGCCGGGTCGCTGACCCGCTGGATGGCGAGGCTGGAGACCATGCCCTTGAGCACCTCCGGGTTCGGCGGTTCCATGCCGGTCAGCATCAGCCCGGCCTGCACCATGTTGACGGTGATGCCGCGTGGTGCCAGGTCGCGGGCGATGCCCCTGGTGTACCCGACCAGCCCGGCCTTGGTCGCGGCGTAGTCGGCGAGACCGGGAACCCCGACGCGGGTGCCGATTCCCGAGCCGATGGTGACGATCCGCCCGTTGTCGCGTAGCACCTTCGCCGCCGCACGGATGATCGCGATGACGCCGGTGTAGTTGGTGGCGTGCATCCGGTCCAGGGCGGCGACGTCGACCTCCGGGTCGTCGACTGTCCTGCCCTGTTCCACCGAGATGGCGGCGTTGTTGATCAGGATGTCCAGGCCACCGAGCCGGGCGACGACGTCGTCGATCAACTGCGCTGCGCGTGAGCCGTCCGCCTGGTCGTTCTGCACGGCGATGGCGCGTACACCCCGACCCACCAGTTCGTCGACGACCACGGCTGCCTTGTCGGCGGAGCCGACGTAGGTGATCGCGACGTCCGCTCCGGCGTCGGCCAGAGCACGGGCGGCCGCCGCGCCGAGACCGCGTGAGCCGCCGGTGACGAGGGCGATCTTGCCCTGAAGAGGCTGTTCCATGATTGCGTTCCTCCACCTGACGAATTATTGACTGATCGGTCCACCATACGTTTCGTGGACCGATCAGTCAATAATTGCTAGGCTGGTCACATGGCCAGACCACGGCAGTTCGACGAAGACCAGGTGCTACGCGCCGTACGCGACCAGTTCTGGGATGCCGGCTACACGGCGACCTCGCTGGAGGACCTGATGCGCGTCAGCGGGCTGGGCAAGGGCAGCCTCTACGGCGCCTTCGGCGACAAGCACCAACTCTTCCTGCGGGCGTTGCGCGAATACACCGACACCAGCGGCGGCCACCTGCGGGAGATGCTCACGTCCGCCCCCCGGGCCCTGGACGCCCTACGGGCGTTCGTCCTGGCGCCGGTGAGCGACCCGGGCGGCACCGCCGCTCAGCGCGGTTGCCTCATGGCGAACAGCACCTGCGAGCTCGCCACCACCGACCCGGACGTTCTCGCGGAGGCGCGGCGCACCTACGAGGCGACGACGGCCCTGGTCGCCGAGTGTGTCGTACGAGCCCAGGACGAGGGTGACCTGCCGCGCGACGTCGATCCGGTCGCAACGGCACGCGCACTGCTCGCCGCGCAGCAGGGGATCGTGTTCATGGGGCGGACCGGGCTGGACATCGACACGCTCACCGCGACCGCCCGCACCCTCGCCGACCGGTTTCTGCCTGACGCCTGAGTCCTGAGTCCTCACGCCCGGCCGGCACGACACCTCGGGGCAGAACGCCCCGGGGTCGGTTCGCTATTTGATCTTGCGGGTCGAACGGACCACGATGCTCTCGTACTCCGGGTGTCTGACCAGCCAGTCGGCGAGGAACGGGCAGATCGGCACGACCGTCCGCCCCCTGGCCCGCGCGTCGTCCATCACCGCGCGCGCCAGCGTCGACCCGAGGCCGTTGCCCTCGTACGCCGGATCGACCTCGGTGTGGGTGTAGGCGATGATCGAGCCGGTCAGTTGGTAGGTGACGAACCCGGCGACCGCGCCGGTCTCGTCGCGCGCCTCGAAACGCTCCCGCGCCGGCGCGTCTGTCACGGTGAACTGCACCCGATCATCCAACCACCCGACCCTGCGGCGTTCATCCCGAGGCCGGCGGGGAGGTGACCCCGCGCGCATCGTTCCGGCCCGAACGGGAACGCACCGCTGCTGACCGCACCCGGGAGGAGACCCGCCACCATGACGGACCCAGCGACGGACGGCGGCTTCGCCGTCGTGGAGCTGTTCACCTCCCAGGGCTGCAACAGCTGCCCGCCGGCGGAGGAGTTGCTGACCGAGATCGAACGCGACGCGCGGCAACGGGGTCAGGCCGTCTTCGGCCTCGGCTTCCACGTCGACTACTGGGACGATCTGGGCTGGCCCGACCAGTTCGCCGACGCGGCGTACACCGCGCGGCAGGAGGCGTACGCCCGCGCGTTGGGCACCAGGGGTCTGTACACCCCGCAGATGGTCGTCAACGGCAGCGTGGAGTTCGTCGGGTCCGACCGTCGACGGGCGGCCGGCGCGATCGCGTCCGCCCTGGCGTCACCTCCCGCCACCTCGCTCGCGCTGTCCGTCGCCGAGCGGGGCGGGCAGCGGGTGGTGCTGGACTACCGGGTTGAGCGGCCGCCGGAGCGCACGGTGCTGAACGTGGCGCTGGTGCAACGGGGCCTGGAGAGCGAGATCGCCCGGGGTGAGAACGCCGGGCGGACGCTGCGACAGGACAACGTCGTCCGCGCCTTCGTGTCGGTGGGTCTGGACGCCGAGCAGGGACGAGTGGAGCTGGCGACACCGTCTGATCTCGATCCGGGCGGTGCCGCCGTCGTCGGCTACGTGCAGGAGGACGGCCACCGGAGCGTCGTCGGCGCGAGCATCGTCGAGCTGTCCGACGCGTAGTCTCGGCGGATGCGGATGGTGGGCGGTGCGAGGGGGCTCGGTGGTTGACGCGCAGGACGTACGCCGGGTGGCGCTGGCCCTGCCGCACACGGTGGAGGTCCCCAGCGACGGCTTCGACTTCCGGGTGGCGAACAAGGGCTTCGTCTGGTCCTATCCGGAGCGGACACCGGGCAGACCACGGGTGTTGCGGCTCGACATCGCGGTGCTCTTCGTCGGCGACGAGGCCGAGAAGCAGGCCCTCCTGCTCGGCGAGCCGGACATCTTCTTCACCACGCCCGGCTATCACGGACTACCCCTGGTCATGCTGCGTCTGGCGATGGTCGACCTGGACCGGCTGACCGAGCTGGTGACCGACGCGTGGCGGATGCGGGCCCCGGAGGCACTGCTGAGCGATCTCGAGGGCGCCGGAACATAGCGACATCAGCACGCAACGTCCTGGACACATTGACGGGAATCTCGATCCTCCACTACCGTGACCCTGAGAGAGCGCTCTCTCACACGACCTTCCCCCCAATTCAGACGCAACGCGTCGGACCCGGCAAGGGCCGCACCCGGCGCGCGATGGAGGCACCATGAAACCTCCCGTCCCCCACCGCCGATGGGCCCTGGCCGCCGCCACCGCTGTGTCCCTGGTCGTCGGCGGCCTCGCGATCCCGGTCACCCGCGCGGCCGAAGCCGCACCCGTCGGCGCCGGCAGCTACACCACCACGCCGGTCGGCGCACTCCCCAGCGGCTGCGGCGCGATGTCCAGCAACCCCCGGCAGTTCGCCACCGCCAACGCGCCCACCGGTCCGATCCCCACCAACGACTGGTGGTCCTCGCTGCTGTGGAAGCGCACCGACTGCTCCTTCAGCGAACCCCTGAACGCCCACCCGATCTCGTACGACACCTTCACCGACGGGCTGGGCTTCTCGGCCAACTCGACACCCGCGATCAGCGGCACCGCGACCGGCGTCGGTGAGTTCCACTACCCGTACGTGCAGGACATCCGGGTGGGGGTGGCCGGGCTCGCCGCACCTCTGGTCAAGGTGGACGGCTGGACCGACTGGACGGTCAGCCCGCACTGGAGCGACGGCACCCGCACCCTGCGCGCGACCATCGGCCACGGTCTGCCCTTCGCGTACTTCCAGGCCACCGGCGGCAACGCGGTGATCAGCACCGCCGGCACCCCGGACGTCTGGTCCAACAGCGGCGCCACCATCGGCTTCCGGGTCAACGGCCACGACTACGTCGGGTACGCGCCCAGCGGCGCGAGCTGGACCGTCGCGTCCGGCCGGATCTCGTCCACCCTGGCCGGTCGGGGCTACTTCTCCGTCGCCCTGCTCCCGCCGACGTCGAGCACCGCCGAGCGCGCCGCCCTGGCCGCGACCTACGGCCAGTACGCGCACGCCCACGTGACCGGCACCCAGGTGTCGTACGCATACAACCCGGCGACCAGCGGTCTGACCACCACGTACGCGTTCACCACCACCGCCCGGGAGGGCAGCGCCACGCAGACGGTGGTCAGCCTCTACCCGCACCAGTGGAAGTCGCTCAGCGGGTCCACCGCGATCACCCCGACCTACCCGTCGGCGCGGGGCCCGATGAAGGTGCTCACCGGCGTCAACCAGTTCCGCACCGCGATGAAGTTCCAGGGCGTGCTGCCGGAGCTGCCCGCGGTCGGCGACGGCAGCGGAGCCGACCTGGCGACCCTCACCAGCCAACTGGCCGCCGTCCGGGCGAACCCGATGGACCAGCGCGGCAACGACACCTACTGGACCGGTAAGGGGCTCGGCCGGGCCGCCCGGATCGCCGAGATCGCCGACCAGGTCAACGACACCGCCACCCGCGACAGCGCGCTGAACGCGATCCGCAGCACGCTGACCGACTGGTTCACCGCGTCCAGTGGCAAGACCAGCAGGGTCTTCTACTACGACAACAACTGGGGCACCCTGATCGGCTACCCGGCGTCGTACGGCTCCGACCAGGAGCTGAACGACCACCACTTCCACTACGGCTACTACATTGCCGCCGCCGCGACGCTCGCCAAGTTCGACCCGAGCTGGGCCTCGACCAGCCGGTACGGCGGCATGGTGGACCTGCTGATCCGCGATGCCAACAACTACCGCCGCGACGACACCCGCTTCCCGTACCTGCGCGATTTCGACATCTACGCCGGTCACGACTGGGCATCCGGGCACGGCTCGTTCGGCGCCGGCAACAACCAGGAGTCCTCGTCGGAGGGGATGAACTTCGCCAACGCCCTGATCCAGTGGGGGCAGACCACCGGCGACACCGCCGTCCGCGACGCCGGCGTCTTCCTCTACACCACCCAGCCGCGGCCATCCAGGAATACTGGTTCGACGTCAGCGACCAGAACTTCCCCGCCGCCTTCGGGCACTCGACGGTCGGCATGGTCTGGGGTGACGGCGGCGCGTACGCCACCTGGTTCAGCGGCGAGCCGGAGATGATCCAGGGCATCAACCTGCTGCCGGTCACCGGCGGCCACCTCTACCTGGGCAACAACCCGGCGTACGTACGGACCAACTACGCCGAGCTGGTCCGCAACAACGGCGGGCAGCCGACCGTCTGGCAGGACATCCTCTGGCAGTTCCAGGCCCTCGGCGACGCCGACGCGGCGCTGGCGAACCTGCGGGCGAACCCCGGCTACACCCCGGAGGAGGGCGAGAGCCGGGCACACACCTTCCACTGGGTCCGCAACCTCGCGGCGCTGGGCACCGTCGACACCTCGGTGACCGGCAACCATCCGCTGTCGGCGGTCTTCTCCCGCAACGGGGCCCGTACCTACGTGGCGTCGAACCCGACCGCGACGCCGATCACCGTGACGTTCTCCAACGGCACCACCCTCGCCGTGGGGGCGGGCAAGACGGCCACCACCGGGGCGTACACCTGGAGTGGCGGCAACGCGGCCGGCGGCGTACCCCCGACGACGCCTACCGATCCCCCACCGACCACCACCCCGCCGCCGTCCACCGGCGGTCCGACCCGCTACCTGCTGCCCGGCGGCGGGTTGGGCGCCGCCGGGGGCGCGGCCACCACCACGGTCGCGGCGGCCAACGGAAACCACGACGGTACGCCGACCAACGCCCAGGTCTTCACGGCGACCGGCCTCACCCTCGCCTACTCCGGCGGGCAGACCGCGTTCGACCTGTTCGTGGACGCCGGGACGGCGGTCGGCAACGGCGTGCAGGTGCGGGTCTCCTACGACCTCACCGGCAACGGCAGCTGGGACCGGGTGGAGACGTCGCGCTACTTCGCCACCGATCCGGTCGCTGGTTACGAGCACTACACCCAGAGCGGCGGCCTGGCCTCGGCCACCGGCACGTTGGGTGCGCTGAGCAACGGCACGGTCCGGGTGGAGATCTGGTCGGCGATCGGCAACAACCCGAGCACCGTGGGCCTCGGCAACCAGTCGGTACTGCGGCTGCCGTACTCCTGATCGACCCGCACCAGGCTCGGCCGGCGCGGAGGACAGGTCTTGTCCTCCGCGCGGCGACGTGCTCAGGAGGCGGTGCAGGTGGGCGTCAGACCAGCCCCGCTGCCGGTGCCCTGGAAGCCGAACTCGGTGACCTGACCGGCGCTGAGCCGGCCGTTGTAGTCAACGTTGGCGAACCGGACGGTGCCGGTGGAGCCGCTGGCCGTCGCGCTCCAGCTGTTGGTGACGCTGGCGCCACTGGCGAGCGTGACGCTGACGTTCCACCCGTTCGTGCCGGCGGAGCCGGCGGTCACCTTCACGCTGGCCACGAAGCCACCGTTCCACGAGTTCAGCGACACCGACGCCGAACATCCGCCGGTGGTCGGCGGCGGGGTGGT
>NZ_JAEVHL010000293.1 GCF_016803395.1 Micromonospora tarensis | reverse complement strand
CCTGGCCCAGCACGAGACCGACGCCGGCTTCGGCCGCGTCCACCCGCCGCTGCGGCCTGGCCTGACCAGCCGGCTCGTCCGCCTGGAACCCCCTCGACGTGCTGCTCAGCGCCGACCACCCGCTCGCCGACGCCGAGCAGCTGCGCCCGGCCGACCTGCGCGACAGCACGCTGTGGACCCCGGCGCCGCTGCACCGGCTGGACTTCCTGCACCGCTTCGCCGACCGGTTCGGCATCCAGCGGCACACCGCCGGTACCAACCTCGGCCTCGACCAGGTCCTGGCGTACATCGCGGACCACCCGGAATGCTTCTACCTGCTCCCCGCCGACGGCCCGCCGCCCGCCGTGCCCGGCGTACGGTCGGTCCCGCTGGTCGAGCCGACACCGCTGTACGCCTGGTCCCTGCTGTGGCGGCCGGGCAGCACCCACCCGGCCCTCCCCGCGCTGGTGCACGCCTTCACGCAGGAAGCCCGACGGCGCCGCTGGCTGGAGTACGACCGCCACCGGGACTGGCTCCCAGTCGAGCCCACCTGACCGCACGACACCGCACTCAGCCCTCGCCGCGGCTGCGCACGTCTGTCATCCGTGCGCAGCCGCGCACCTCAACCCGAACGTCGACAAACCCAAATCACGGCGGAGAAGGCAGTGTGAGGCGCCCGTCGGGTTCGACAGGTGCGCCGGCCGGCCGGCCGTCGGCATGCCGCGCCGGGTCGTGCACCGCGTGCGCGGCGGACACCAGGATCTCGTCGAGTTCGCGGTCGGTGAGACCTTCGT
Organism: Micromonospora tarensis; assembly: GCF_016803395.1. Classification (GTDB taxonomy): domain Bacteria; phylum Actinomycetota; class Actinomycetes; order Mycobacteriales; family Micromonosporaceae; genus Micromonospora; species Micromonospora tarensis. The sequence goes on along the minus strand of NZ_JAEVHL010000293.1, from coordinate 6,411 downwards.
CTTCGAGCAACCCGAGCAGCAGCACCGTCCGCGCGACGATCGCCGCCGGGTCGTCGGGCACCGGCGGACGCTCACCGAGCGCCGCCCAGGCCCGGCGCCTCGGCCAGCCCCGGGTCCACATCGGACCCGGTCGCGTCGTAGCGTTCCCGGGCGGACGCCACGAACCGGATCACCGGCCCCCGATCCTGCCCGGCCACGAACCGCCGCCGCACCGCCACCAGCAGCGCCCCGGCGAGCAGGTCCGCGTACCGCAGCCAGTCCGTCTCGGCAAAGCGGTGCAGCCGCCGCTCGTGGCCGCGCATCCGTCCGGTCAGCAGGCCGCGTAGCGCCGCGTGCGGATCGCTCACCATCGTCGCTCCCAGATCCTCGTGAGTGCGGTTCTGCGCCGGCCCAGCCCGGCCAGTCGAATCCGCCTGCCCGCCAGAACGCTCGCCGCCCGGCAGCCCTGGGCGATCTCCTCGGCGGGGATCGCCGGACTTCGGGGCTCGACCGTGCGCGCTGTGACCGGTTCACCGGTCAACGCCGCCACCGAGCGGTCGAGTCGGCAGCCGCCGACTGCGAGCCGGGCGACGACCAGGTCCAACCGGGTGATCGCCGCCGCGAAGCGCCGGGCCGCGACCGCGTCCGCCAGGTCACGGGTACGCCGGAGCCGGTCCTCGGTCGCACCCAACCGCCAGCGGACCCGAGCGGCCAGCGCGGCGGCCCGGTCCGCGTCGACCCGGGCGGCACGCAGGCCAGCGAGCAGCTCCCCGACCGAGCCCACTGGGTGACCTCGGGCGCGAACTGCCGGGTTGCCGGGTTGCCGGGTTGGCGGTGTGGTTCGTTGCTGTCGGGCTGGGCACTTGGCTCGTCGTTGCCGGGCTGGGGGTTTGGTTCGTTGCTGTGGGGCTGGCCGCCTGGGTCGTCGCTGCCGGCCCGACGGCATAGCGAGTCGCTGCCAGCCCGGCGTAGACCAGGCTGAGCGCTCGCCAGCATTCGGTGACCGCCTCCTGCCAGGGCAACGGTCGGCCGGGCGGCACTACGCCATGCAGTTGAGCGCCGGCCCGATCAGCGGCGGAGATCGTGGCCAGCCAGGCGTCGCGGAGGTCGTTAACGGTGTCGGTGTTCATTCGCCCGCCTCGGCGCTGGACTTGACCAGCAGCGCGAAGCGCACCTCCGCGCACGGGTAGTCGACGCCGCACTCGCAGAGCCACCGTCGTACCACCCGCGGCGGATGGGCGAAGAGGCGTCGTCGGCGTCCTCGACATCCTGCTCGGACACGAGGCGGTGGCGTTCCGGTGGGCTCGATGGATCGGTCGGGCATTCGTCGGGTCGATCGGGCATCGAGGGCTCCCGTCGGTAGGTCTCCTCGCTGGTCACGGTTTTGCTGCTTGTCGTGGTGAGCGTGGGGGCGGCGTCCGGGCACACCCCCGGCACGCCCGGCCGGACAGGGGGACCGACCAACCAGGCGCTTCCTGCGCGGTGGGGAAGAGCCAGCTCCTGGTTTGCAGACCTGGGAGCTGACTGGGGCAAGCTTATATAACAGGTTATGTGAGCGCAAGCACCAACCACACATTGCTTGCTATACAAAGTTCTTCGTGATCGAATGGCAGGGCAGACCTGGGAGACACCAATGCCCGCCAAAGCCAAGTGGGCGCTGATTGCCGACGGCATTCGCGCTCAGATCAAGTCCGGCGAACTCGCGCCGGGCGACAAGCTGCCGTCGACCTCGGAGTTGTGCCGTCAGCACGACGTGTCGGCGATCGTGGTCCGCCAGGCCATCAACGCGCTCAAGATCGAGGGTTTGGTAGAGGGCGTCGGTGGCGTAGGCGTGTTCGTGGCCGAGCGCTGACCGCTCGGCGCGCTGATTTCGGGTTGCCAGTTCGCTCGTCGCTGGCCGCACGCCTTGGCGGATTCGGCGGCGCGAGATCTTGGACAGTTTCCGTCAGCGGAGGACGGAAAGTGTCCAAGATCTACACATTCTGAGTGCTGACACGCGTTCTTCTTGGGCTTGCCGTGCCCCACATGGTGACGATCGGGCAAGCGACGGTCGCGCTGGGTGCGCGGATCTCGTACGCTCCCATGTGGTCTCCGCCGGTGCGGCGGTGGAGGCACTGGTCGACCACGGGGAGGTGCGCGTGAGCGCGGCACAGATCATCGCGAGGTTGGCGGCGGCGTCGCAGAAGCTGGACGAGGCGAAGGCCAAGACCGCAGCGGCAGCCCAGGACGCGGCCGAGGCGCGAGCCCTCGTCGCCGGCGCGTTGGAGGGCGTGGCCGCCGGTCCGCTGGTCGGCATGATCGACTCGTATCGGCAGGCGCTCGCGCAGGCTGCCCAGGGCGGCGACCCGGCCAAGCAGCACGTCCAGGAGACGATCGCCAAGGTCCGAGCGCTGGGAAACTGACCACGGGTGCTTCGTGACCTCGCCGAACTGCTGGCAGCGGCGGCTCGAGGCGACATCTCCAGTTTGGCCGCTCGTGCTGATGTCGTGGGTAACACCTCCGTCCTTGGCGGTTTTCTCCTTACGAGCTTTCGACTTGATGACCAGCGCTGGTGGGACTACCTGGACGAGATCTGGGTGGCAATGGAGCAGACGAGGTGACGGGCGCGCCTGATCCGGGTGCCCGGGACGGTGGGGAACCGGACAGATTTCCCCATTGGTTATCTGCCGCCAGGCGTCGGTGACCTCGCCGCCGAGCGGGTGGAGACCGAGCGGTTCCGGCCTTTCTCGTACGAGGAGTTGAGCGCTCGGGACAAGGTGAACCTCGACATCACCTGGCTCAAGGACGCCTCCCTGGAGGACGCCGACGCGCTGCTACCGCCGGAAGTCATCGCCTAGGAGATCGTCGAAGACCTGGCGGCGACGCTGCGCGAATTCGCTGCATCGCCGACGCTCTGTCCGCCCGTGCCACCCGGGCCACGGAAGCCTGAGCAGCGCGAATCGGACAGGGTGACCGTGCGTGTTGCCCTAGATTGGCGGTGCGATCCGATAGGCTTCTCGGTATGACCGGATCGGTGAGCAAGAAGTCGTTCTCGCTTCCGCAGGACGTGGCGGAGCGCCTGGAGCGTGAGCCCAACGCCAGCGCGTACGTAGTCGACACGATCCGGGCGCGGATGCGTGCCGAGGATCTCGACGCCGAACTGGCCCGCCGGGGCATGACCGTGACGGCGGAGGGGCAGGCCCGTGCCAGGGCCCAACGCGCCCAGGTCGAGCAGGAGTGGTCGCCTGGTCGACGCGCCGCGCTGCGCGACCGTTCCCGCCGCGCGGCCGCCGAAATGCTCGACGGCCCCGACACCCAGGCCCCGGCGGCATGACGGAATTCAACGTGCCTGCGGTTCGGCTGATACTGGACCGGTCCGCGCTGCTCGCCTACGTGGCCGGATCCATGGATGTCGCCGAGCCCATCCACGAGGTGGCCCACGACGGGGTCCGGTTCGGTGTGCCGGCTGTGGTCGCGGCCGAAGTGCTGGCGGTGGTGGACGATCCGGGCGATCGGGCGCTGCTGCACCGACTGCTCGAACGTCCGGCCTGCGCGGTGTTGCCCACCTGGGGTGAAAACTGGCAGGAGTTGGCGTACTGGCGTGTGGTCACCGGTCGGGTTGACCTCGCCGCCGCCGTGATGGCCGTGCTGGAGCACGACGCCTCGGTGCTGACCAGCGAGGGTAAAGCCTACGGCGACGGCGGTGACCTCCCGGTCATTCGCTTTCCTGGCTAGCTCACCACTCAAGGAAAAGCGTCTACCGGGCGACGTCCGAGACACCGGCGACGACGACGCGCCGGCCAGCGGTTCTCCCCGCAGGCCGGCGCACCGCCGACAAGGCTCACTTACGGGTGATGCGGACCGTCTGCTCGAACCGTGGGTAGTCGCAGACGTCCTGGCCGCACAGTTCGAAGCCGCCGCTGACCAGCGCCACTCCCGGATTCAGGGCCAGTCCGCCGCCCTCCACCCAGGCGCGCCCGGTGACGGTCTGCGGCTCTCCGGTGCACGAGTCGAGCGGGGCCCAACCGCCCGCGTACGCGACCCGGTCGCCGGAGCGTTGCCGGACGATCAGTTCGGTGGCGCCGGACAGGCCGGGGTCGCAGGTCACGGTGAGGGTGATGTCCACGGCGACGCCGCGTGCGACGAGGGTCGCCGAGGTGACGTCGACGGTGCTGGCCGCGCTCGCCGGGGTCGGCGTGAGCAGTGCGAACAGGGACAGCCCGAGCAGCGCGGTGGTGGCGGTGATGATGCGGCGCACGTGGTTCTCCTTCGCGGAGCGGGGTTGGGTGCCTCGTTCGGTCACCCTAGCCCCGCTCGGCGTGCGCGAATATCAATGGATGGTGGGATGTTCGCCCACCGTACGTTCGATGGTGACGGTGGATGTCTCAGGAGGCCAGCAGGTCGAGTGGGCCGCCGATGAGGAAGAGCCCGGCCGCCAGCCAGCGGAGCAGGTGCAGTGGTCGGGTCTGGTCGAGCAGTCTGCCGTAGGCGGAGAGCGCGGACCCCCAGAGGCGGTAGCTCACCGCGCCGATGGTCAGACGGACGTCCGGGAAGAACAGGGCGACGCAGACGGCCAGGGCGAGGATCACGCCGAGAGACGTCGACGTCCGCTCCCACACAGCGTCGTCGAGGCGCACCACGCAGACGGCGATCACCGGGACGGCGAGGGCGGCGAGGATGGGTACGACGCTGTTCCTGGTCGCCTCCGCGTCCCGAACCAGGTCGCGTTGGTCGGCGGGCAACTGCTCGGCGATCAGGTTGTTGACCCGCCGCCTGACGTACTCGAACTGTTGTGGACAGAGCGTGGCCTTGTGCTCGTTCCGGCAGGCGTGTTCCCCGGGCAGGGCGGCGATCACGTCCGCGCGAAAGCCGCGGTATTTGGCGAGGGACAGCCGCACGCCTGCGGGCACGGCGGTCGGTGGCCGCGTCGACAGGACCAGTCCTCGGTGGTTGACCATCCGGGCGATGTCACCGTGCACGTCCTCGTGCATCCGGACGAGCCGACCGACCTGGCGCTTGCGCCGCATCCGCTGGAACGTCCGGCCGGCCCGCCCGACGGACGCCGTTCCCCGCTGCCGCAGTCTGCCCGGATCGGCCAGGTCCAGCAGGATGCTGAGCCCGGCCAGGTAGAGCATCGACTTGCCCAGGCGACCCCAGAAGATCATGGTCAGGCCGAGGAGTTCCAGGTGGTCAGTGGGCCTACCCGCGAACCACGCCTCGACGACGTCGATGAAGCCACCCATGCGTGAACTCCGACCGGTAGCGGCAACGGCAAACAGGTCGATGGTCGCAGGCGTGGGAAAGCGACGGTACGGTCAGCCGCGCGAGCGCGGCAGGCAGCACTTCTTGTACTTGCTGCCCGAGCCGCACCAGCAGGTGTCGTTGCGGCCGGGCGGCCAGGCGGTCACACCGGCCTCGTCGAGGCTGTCCGCGTACCCGTCGAGGGTTTCCTCGTCGGTGGGGTCGCTGCCGGCCTCCTGCGCGAAAACCGCCAGACCGTCGACGCTGCCGGCGACCACGCCCAGGTCGGCGCCGCCCAGCCCGGACGCGTCGACGAGGGCGCGTTCGAGCTGGGCGCGGTGCTCGTCCCAGCTGGTCGGGTAGCTGTCGGCGAGGGCCGGCCAGCGCAGCAGCAGGGCGTCGAACTCCGCCTGCGGCCAGAACAGCAGCGTGGCCGGGCCGTCGTCGAGCGCGTCGAGGGCGTGGTTGCTGGCGGCGCGCAACCGGTCGGCGAGGTTGTCGTACTCGTCGTGCGGCAGCCCCAGTTCCGCGCGCAGGTCGTGCCGCCGCTGGGCCAGACCGTAGATCATGGCGGCGGCCGCGTCCTGGGCGTCCTCCGACTCGTGCGGTTGGCTGCGGGTTCGTTCCAGGATCGCGTCGAGCGCACCGGTGAGCCACTCCACAGCGGTCTCGGTGTGGCCGGATTCGGCCAGCTCGTCGATCAGGTAGGTGGCGTCGGGGTCGGTCTCCAGCCGCGGACGCAGGGCGGTCAGCTCGCCGATGCCCTCGTCGGCACGGCCGAGGCGCAGCAGCAGGCCGCCGCGCACCGCCCGGGCGTACGCGTCCTCGTCGGGCTGTTCGGCGATGGCGCGGCTGGCCAGGGCGAGCGCGTCGGCCAGGTCGCCGGCCTGCTTGAGGATGTCGGCGGCGACCAGCAGGGCGTACCCGGTGTCGGCGGGGTCGGCGACCCGGCCCTCGTCGACGGCGCCCACCAGTTCGGTGACCAGCGCCGCGGGGTCGGGGCTGGCGGAGCCCAGCGCGCCGATCTCGTCGATGCGGTTGGCGGTCAGCAACTCGGACATGGGCGCATCCTGACGAACGACGGGTGACGAGCGGCCAGCGTACTCCGGGGCAGGCGGAGCCCAGCGCGCCGATCTCGTCGATGCGGTTGGCGGTCAGCAACTCGGACATGGGCGCATCCTGACGAACGACGGGTGACGAGCGGCCAGCGTA
>NZ_JAEVHL010000292.1 GCF_016803395.1 Micromonospora tarensis | reverse complement strand
GCTGGTCCGGGTGCCCGGGCCCGCGCCGCCGCGCTCGCCGAGGCGTTGCACTCGGCCGCCGGCGCCCGGGCCGCCCGCAAGGCCGCCGATCCGGTTCGTCTCCAGGTCGATCCGCTCAGCCTGTTCTGAGGAGTTTCGGCCGGTGCCGACGGTGCCGGACGGCGGCGACAGGGGTGGTCCTCGCACACCGCGTCCGGCAAAGCGGTGGCGTCCGAGTGGTAGCATCGCCCGTCATGCCGAGGCGTACGACGGGCTCCAGGTCGCGACGGGGCGTCAGGCGCGCCGAGCTGGGGCCGCTTCGGGATGGCGGGAACGCGTCGGTCGGGCGCGGGTCGATGATGTCAATGAGCCGGTGATCAGGGGTGGACCAGTCGTGACCGTTGGACAATCGATCGTCTTCAACGGCGACCTCGGCAGCGGCAAGAGCACCGTGTCGGTCGAGATCGCCAAGCGGCTCGGTATGCGTCGGGTCAGCGTGGGGGACCTCTACCGGGAGATGGCGCAACAGCGGCAGATGACCGCTCTGCAACTCAACCTGCACGCCGAGCTCGACCAGGCCGTGGACGGCTACGTCGACCAGCTCCAGCGGGACATCGCCGCCTCCGGTGAGCGCCTCGTCATGGACTCCCGGCTGGCCTGGCACTTCTTCACCGACGCGCTCAAGGTGCACATGATCACCGAGCCGGGCGAGGCGGCCCGTCGGGTGCTCGCCCGGCCGTCCGGTCCGGCCGAGAGCTACACCTCCCTGGAGGAGGCCAAGGCCAAGCTGCGGGAGCGCAGCGCGAGCGAGCGCAGCCGGTTCATCATCCGCTACGGGGTGGACAAGGCCCGGTTGCGCAATTACGACCTGATCTGCGACACCACCCGGGCCACCGCCACCGAGGTGATCGAGCACATCGTGGCCGCGTACGAGGGCACGCTCGGGGCCGAGGTGCTGCGCGACGCGCCGCCGCTGCTGCTGCTCGACCCGGCCCGGGTCTACCCGACCGAGGACATCGCGACCCTGCGGGGCCTGTGGGACACCGATTTCGTCGGCGACGTGGCCGAGGCGGGCGACGAGGCGCTGGAGCCGCTGAAGATCGGCTTCACCGGTGAGTACTTCTTCGTCGTCGACGGTCACCGCCGCCTCAGCGCCGCCCTGCAGAGCGGGTTCTCGCTGGTCCCCGCTCAGCTGGTCGCCGAGGTCGACGAACCGGTGGTGGGTGGGATGACAGCGATCGACTACTTCGCCGCCCAGGTGCGCCCCGGCCTGGTCTACGACTGGGAGGCGGCTCACCGGATCCAACTTCCGCTGCCCGAGCCGGCGTTGCTCCGCGGTGACGCGGTGCTCGCCGGGGACCCGAGCGCCAGCGCCTAGACGAGCAGGTCGAGCGCTCTGAGGGGTACGTGGGCGCTGGCCGGCGAAGGTGACCGTGGGTCATCTCCGGTCGGGGTGGATGCGGTGGTGAGCGGTATACCTCAGAGGCATATCTATGCCTCTGAGGCATACCGCTCCTCAGTACGTCGCCCGGGTGGGCCAGCCAAGCCGACGCGGGGCCGGGCCGACGCGCGGGGTACGCGCGCCGGCCGGCCACCGGGTGGTGGAGCGGGACGCCTCAGCCGAGGACGACGCCGGAGGCGCCGACGCCGGCCATGCCGGAGAAGATGTCCTCGTAGTAGAACCGCCAGGCGCAGACCCGGCCGGTGGTGACGTAGCCGGTACAGGCCGTCGACGTGTTGGTGTCGTCGATGGCGGTGTTGGTGCCGGTCGCCCAGACCTGGAGCGTGTTCGCCGCGTTCACGATCTCCACCGGGCCACCGCTGTCGCCCTGGCCGACGGCGTTGGTGCCGGTGGTGTTCTCCGCCTGGACCTGCCCACAGACCTGGCCGAAGTTGCGCACGTTGATGCACAGGTTGCGGGCCTTCACCTGGATCGAACAGCGGGTGCCGGAGTACGCGCCGGAGGTGCACACCCAGTTGCCGACCTGGCTGGCCGACGCGCCGATCACCTGGTTGCTGAACTCGCTGACCACGTTGCCGGCCGCGTCGGTGCTGTTGTTGAAGACCCGGCCGCCCGAGCTACCGGAGAGGAGCAGGGTGTCGGTGCCGGCGTTGCGGGTGCCGACGATGCCCATCGACTGCCCGGTCGGGTCGGTCGCGGCATTGTTGATGTTGCCGCAGTGCGCGGCGGAGAGGATCCGCGCGGCCCCGCCCTGGAAGACCCCGAAGCCGGTCGAGCAGCCGCCGCCGGTGGTGGCGTTGCGCCAGGCGGCACCACCCCACCACGGCGTCGTGTCGTCCCACCGGGTGGCGGGCGCGGCGGCGACGCCGGTCTGCACTGTCACCGGCACTCCGGCCAGGGCCGTCGCGCCGAGCAGACCGCTCTGGGTGCCGACCAGCAGGCCAGCGCCGTCGGCGCGCGGGCCGACCGTGGTGATCTTGTCACCAGCCGAGGCGCGCAGCCGGGCGGCCGCAGCCAGCAGCTCCCGCTGGGAGTACGCGGCCGGCAGCACCTTGGTCGCGACGGTGGCCCGGGCGTTGGCCACCAGCTGGGCCGGCGGCTCGCCCTTCCAGTAGACCTGGAGCTGTCGGTTGGTGGGATCGGCGACGATTCCGGCGAAGCCGGAGGTGGCGCTGCGCTGCGCCGAGTTGGTGATCTGGGCGGCGGCGGTGTTCATCCGCTGCTGCAACCGGAGCAGCTCGGACCAGGAGGCGAAGCCGCCGGGCACGGCCATGCTGTCGACGAACGACCCGGTGGTGGCGGTCTTGCCACCCGGCGCGGCGGTGGCCGGCGCGGCGGTCAGGCCCGTGGCGAGCAGCGTGAGGCCGAACGCGGTGACGGCGACGCGACGCAGCAGCATCGCCACGGACCGCCGGTTGGTCGACTGTGGACGGATCATCGGGTACCTCTTCCCCCAGGGGTTTGTGGAGCGGGCTGAGCCCGCAGCAGGACGGTGGCACGCGACGGCGGCCTCGCGAGGCGCATCCTGGACGGGACTGGACACCGCCGGACACGACCGGACGGTGAACGGTCCGTAGTGGATCTGTCATTGATTGGCAGGTGTCTATCGACCGGCGTCGAGCCGGAATTACCCTGCCCGTGCGCATCCGGGGCGGCCGGATGACCGGGGGGGTGGGGGCCGCATGTCCGACCAATGGGAACCTTCCGGCGTTCGTCAGACGTCACACGGCTCACCCGCAGTGTCCGAGGTCGCCCGCGCCGGCGTCGAGGCGCAGACACTGCCGGAGCTGGCCGGGTTGCTGCGCCAGCTACGCCGCCGGGAAGCCCGGCAGCAGGGCGAGACCCAGCTGACGTACCGGCAGTTGGCCGCCAGGACCGGTTGGTCGCGCGGGATCATCGGGGAGTACTTCGCCGGCAACATCCTGCCGCCGCCCGAGCGGTTCGACGCCCTCATCCGGCTGCTCGGCGCGACCCCCGCCGAGCAGGGGGTGCTGGCCACCGCGCGGGACCGGATCGAGGAGCGACGCCGCCGCCCGACCCGGGACCACGCGACCACCGGGCGGGCGGTGGTACGGGCCAGAGCCGGCGGCCCACGGACCGGTACCCCGTCGATCCGGCTGCCGGTGCCCCGGCAACTGCCCCCGGCGCTGCCCGGTTTCGTCGGCCGGGCGGCCCAACTCGCCCAGCTCGACAGCGAGTCCGCCGGCATCGGCGTCGCCGGCGAGGTCGACGGCGTCGCGCCGGTCGCCGTCCTGACGCTGTCCGGTACCGCCGGGGTCGGCAAGACGACGCTCGCGGTGCACTGGGCGCACCGGATCGCCGACCGTTTCCCGGACGGCCAGCTCTACGTCGACCTGCGCGGGTTCGACTCCACCGGAACGGTGGTGACCGCCGTCGAGGCGGTCCGCGGCTTCCTGGAGGCCCTTGAGGTCCCGCCCGAACGAATTCCCACCCACCTGCCCGCGCAGGTGGGCCTCTATCGCAGCCTGCTCGCCAGCCGTCGGGTGCTGGTGCTGCTGGACAACGCCCGCGACGTCGAGCAGGTCCGGCCCCTGCTGGTCGGCAGCCCGAGCTGCCTGGTCCTGGTCACCAGTCGCAACCGGCTCGTCGGTCTGATCGCCACCGAGGGCGCCCGGCCGATCAACGTCGACCTGCTCAGCACCGCCGAGGCCTGGCAACTGCTGGCCCGGCGGCTCGGCGCGGACCGGTTGGCGGCGGAGCCGCAGGCGGTGGACGAGATCATCGAGCGGTGCGCGCACCTGCCGTTGGCGCTCGCCGTCCTCGCCGCGAGAGGCGCGGCGAATCCGGCCTTCCCGCTGACCGCCCTCGCCGCCGAGCTGCGGGCGGCCCCGCGCCCGCTGGACTCGTTCGACGGCGGGGACGCCGGCAGCGACGTACAGGCCGTCTTCTCCTGGTCGTACCAGAGCCTGACGCCGGCGGCGGCACGCCTGTTCCGGCTGCTCGGCTGCCACCCGGGGCCGGACATCGGGTTCGCCGCGGCGGCCAGCCTGGCCGGGCTGCCCCGGGCCCAGGTGCCTCGACTGCTGGCGGAGCTGGCCCTCGCGCATCTCGTCACCGAGCCCGCCGCCGGCCGGTTCGGCGCGCACGACCTGCTTCGCGCGTACGCGGCCGAGCAGGCCGAACGCCTCGAACCGGCGGAGGCCCGGCGGGCCGCGATCCGGCGCGGGCTGGACCATTACCTGCACACCGCCCACGCGGCGGCGCTGCTGCTGCAACCGGGCCGCGATCCGGTCATCCTCCCCGCCGCCGCACCGGGCGTGCTGCCGGAGGAGATCACCGACCATGGTCAGGCGCTCGCCTGGTTCACCGTCGAGTATCCGGTGCTGCTGGCGGCCGTCGCGCACGCCCGGCGCACCGGCTTCGACGGCCGCGCCTGGCAGTTGGCCTGGACGCTTGTCGACTTCCTGCAACGCCGGGGGCGTTGGCCCGACCTGGCCGTCGCCCAGCGGGCCGCCCTGGCCGGAGCGCAGCGCGTCGGCGACCGGCTCGGGCAGGCGAACGCCCACCGCGACCTCGCCCGGGTGCTGTCCCGGCTGGGACGGGTGAACGAGGCGGCCCGGAACTACCGGCAGGCCCTGATGATCTTCGAGGCGCTGGGTGACCACACCGGGCAGGCGCGCACCCACCGGGCGTTCGGCGCGATGCTCGACGGGCTCGGCCGGCACGCCGAGGCGCTGGAGCAGAGCGAGCGCGCCCTGGCGCTGTACCGGGCCGCCGGGCACCGGGCCGGGAGGCCAGCGCCCGCAACGCGGTCGGCTGGGCACACGCCCAGCTCGGCCAGTACGAGTCGGCGCTGACGCACTGCGGGCAGGCGCTGGCCCTGCTGCGCACGACAGGTGACCGGCACGGCGAGGCGAACACCTGGGACAGCCTCGGATTCATCCGCGCCCGGCTGAACGACCATCGACAGGCGATTCGCTGCTACCAGCGGGCACTGGGGCTGTACCGGCGGGTCAGCGACCGCTACGACGAGGCGGACACCCTGGCCCGGCTCGGCGAGAGCCGGCAGGCGGTCGGGGACAGCGCGGGTGCGGTGCGTACCTGGCGGCGGGCCCTGGCCATCCTCGACGACCTCGGCCACCCGGGCGGCGAGCGGGTCCGTGGCCTGCTGGCCGGTTCCGGGAGGCGGCCCGGTGACGCTGGGCACACCGGCGGTGGTTGATCGAGGTGCGCCGGCCGGCCCGCGGCCGGGCACTCCGTAGACTGGTACGGCATCGCTCATCCCACCCCACGAAGGAGCCGTCCCGCGTGACCGTCCAGCCCATCCGTCTGTTTGGGGACCCGGTGCTGCGCACGCCGGCCGATCCGGTGGTCGACTTCGACGCCGAGCTGCGTCGCCTCGTCGCCGACCTCACCGACACGATGCGTGAGCAGAACGGCGCCGGCCTCGCCGCGCCGCAGCTCGGGGTGAGCCTGCGGGTCTTCACCTTCGACGTCGACGACGTCCTCGGCCACCTGATCAACCCGGTGCTCGAGTTCCCCGACGAGGAGGAGCAGGACGGCCCGGAGGGCTGCCTGTCCATCCCCGGGCTCTACTTCGACACCAAGCGTCGGCAGAACGTCATCGCCAAGGGCTTCAGCTCCTTCGGTGATCCGATGCAGATCGTCGGCACCGGCCTGATGGCGCGCTGCGTGCAGCACGAGACCGACCACCTCGACGGGGTGCTCTTCGTGGACCGGCTCGACGCCGCCGGTCGCAAGGAGGCGATGAAGGCGATCCGCCAGGCCGAGTGGTACGACGGGTCGGCCCCGCCGACGGTCAAGCTCAGCCCGCACATCAGCGACCCCTTCGGTCTGGGTCGGTGAGCCGGTGCGCGTGATCTTCGCCGGCACGCCGGCCGTCGCCGTCCCCGCCCTGGCCGCCGTCGCGGCCTCCCGGCACGAGCTGGTCGCCGTGGTCACCCGGCCCGACGCGCCCGCCGGGCGGGGCGGGTCTGTCCCGCTCACCAATCGGCGAGTGGGCCGACCAGCACGGCGTCGAGGGTGCTCACCCCGGCCCGCCCCCGGGAGCCGGAGTTCCTCGACCGGCTGCGCGAGCTGGCGCCGGACTGCGTGCCGGTGGTCGCCTACGGCGCGCTGGTGCCGCCGGCGGCGCTGGAGATCCCCCGGCACGGCTGGATCAACCTGCACTTCTCGCTGCTGCCCGCGTGGCGGGGTGCGGCGCCCGTCCAGCACGCCGTGCTGCACGGCGACGAGCTGACCGGGGCCAGCGTCTTCCAGTTGGAGGAGGGCCTGGACACCGGCCCGGTCTACGGCACGTTGACCGACGAGATCCGCGCCGCCGACACCTCCGGTGACCTGCTGGCGCGGCTCGCCGACTCCGGTGCCGGGTTGCTGGTGGCGGTGCTCGACGCGATCGCCGACGGCACCGCCCGGGCCGAGCCGCAGCCCGCCGACGGGGCGTCGCTGGCGCCGAAGCTCACCGTGGACGACGCCCGGGTGCGCTGGGGTGACCCGGCCTTCGCCGTGGACCGGCGGGTCCGGGCCTGCACCCCGGCGCCGGGCGCGTGGACCACCTTCCGCGACGAGCGGGTGAAACTCGGCCCGGTGATTCCGGTGCCCGACGGTCCCGAGCTGAAACCAGGGGAGTTGTTGGTGGAGAAGTCCCGCGTGTTGGTGGGCACGGCGACCGTGCCGGTGCGCCTCGGCGAGGTCCGCGCCGCGGGCAAGCGGGCCATGGCCGCGACCGACTGGGCGCGCGGCGTCCGGGTCGCGCCGGCGAG
>NZ_JAEVHL010000291.1 GCF_016803395.1 Micromonospora tarensis | reverse complement strand
ATCAGGTCGGGTCTGGCCGGCCTCGACCAGCCCACGGCGGGCCAACGTGAGGAGCTGGGCCGGGGTGCGGTGCGGCAGCACGTGCGCCGGCACCGTCGGTGCCTGAGCCGGGTTGGTCGCCATGAGTGTCTCTCCTCCACGTGGCCGAGACGTCGCTCCGGCGGGCTGAAGCGCCGACGAGACCGCCGAGGTCGGGTGGTGCGGAGGAAGACGCACCGGGTGCGGCCGCCGAGTGTGGATGCTTCCCCACACCACACCCGGCCGGCGGACCGGCGGGTGCGTTGCCCGCCGCCCGGGGGTCGTGGGCGGCGGGCAACGCTCCTGCCTGTTGGGACCAGGCTCGCGACTGCCCGGAAACCCGGGTGCGGCCCGCGGAGCCGCACCGCCCGGAATCGGCGCCGCGAAACGCCGCACTCCGGCTGGTTGGAACGAGCGTTCGAGGCAATCGAACACTCGTTCTAACTGCTGCTGACAGTACACCTCCCCACCGACGAAAATGCAACGTGTGACGCGCTGGGCGTACCGCCGAGTGAACCGACACCGGTGAACCGGGAAGAATGACCGACATGCAGGCACATCCGAACGTACGAGCGGCGCGGGACGCGCGCACCCCCGCCGGGGTGGCGTGAGCAGGGCTCCGGAGCTGGTCACACTGCACGTGTGGCGGACCTCCCGCGGCGCGCTGCCCCGAGCGCTGACCCGGATGGCGGTGGACCCGCGCCGGCTGCGCGCCCTCCCGGGAGCCCGGTTCGGCAAGCTGCTGGGCACCGGGACCGGCATCGACTTCGGGCCGAGGGACGCCGACCTGACCCGGTGGGCGGCGCTCACCGTCTGGGACTCCCCCGCCGCCGCGAACGACTTCGACGACTCGTCGGTCGGGCGCGCCTGGGCGCGCCTCGCCCGCGCCCAGGCGCGGATCGACCTGCGCCCACTGACCAGCCGGGGCGAATGGTCCGGTCAGCAGCCGTTCGGTGACCCGCCGGGCGGCCGGGTCACGGCCCGGTGCTGGCGCTGACCCGGGCTCGGCTGCGGCCCGCCGGGCCGCCACCTTCTGGCGGGCGATCCCCCCGGTCGCCGCCGCCCTGCGCGACGCGCCCGGACTGCTGGCCCGGTTCGGGGTGGGCGAGGCGCCGCTGGGCTGGCAGGGCACGGTGAGCGTGTGGCGCGACCCGACAGACCTGGTGGCGTTCGCGTACCGTCACCCGGAGCATCGGGCGGCGATCATGCGAACCTCCACCGAGGGTTGGTACGCCGAGGAGCTGTTCGCCCGGTTCGAGGTGCGCGACGTGGTCGGCGACCGGACGGTGCTCGGATGGGTCGCCGACGGCGACTCGGAAACGGTGAAGGGTGGACGGGCATGAGGTTGGTGCGCTGGACGCCGGACGATCTCGTCCGACGGCTGGACGACGTGGTGACCGTCTACGGCGAGGCGATGGGATACCGCACCGACCTGCTGGAGGCCCGGCGCGGCTACATCGCCACCCACGTCCGTCGGCCGGGTTTCCGGGCGGTCGCCAGCCTGACCAGCGAGGGTCACCTCGCCGGCTTCGGCTACGGCTATCTGGGCGCCGCCGGCCAGTGGTGGCACGACCAGGTGCACCGGGCGTTGGACGCTCCGGCCCGCAAGCGCTGGCTCACCCACTGCTTCGAGGTGGTCGAGCTGCATGTCCGGCCACCGGCGCAGGGTCACGGCCTGGGCGCCGGCCAGCTACGCGCGCTGCTCGGCATGGCCGAGGGTGACACCACGCTGCTGTCCACCCCGGAGGCCGTGGAGCAGACCTCGCGGGCCTGGCGGTTGTACCGGCGGTTCGGCTTCGTCGACGTGCTGCGCGACTTCCACTTCCCCGGCGACGAGCGGCCGTTCGGCGTACTCGGTCGGGACCTGCCGCTCGAGCCCCCCGCGTCATGACCCGGCGGGTGTCCTGGGCGCTGCTGGCCGTCCTGGTGTTCGCCCAGATCTGCTACCCGCTGACCAGCGGCGCCACCCGGGCCGGGCTGACCGTGGCCACCGTCGTGCTCGGTTGGCTGCTCTCGGTGGGCCACGCGCTGCTCAGCCGGGGTCCCCGGGTCGCGGCGGCGCTGGTCGCGGTGGCCACCGGTGGCGGGTTCGCGATCGAGGCGATCGGGGTGGCCACCGGTGTGCCGTTCGGCAGCTACGACTACTCCGGCGAGCTGGGCCCCAAACTGGCCGGGGTGCCGCTGATCATCCCGCTGGCCTGGACCTGGATGGCCTGGCCGGCCTGGTTGGCGGCGGTCCGGCTGACCGGCGGCGTCGCGTCGCGGGCCGGCGGCAACGGCCCGTCGACCGGCAGCGGCGCATCGTGGACCGGTCGTGGCGGGTCGGGGGCCGGGCTGTGGGGGCGGCGGATCGCGCTGGCCACGGTGGGGCTGGCCGCCTGGGACCTCTTCCTCGACCCGCAGATGGTCGCCGAGGGCTACTGGGTCTGGCGGGACGCCACCCCGGCACTGCCCGGCCTGCCCGGCATCCCGGTCAGCAACTACCTGGGCTGGCTGCTCTTCGCGGTGCTGATGATGAGCGCGCTACGCCCGCTGGCCGGGCCGGCCGTCACGCACACCGATCGGCGGGACCACCCGACGATCGCGCTCTACCTGTGGACGTACCTCTCCAGCATCCTGGCTCACGCCGTCTTCCTCGACCTGCCCGCCTCGGCGCTCTGGGGCGCCGCCGGCATGTCGGTGACCGCCGTACCGCTGGCGGTGACAGTGCTGCGCGCCCGCCGGGGCCGCGACGCGGACCGAGCGGACCAGCGGCCCCTCCGCACCGGCGTCGACGCGACCCGATGACCGTCCTGCTCGCCATGCTGGTCGCCGTCGCCGCGTTGACCGGGCACACCTGGCTCAACGCCACCCGCTGGCTGCGCCGGCCCACCGACCGGCCCGACGACCTCGACGAGCCGGTCGCCGTGCTGCTCCCACTGCGCGACGAGGCCACCCGGGTCACGCCCTGCCTGCGCGCCCTGCTCGCCCAGCGCGGCGTTCCCGGGCTGCGCGTCGTGGTCCTCGACGACGGCTCCACCGACGGCACCGCCGACGTGGTCCGCGCGGTGGTCGGCGACGATCCGCGGGTCACAGTGCTCACCGGGGTCGCCCCACCGCCGGGCTGGCTGGGCAAGCCGCACGCCTGCTGGCAGCTGGCCACCCGGGCCGACCCGGAGGCCACCGCGCTGGTCTTCGTCGACGCCGACGTGGTGCTCGCCCCGCGCGCCGTGGCCGCTGCCGTCACCGAGTTGCGCGCCGCCCGCGCGACGTTGCTGTCGCCGTACCCCCGGATCGTGGTGGCGACGGCGGCCGACCGGTTGGTGCAGCCGTTGTTGCAGTGGCTCTGGCTGACCTTCCTGCCACTGCGGGCGATGGAGCGCTCGCCGCGGCCGTCACTGGCCGCGGCGGGCGGGCAGTTCCTGGTGGTGGACCGGGCCGGCTACACCGCCGCCGGCGGGCACGCCGCGGTCGCCGACAAGATCCTGGAGGACGTCGAGCTGGCCCGGGCGGTCAAGCGGGCCGGTGGGCGGATCGCCCTGGCCGACGGCTCCCGGCTGGCCACCTGCCGGATGTACGACGACTGGCCGCAACTGCGTGACGGGTACTCGAAGTCGCTCTGGGCGTCGTTCGGGCATCCGGGCGCGGCGGCGGCCGTGGTGGCGGCGCTGCTGCTGCTCTACACCGCTCCGCCGCTGGTCGCGCTGGCGGTCGCCTCGACAGCTCCCCGGATGTCAATGGTTGCGCTCATCGCATACCTGCTGGGCGTGGCCGGGCGGGTGCTCACCGCCCGCGCGACCGGCGGCCGGTGGTGGCCCGACGCGCTCGCACACCCCGTGTCGGTCGTGGTCCTCGGTTGGTTGACAGTGCGGTCGTACCATCTGCGAAAGCGACGCCGCCTGACCTGGCGGGGCCGCCCGGTCAGCTAGGGAGGCGCGGCATGGCGCGGATCGTGGTCGTCGGCGCCGGAGTGGGTGGCCTCGCCACCGCCGCCCGGCTGGCCGCCACCGGGCACCAGGTGACCGTGTTCGAGCGGGCCGACACGGTGGGCGGCAAACTCGGCCGGTACGCCCACGACACCCCGGCCGGGTCGTTCCACTTCGACACCGGGCCGAGCCTGCTCACCCTGCCCGAGGTCTTCCACGACCTGTTCGAGGCGACCGGCGCGAAGCTCGACGAGTACCTGGACCTGGTCCCGCTGGACCCGATCGTCCGGCACGTCTTCGGAGACGGTGGCCCGACCCTGGACTCGTGCGCCGACCCGGTGGAGTTCACCGGTCGGATCGGGGCCGCCCTCGGTGATCGGGCGGCAGCCGACTGGCAGCGGTTGTGGCGTCGGGCGCGCGGGTGTGGCACGCCTCCTCGCGGGACATCCTGCGCCGTACCGTCGACTCGCCCCGCGACCTCGCGTCGCTGGCCTGGCGGGTCGGTGACCTGGCCGCCATCGCGCCGGGCCGCACCCTGCGCGGCCTGGGCCGCCGGCACCTGTCCGACCCTCGGCTGCGGATGCTGCTGGACCGGTATGCCACCTACACCGGCGCCGACCCGCGCCGGGCGCCGGCGGCGCTGGTCGCGGTCCCCTACGCCGAGCTGGCCTTCGGCGGCTGGTACCTGCGCGGCGGGCTGGGCACGCTCGCCGACGCGCTGCTGACCCGCTGCCTGGACCTCGGCGTGGTCGTGCAGACCAACGCCACTGTCACCCGGATCGACGCCACCGGCGGCCGGGTGCACGGGGTACGCCTCGCCGGCGTCACCGCGCCGGTGCCCGCCGACGTGGTGGTGGCCAACGTCGACGCGCTCACCGTCTACCGCGACCTGCTGCCACACGCGCGCCGGCTGGCCGGCCTGACCGACCGCAGCCTCGCCGGCTTCGTGCTGCTGCTCGGCGTCTCCGGCAGCACCGGGCTGGCCCACCACAACGTCTTCTTCCCCGGCGACTACGACGCGGAGTTCGACGCGGTCTTCGGCGACCCCGGGCGCGGCGTCCGGGCCCGGCCGGCGGCCGACCCGACGGTGTTCGTCACCGTGGCCGACGACCCGATGGTCCGGCCGGCCGGACACGAGGCGTGGTTCGTGCTGGTCAACGCCCCTCGGCAGGGCAGCGCGGCGGGCGCTGTCGACTGGCGACGGCCGGGGCTGGCCGACGCGTACGCCGACCGGATCCTGGACGTGCTGGCGCGACGCGGCGTGGACGTGCGCGACCGGCTGCTGTTCCGGGAGGTCCGCACCCCGGCGACCTGGCCGCGGCGACCGGCGCGCCGGGTGGGGCGATCTACGGCACCGCCGGCGGGTTGCTCCGCCCCGCCAACCGGGGCCCGGCGCACGGGCTGTGGCTGGTGGGCGGCTCCACCCACCCGGGCGGTGGACTGCCGATGGTGACCCTCTCCGCGCAGATCGTCGCCGACGAGATCGGCCCCGCCTGGTAGACCCGGCCCGCCCAGCCGGGGTCGGGCGGCTCAGCCGGCGTCGGGCGGCTCGACCCGCTCAGCCGGCGTCGAGCGGCTCAGCCGGCGTCGAGCAGGGCGCGGCGGATGCTGGAGAGCAGCTGCCCCAGGCCGAAGCCGGCCAGCAGCACCCACACCGCGGTCGCCATGGTGATGGTGCCGGCGGCCAGGTCCGGCTCGATCAGCCCGGCCAGCCCGGCGACCAGCAGCCCGGCCAGCGCCACCGAGACCCGGGTGGGGCGTTCGCCCACTGTCACCGCGCCGATGTCGCGCATACCGGCGGCGACCGCCCGGGCCCGGACGTACTCGTGCAGCCAGGACAGCGCGCCGCCCGCGACGACCAACCCACCCGGCGCACCCACCAGCCAGAAGGCCAGCAACCACGCCACCTCACCGAGCCGGTCGGCGACCGAGTCGTAGACGTAGCCGAGCCGGGTGGTGCGGCCGGTGGCGACCGCCACCGCACCGTCCACGCTGTCCGCCACGGCGGCCAGCAGCACGAACAGCGCGCCGAGGAACAGTCCGTTCCCGGGTCGGGTCACCAGCAGCGGTACGCAGAAGCAGAGCAGCACCCCGGCCACGGTGACCGCGGTGGGGCTGACCCGCAGCCGGCCCAGCACGTACCCGACGTGGTAGGCGAACCGCAGCCAGGCGCGCACCACCGGCGCCGCGACCCGAGGGTCGAACCCGCCGTGCAACCGCGCCCACGCGGTGGCGTACTGATCCCAGTTCAGCTGTGTGCCCACCACGGATCAACCGTCGTGCCGGGCATCAGGTGTCGCAGGCCCGGCGTTCACACCCGAGCGCCGGCCTTCAGGTTCTGCCAGACCTCGCGGGTCGCCGTGGACCGGTTGAGGGTGATGAAGTGGATCCCCGGCACGCCCTCGTCGAGCAGTCGGCGGCACATCTCGCTGGCCTGTTCGATGCCGAGCCGGCGGACGGCCTCCGGGTCGCCGGCGACGCGTTCGAAGCGGGCCGCCAGCGCCGGCGGGAACGGCGCGCCGGACAGCTGCACGGACCGCTCGATGGTGCCGATCTGGGTCACCGGCATCACCCCGGCGAGGATCGGGGTGTCGCAGCCGGCCGCGGCCACCCGGTCGCGCAGCCGCAGGTAGTCGTCGGCGTCGAAGAACATCTGCGTGATCGCGAACTCCGCGCCGGCCCGACACTTGCGGACGAACTGCGCCGTGTCACTGGCCACGTCGGGCGAGCGGGGGTGCTTGTACGGGAAGGCCGCCACGCCGACGCTGAAGTCGCCGGCGTCGCGCACCAGGCGGACCAGGTCCTCGGCGTAGTCCACCCCCTCGGGGTGGCGGATCCACTCACCGCCCGGATTGCCCGGCGGGTCGCCGCGGACGGCCAGCACGTTGCGCACCCCCACGCCGGCGAGCCGGCCGACCACGTGCCGCAACTCGGCGACGGAGTGGTTGACCGCGGTCAGGTGGGCCATCGGCAGCAGGGTGGTCTCGGTGGCGATCCGCTCGGTGACCGCGACTGTGGTGTCCCGGGTCGAGCCGCCGGCGCCGTACGTGATCGACACGAACGAGGGGCGCAGCGACTCCAGCTCGCGGATGGCCTGCCAGAGCAGCCGCTCCCCCGCCTCGGTCTTGGGCGGGAAGAACTCGAAGGAGAAGGTCGGCTGGTGCTCACGGATCAGCTCCCCGATCGCCGGCTGCGGATTGGGGAGTATCGAGGGAAGACCGAGCGCCACGACCCGACTCTAGCGGTCGACGCCGTCACGACCCAGGCGCTTCCCACCCCGGTGTCCGGTGCCGCCCCGGGTGCCCGACCCGGCGGACGCTGCCGCCCCGGCGTCACGGTCGCTGCCGGCCACGCCCCCGGCTGTTCGGAGGCTGCC
>NZ_JAEVHL010000290.1 GCF_016803395.1 Micromonospora tarensis | reverse complement strand
GTCCGGGACAGCACCGGCAAGACGGCCACCGCGAGCGTGGTCGTCACGGTCGGCAACAGCGCCCCGGTGGTCACCGTGAACACTCCGCTGAACGGGCAGTCGGGGACCGGGGCCGGTCGAGCAGGGCGGGTTCGCGGGTCAACGGAGGCTCCCTTGTCGGAGTCTGGGTTCTCCTACCGTGGACCAGGTGCGGTCGTTACGGAACCGCTCCGGCCCAGCCTTGAGCAAATCTTGCGGCTGTCGCGCCGCTACAGGTCGGTGACCACCAGATCAACCTGCCGCACCCGGCCGGAGCCGCTGGCGTGCTCCACCACCGTGTGCTTCAGCTCCCGCAGCGTGCCGACCAGCTGCCCGGCGGTACGCGGGCGGGCACCGGCGACGAGCAGGTCACGGACCAGCCGCCCCTTGGTCGCCTTGTTGAAGTGGCTGACCACCGAGCGGACCGGCACGCCGTCGACCTCCCGCTCGTGCAGCACCCGTACCGTGACGGTCCGCTCGGCCAGCTCGCCGCGCGGCGTCCAGGTGGCTGCGTACGCGGCGGAGCGCAGGTCCAGCACGGGACCCCGGCCGGCGGCGGCGTCCATCGCCGACGCCAACTCGGTGCGCCAGTACGCCGACAGCGCCCCGACTCCCGGCAGGCGCGCGCCGATCGGGCAGCGGTACGGGGGGATCCGGTCGGCCAGGCGGACCGCGCCCCACAGCCCGGAACTGATCAGGATCGACCGGCGTGCCGCCCGTTGGGCGGCGGTCGGCAACGTGGCCAACTCCAGTGCCTCGTAGAGCACCCCGGTGTAGAGCCGCTCGGCCGGCGCGGTCGCCGCCTCCCGCAGTCGGGCGTTGCGCCGTAGCTCGCCCCGCTGGCCCTCGCTGAGGCCGAGCGCCGCGCGGGCCGCCGGCTCGTCCGGGCTGGCGCTCAACGCCACCAGCGCGTCCAGTACCCGCTCGCGGGCCGGGTTCAGCTCGGGCAGGGCGAGCCGGTCCGGGGAGAAGCGCCGTCCGGTGCCGGCGTCGGCCTTCCCCTCCGAGGGCGGCAGCAGGATGAGCATGGGTCTCCTCGACGGGCGGAACGGCGGCGCCCCGCGCGCCGGCCCGGCCAGCGTACGACCCGCGGTTACCGCCAGGGCCGCACCGGGGTGTCGGGGTGGTACACGCGATAGCCGCCGACCTCCCGGACCAGCGCGCCGTCGGCCCGGTCGGCGAGTGCTCGGCGCAGCCGGCGATCCATCGGTGAGTCGGCCCGCACCACGTAGCCCGGCCGCTCGGCCCGCCCCACCTGCCGCCAGTACGGCCGGTAGCGGTTCTGCCCGGGGAACAGGTCCCCGCCGAGCACCCCGCAGATCACCGTCTCGTCCGTGTTGAAGATCAACCGATTGCAGGTCCAGTAGTCCCCGTACACCTGGTGGGGTCCGTTGGCGCGGAGCGCGGCGGCCAACTCCCGGGCCTGCCGCTCCTCGGTGCGCGAGGCCGCGGTGCCGGTGGCCGCGAAGAGCACGGTGACCACCAGCGTGGTCGCGGTCAGCGCGACCAGCACGGCGGTGGACAGTGCGCCGGCGAACCGCCCGAGCGCGCTGCGGCTGCCCCGCCAGGACGTCACCGCCGCCACCCAGAGCGGCCAGAGCACCGCCGGCAGCGACAGTTGCAGCACCGACAGGTAGCGGGCATTGTCCAGCGGGCTGGTCGCGGCGAGCGGGCTACGCACGTACGACAGCAGTGTCAACGCGGCGCCGGCGAGCAGGGCGAGCTGCACGACCGGTCCGACCCGCTCCCCGCGGGCCGTGGCCGCGCGTCGGTACGCGAGCACCGCGAGTGCCGCGCCGGCCACCAGCAGCACCGGATAGAGCACGCCGAACCACTGTTGCCAGCGTCCGCAACCGTCCACCGGGCAGAGCCCGTGCGCCAGCGGCACCCCCTCCAGCAGGCCACCCCGGATCCGCTCGGACCACGGTGGGAGCGGCCCTGCCTTGGTGCTGACCTGCCGGAACACCGACAGCGAGTCGTCACCGGGCCCGGCTCGCAGGTTGTCCACGATCATCGGCGCGACCCCGACGACGACGCCCGCCACCAGCAGCGGGCCGGACCAGCCGAGCAGCTCCCGTCGGACCGCCCAGACCAGGGCGAGCCCGGCCACCGCCAGGTACGGCAGGATCAGCCAGTCCGACCAGACGGCCAGCCCGACGAGCAGGCCGAAGAGGGCGACGGCGAGCCGCCGGTGGCGGATCGTGCCGGCGGCCAGCCCCACCGTGATCAGCAGCATCAGCAGCACCGCCGGCTTCACCTCCGGCCGGCCGCCGACCACGGTGAGCTGGTCGCGCACCACCCGCTCCGGCCCGAGCGCGAGCAGACCCACCACGAAGACCGCGAACCACGGCGCGCAGAGCCGACGGGTCAACCGGTAGATCAGATAGAGGAAGACCGCGTACAGGACGAGCATCGGCAGCCGCAGCACCGGCCAGCTCGGCCCGGCCACCGCCACCAGGGGGGCCGCCAGGTACGACTCCAGCATGCCCATGTAGTGCTGGCCGTAGAGGAAGACCGGACGTTCCCGACCCTGCCCGATGTGCAGCGCGGCGAGGCCGAAGGTCGCCTCGTCGCTGTTCGACACCGGCACCGTGAACAACGTCAGGACCAGTCGGTAGCCGACACCGGCCAGCCCGAACAGCAGCGCGACGAGCGCCGGCCGGTCGAGTCGCGGACGCCATCGCCCACGGTGCTGCTCTGGATGCGACACGACCAACGCCCCCGTCGTCGTCCCGACCGGAGTGTTTCACGTTCGGCCGGGCCGCCGAGGTGGATCGGCTGAGCCGGGGCCGGCTCGCGTGGCCGTGGCTGTCGTCGTGTGGCAGGGTTGGCGCGTGCCACCCACTCCCGCCGGCCAACTGGCCGTACCGCACCTGCACCGGGCCGCACGCATCGAGGACGCCGTGCACCAGCTCGTCCAGCGTCGGCTGCGGCGCACCGGCTGGCGGGTCAACATCGTCGCGTACACCGGCTACGGCGCGCCGGGCTGGGTGCGGGTGATGTGCCGGGTGCTGCTGGGCCGTCCGGACACCCGCCAGCGGGGCCGGTTGGACAAGGTCCGCGGCTGGCGCAGCTTCACCACGCTGCCCAACAAGCACGCCACCGTGACCATCGAGGCCGGTAAGGTGCGGCACGAGACGCAGGCCGACCGGAGCGGCTTCGTGGACACGCTGGTCGAGGCCGACCTGCCGCCCGGCTGGGGTTCGGTCCGGCTCAGCGTCCCGGACGCCGACCCGGTGGACGCGCCGGTGCGCATCCTCGACCCGGAGGTCAAGTTCGGCATCCTCTCCGACATCGACGACACGGTGATGGTCACCGCGCTGCCCCGGCCGCTGCTCGCCGCGTGGAACACGTTCGTGCTCGACGAGCACGCCCGCGCGGCGGTGCCCGGCATGGCGGTGCTCTACGAGCGGCTGGTGACCGCGCACCCCGGTGCGCCGGTCTTCTACCTCTCCACCGGCGCGTGGAACGTGGCGCCCACGCTGACCCGGTTCCTGTCCCGGCACCTCTACCCGGCCGGACCGCTGCTGCTCACCGACTGGGGCCCGACCGCGGACCGCTGGTTCCGCAGCGGCATGGAACACAAGCGGTCCACCCTGGCCCGGCTGGCCAAGGAGTTCCCCGACGTACGGTGGCTGCTGGTCGGTGACGACGGCCAGCACGACCAGGAGATCTACCGGGAGTTCGCCGCCGCCCACCCGGAGAACGTCGCCGGGGTGGCCATCCGCCGCCTCTCCCCGACCCAGTCGGTGCTGGCCGGTAGCCTGCCCGCGCCGGCCGGCCGGCCGTCGTCGGGGCCGGTGGGGCAGAAGTGGCTCTCCGCCCCGGACGGCGCCGGCCTCTGGCAACTGCTGCGCGACGCCGGCCTGGTCTGAGCGTGCCGCCGGCCCGGACGACGGCGGGCAGCGGTACGTGGCGCGCCACGCTACGGTTCCTTCCGGTCCGCCGCTGTGGCGGGCTGGATGAGGCAGTTCGGCGGTGGGCTACCCTACCTGCGGTGTCCCGAACCGCGCGGAGGAGTCGATGCTGGGATGACGGCAGGGCGACCGATGCCCACGCAGGACGACGTGCTCGGATACTTCGACACGCTGTCCAACTGGGGACGGTGGGGTGACGAAGACCAGCTCGGCACTCTGAACCACATCACCGACGACGTCCGGCTGGCGGCGGCGCGGGCCGTGCGGCACGGCAGGAGCGTGTCCTGCGCGTGGGAGGTCGCCGTACCGAAGGACATGGAACTCTCGACCACGACGTGCCCGTGCGCCGCCGACATGCCGGGTGCCGAGAACATGCCGCCCGCCTTCCACGCCGACCGGCGCTGGGGTTTCTCGTCCGAGCGGATCGGCATCACGTTCCACGGCAACACCCTCACCCACATCGACTCGCCGTGCCACATCTTCTGGGACGGCACCATGTACAACGGGCGGTCGCATTCGCTGGTCGAGGCCGCAACGGGATCGGCCTGGGCGGCCGTCACGGCGGCGGCGAACGGCATCATCACCCGGGGCGTCCTGCTGGACGTGGCAGGGGCCCGCGACGTGCCGTGGTTGGAGCCGGGGCAGGGCGTGTTCCCCGACGATCTCGAAGAGGCCGAGCGTCGCCAGGGCGTACGGGTGCGACCCGGCGACGCGGTACTTCTGCGCACCGGCTACGGCCGAGTCCGGCACGAGGCCGGCGAGGCCAGCGGTTTCACGCAGGCCGGCTGGCACGCGTCCTGCCTGCCGTGGCTACGTGAACGCGACGTCGCGCTGATCGGCGCCGACACACCGCAGGACGTTCAGCCGTCGGGGTACGACGACGTGCTGATGCCGGTGCACGCGGTGAGTCTCGTCGCGATGGGTCTGTGGCTGCTCGACAACTGCGACCTGGAGGCGTGCGCGGCAACGGCTGCCGGGCTCGGGCAGTGGGACTTCCACCTCGCA
Source organism: Micromonospora tarensis (assembly GCF_016803395.1). Taxonomy (GTDB): domain Bacteria; phylum Actinomycetota; class Actinomycetes; order Mycobacteriales; family Micromonosporaceae; genus Micromonospora; species Micromonospora tarensis. The sequence goes on along the minus strand of NZ_JAEVHL010000290.1, from coordinate 2,372 downwards.
GTCGCACCGGTCCGCTTCGCCGGCACGTCCGGCAGCCCGGTCAACCCGATCGCCACATTCTGACCGCAGGGACTGGGAGGGCGACCGACAGTGCTGACTCGGGCCCCGGGAGCCGATCGCCTCCCGGGAACGTTCGATGTCGGTGGTGGCGCGGGTCAGCCCCGGCGGAGCCAGACGACGCCCAGCGGCGGGACCTGGAGCGCCGCCGACGCCACCATCCCGTGCCACGGCACGTCCTCGGCGCGTACCTCGCCCAGGTTGCCCACCCCGGACCCGCCGTAGTGCTGCGCGTCGGTGTTGAGCACCTCGGTCCAGGTGCCGCCGGCCGGTAGGCCGATCCGGTAGTCGTGCAGGGGCTGGGCGGAGAAGTTCGCCACGCAGACCAGGGTCGAGCCGTCCGGGGCGATCCGGACGAACGACACGGTGTTGTTGGCGACGTCGTCACCGGCGATCCAGCGGAATCCGGCCGGTTCGGTGTCCTGTGCCCAGAGCGCCGGGGTGCCCCGGTAGACCCGGTTGAGGTCACCGACGAGCCGCTGCACGCCGGCGCGGGCCGGGTCGTGCAAGAGGTACCAGTCGAGGCCGCGCTCCTCGCTCCACTCCCGGTCGTCTGCCAGCTCGGAGCCCATGAAGAGCAACTGCTTGCCCGGGTGCGCCCACATGTACGCCAGCAGCGCCCGCACGTTCGCCAGCCGCTGCCAGGTGTCGCCGGGCATCTTGCCGGCCAGCGAGCCCTTGCCGTGCACCACCTCGTCGTGGCTGATCGGCAGCACGTAGTTCTCGCTCCAGGCGTACGCCAGGGAGAAGGTGAGCTGGTGGTGGTGGTGCTGGCGGTAGATCGGGTCCTTCGAGGTGTAGAGCAGGGTGTCGTGCATCCAGCCCATGTTCCACTTGAACCCGAAGCCCAGCCCACCCTCGGCGGTGGGGCGGGTGACCCCCGGCCACGCGGTGGACTCCTCGGCGATCATGACGACCCCGGCGTGGTGCTTGTAGACCGTCGCGTTCACCTCCTGGAGGAACGCGATGGCCTCCAGGTTCTCCCGGCCGCCGTACTGGTTGGGCGCCCACTGGCCGTGCTCGCGGGAGTAGTCCAGGTAGAGCATCGAGGCCACGGCGTCCACCCGCAGCCCGTCGACGTGGAACTCCTCGCACCAGTAGAGCGCGTTGGCGACCAGGAAGTTGCGCACCTCGTTGCGGCCGAAGTCGAAGACGTACGTGCCCCAGTCGGGGTGTTCGCCGCGCCGCGGGTCGGGGTGCTCGTAGAGCGGGGTGCCGTCGAAGCGGGCCAGGGCCCACTCGTCCTTGGGGAAGTGCGCGGGCACCCAGTCCAGGATCACCCCGATGCCGGCCTCGTGCAGCCGGTCCACCAGGTAGCGGAGTTCGTCCGGGTCGCCGAAGCGGGAGGTCGGCGCGTAGTAGCCGGTCACCTGGTAGCCCCAGGAGCCGCCGAACGGGTGCTCCATCACCGGCAGGAACTCCACGTGCGTGAAGCCCAACTCGGTGACGTACGCGGTGAGCTGCTCGGCCAGCTCGCGGTAGCCCAGGCCGGGCCGCCACGAGCCGAGGTGCACCTCGTAGACGCTCATCGGCTCCTGGTGCGGCTGCCGCTCGGCCCGCCGGGCCAGCCAGTCCGCGTCGGACCACCGGTACGTCGAGTGGTGCACCACCGAGGCGGTGGCCGGCGGCACCTCGGCGTACGCGGCGAGGGGGTCGGCCTTGTCCCGCCACTGCCCGTCGGCGCCCAGCACCCGGTACTTGTAGCGGGCCCCGACCCGGGCGTTGGGCACGAACAGCTCCCACACTCCGCTGGAACCGAGTGACCGCATCGGCCAGCCGTCGTCGGGGGCCCAGCCGGTGAAGTCACCGATCACCCGGACGCCCTGGGCGTTGGGCGCCCAGACCCGGAATGCGACCCCCTCGTCGAAGACCCGGGCGCCGAGCGCCTCCCACAGCCGCTCGTGCCGGCCCTCGCGAATCAGGTGCAGGTCCAGCTCACCCAGGGTCGGCGGGTAACGGTACGGGTCGTCGTGCGCGACGCCGTCGACCTCCACCCGGTAGTCGAGCACGACGCCCTCGACCTGGGCCTCGAAGACGCCCACGTCGTGCACCCGCTTCATCGGGTGCGCTCGTCGTCGACGAGCAGCACGACGTCACCGGCGCCCCGGCGCAGCGTGCGGATCGTCGTCGAGGAGTCGGCGGGGTGCGCGCCGAGCAGCGCGTGCGGGTCGTGCGTCGCGCCGGAGATCAGCTGGTCCATCGGGCGTCCTTCGGTGCGGCATCGGTTGGTGCCGGGGCGGATTGGCTGGCGGGCGACCGGCGCGGCGGGAGTCGGCACCGGGCCCGGCCGGCGCGGCGGGGTCGGCACCGGGCCG
>NZ_JAEVHL010000289.1 GCF_016803395.1 Micromonospora tarensis | reverse complement strand
CCGCGTCCCGGCGGGCGACAGTGGCCCGGCCCAGCCCGGTCAGCGCGGCCCGTGGTGCGGCCGGGACCCGCGGCTCGACCCGGCGCAGGTCGTCCCGGGCCTCCTCCAACAGGTCGGAGAGGCGGATGCCGAGCGCCCGGCAGATCGCCGCCAGCACCTCCGAGGACGCTTCCTTACGCCCCCGCTCCACCTCGGACAGGTAGGGCACGGAAACCCCGGCGCCGCGGCCACCTCACGCAGCGTGCGGCCCTGGCTCTGACGCAGTCGGCGGAGCACTCCGCCGATGACTCGTCGCAGCAACGACATGCCGGCCTCACTTTCGCGGTCGTCGTCGGGAACACCCTCATCATGCCTGCTCCCGACCTCGCTGGCCGTCCCGTGCGGGCCCGCGCCCCTCCTTCGGCGCGGGCCGCACCCGTCATCGGCGCAGCTGGGTGTGCCAGGCGGCCGGCTCGGAAACCAGTGTGCCTCGTCGTCACGAGGGTCGCGCCCCTTCGTCTGCCGGCCCGCACCGGTTCGTCGTTGTCGTCAGGTGGTCGGGTCCGAAACCGGCGGAGGTTGTCCGGTGCTCGACCCGGACGTGCCAGCGGCGGCGTACCCGCTATGTTGTGGGCGTGCAGGAGTCGGCGGGGGAGCAGGTTCGACGGTGATCCATTTTCCCGCGCAGCGGCGGGGCCCACTGAGCGCGCTGAGCCTCCGGCTCGCCGCCGCCCTGGGCCTGGTCCTCGCCGTGGTCACCGCGGTCTACCTGGGCCGGGACGGCTACCGCGATGTCAATGAGGATGGCCTCACCCTGCTCGACTGCTTCTACTACGCGGTCGTGTCGCTCTCGACCACCGGCTACGGCGACATCACCCCGGCCGCGCAATCGGCTCGGCTGGTCAACGTCCTGTTCATCACGCCGGCCCGAGTGATCTTCCTGATCATCCTGGTCGGTACCACCCTGGAAGTTCTGACCGAGCAGTACCGGACCGGCCGTCGCCTGTCGCGGTGGAGGAGAGCCGTGAAGGACCACGTCATCATCTGCGGCTATGGCACCAAGGGCCGCAGCGCGGTCTCCGCCCTGCTGGAGAACGGTCTGGACCGTTCGCGCATCGTGGTGGTGGAGCGCAGCGCCGCCGCTCTGCGGCAGGCCACCTCCGCCGGGCTGGTGGCGATCGAGGGCTCGGCGACCCGCTCGTCGGTGCTGAACGAGGCGCATGTCCGCACCGCGAAGGCCGTGATCATCGCGACCGACAGTGACGACGCGTCAGTGCTTGTCGCGTTGACGGTCCGGCAGCTCACCGCCGGGCAGGTCCGGATCATCGCGGCGGCGCGGGAGGCGGAGAACGCCCCGCTGCTCAAGCAGAGTGGCGCGCACCATGTGATCGTCTCCTCGGCCACCGCGGGTCGACTGCTCGGCCTGTCCACCTCGGCCCCGCCGCTGATCGACGTGGTCGAGGATCTGCTCACTCCCGGCCAGGGCATGGCGCTGGCGATGCGCTCCGCGGAGCGGGACGAGGTGGGTCGCTCGCCGCGCGAGCTGGACTCGCTGGTGATCGCCCTGGTACGGCGGGGCAAGGTGGTCACCCTCGCCGACCGGGCCGGCGCGGTGATCGAGACCGGCGACATGCTGGTGCACGTGCGCGACGACCGCCCCCAGTCGGCCACCACCGCCTGAGCTCGCCCGCGTTGCCCCTCACCGCCGCCTGATCGGTCCTTCGCCGCGACGGTGGCCTCGGCGGCCCGTCGTCAGAGGGGGTCGTCGGCGGCGCAGATCGCCTCGGTGCAGTTGGGTGCAGTACCGGTGGAGGCCCGGCTGAGCAGCTCGTAGAGCGTCTCCCGTTCGGCGGGATCCAACGCGCCCAGCACCTCGTCTTCGGCGCTGGCGAGGGCGCATTCGGCCTCGCTGAGGCGTTTTGCCCCGTCTGCGGTGAGTTCGACGACGTGTCGCCTGCGATCCTCGGGTGAGCGCCGCCGCTCGATCAGCTGCTTCGCCTCCAGGTCGTTGAGCAGCCCGACGATGTTGGTGCTGTCCATCTCCAGGATGGTGGCGAGTGCCTGCTGGCCGGTGCCGCCGCCGGCGCGGAGCACGGTCAGTGCGACCAGGTGCCGGGGCCGTAGACCCAGCGGTGCCAGCACCGATTCCGAACGCAGTCGCATCCGCCGGGCCAGATGGTCCAGGAGCGCGCCCGAGCGGTGTTCCGAGGATTCGAGCGGCGTGGCGGGCATGTGACCCAGTCTACCGAGCTGTCGGAACATCTCCCTGCTATAAATAGTTTGTGCTGCACAGACGATCCTTGGAGGAGGAATAATGCATCTGTTGCATATCGACTCAAGCATTCGGGGTGACTGGTCGATCAGCCGCCGGCTCACCGCCCGGGCGGTCGCCACCTGGCGTGCGGCCCATCCGGACGGCACGGTGACCTACCGGGATCTGGGTGCCGAACCGCTGCCGCACCTGGACTCGGAGAGCGGCCTGGCCCGGATGACGCCACCGGATCAGCACACCCCCGCGCAGCGCGAGTCCTGGGACCTCAGCGTGCGGCTGGTCGACGAGGTGAAGCAGGCCGACGTGGTGCTGCTCGGGTTGCCGCTCTACAACTACGGCGTGCCCAGCAGCGTCAAGTCCTGGGTGGACCACCTGATCGTCGCCGGCCTCACGTACGACCCGACCACCCAGGAGGGCCTGCTCGGCGGCCGCGAGTTCGTGGTGCTGGCCACCCGGGGTGGCGGCTACGGCGAGGGCACCCCGCGCCACGGCTGGGACCACGCCGAGCAGTGGCTCCCGCACGGCCTGTCGATGACCGGCCTGGAGCCGCGCTTCATCAGCACCGAGCTGACCCTGGCGCCCTCGGTGCCGGCGATGGCCGAGCTGATCCCGCTGCACGAGGCGAGCCTCGCGGCGACCGAGAAGGAGATCGACAACCTCTGGCTGCCGGCCGCCGCCCGGCGCTGAGAAAGCGCCCTACGACGAGAGCGGCCGCCCCCGGATCGGGGACGGCCGCTCTCGTCAGCAGCGGGAGATCAGAGGATGGTCCAGGTGTCGCCGCTGCCCAGCAAGCCGGCGAGCTGCTGCTCGGGTGTCTCGGTGACCTTCGCCTTGGCAGTGGCCAACTGCTCCTGCACCACGCTGTCGTAGGACGGCCGGTCCACCGAACGGAACACCCCGATCGGAGTGTTGCGCAGGTCCAGCCCGGGCAGCCGGGACAGCGCGAACGCGTATGCCGGGTCGGTCACCGTCGCGTCGTGCACGACGATCTCCTCCGGGCGGACCGAGCTGGTCTCCCGGACCTCCAGGCCGAAGCCGCCCGGCGGGTGCACCACGCAGAACCGGCCGTCGGCGCCGAAGGTGATCGGCTGGCCGTGCTCCAGGCGGATCAGGTAGTCGTCCCGGGTGGACGGGTCCTTGAGCTGGTCGAACGCCCCATCGTTGAAGATGTTGCAGTTCTGGTAGATCTCCACGAAGGCCGAGCCCTCGTGCTCGGCGGCGGCCCGTAGCACCGACTGCAGGTGCTTGCGGTCGGAGTCGATGGTCCGACCGACGAAGCTGGCCTCCGCGCCGAGGGCGAGCGAGAGCGGGTTGAACGGGGCGTCCGCCGAACCGGCCGGGGTCGACTTGGTGATCTTGCCGACCTCGGAGGTGGGAGAATACTGACCCTTGGTCAGGCCGTAGATCCGATTGTTGAACAGCAGGATCTTGAGGTTGACGTTGCGGCGCAGCGCGTGGATCAGGTGGTTGCCACCGATGGAGAGCGCGTCACCGTCGCCGGTGACCACCCAGACCGACAGGTCCGGCCGGGACACCGACAGGCCGGTCGCGATCGCCGGGGCGCGGCCGTGGATCGAGTGCAGGCCGTAGGTGTTCATGTAGTACGGGAACCGCGACGAGCAGCCGATCCCGGAGACGAAGACGGTGCGCTCCCGGGGGATGTTCAGCTCCGGCATGAACTGCTGGATGGCCGCCAGGATCGCGTAGTCACCGCAGCCCGGGCACCAACGCACCTCCTGGTCGGACTTGAAGTCCTTCGCGGTGAGCTTGAGGGCGACGGGCTCAGACATTCTTCAGGACCTCTTCCAGCGTCGTCTCCAACTCGGCGGCCGTGAACGGAAGGCCGCGGACCTGGTTGTAGCTGATCGCGTCGACCAGGTAACGGGCCCGGATGACGTGGGCGAGCTGGCCCAGGTTCATCTCCGGGATGACCACCCGGTCGTACGAGCGCAGCACCTCACCGAGGTTGGCCGGCATCGGCGCCATGTGCCGCAGGTGCGCCTGGGCGATGGACAGACCCCGCTGGCGCACCCCACGGCACGCCGCGCCGATCGGCCCGTAGGTGGAGCCCCAGCCGAGGACCAGCACCCGGGCGTCGCCGTCCGGGTCCTCCACCTCGATGTCCGGCACCGGGATCGTCTCGATCCGGGCGGCCCGGGTGCGGACCATGAAGTCGTGGTTGGCCGGGTCGTAGGAGATGTCCCCGGTCTTGTCGGCCTTCTCCAGCCCGCCGATCCGGTGCTCCAGGCCCGCCGTGCCGGGAATCGCCCACGGCCGGGCCAGGGTCTCCGGGTCGCGCAGGTAGGGCAGGAAGGTGGTGCCGTCCTCGCCGTTGGGCTCGGTGGCGAAGTCGACCCGCAGGTCCGGCAGCGACTCCACGTCGGGCAGCAGCCACGGCTCGGAGCCGTTGGCGACGTAGTTGTCGGAGAGCAGGATCACCGGGGTGCGGTAGGTCAGCGCGATCCGGGCTGCCTCAAGCGCCGCGAAGAAGCAGTCCGACGGTGACCGGGGCGCGATCACCGCGACCGGTGCCTCGCCGTGCCGACCGTAGAGCGCCATGTTGAGGTCGGCCTGCTCGGTCTTGGTCGGCATGCCCGTCGACGGGCCGGCGCGCTGCACGTCCACGATCACCAGCGGCAGCTCCAGCGCCACCGCGAGCGAGATGGTCTCACTCTTCAGCGCCACACCCGGTCCGCTGGTGGTGGTCACCCCGAGCGATCCGCCGTACGACGCGCCCAGCGCGGCGCCGACCGCCGCGATCTCGTCCTCGGCCTGCATGGTGAGCACGCCGAAGCGCTTGTGCTTGCTCAGCTCGTGCAGGATGTCCGAGGCGGGCGTGATCGGGTAGGCGCCGAGGAAGACCGGCAGCCCGGAGCGGACCCCGGCGGCGACCAGCCCCAGCGACAGCGCCGCGTTGCCGGTGATGTTGCGGTAGGTGCCCGGCTTCATCTTGGCCGGCTTGACCTCGTAGCGGACCGCGAAGTTCTCGGTGGTCTCGCCGAAGTTCCAGCCGGCCTTGAAGGCGGCGACGTTGGCGGCGACCAGCTCCGGGCGGGCCGCGAACTTGCGCTCCAGGAAGCGCAGCGTCGACTCGTAGGGCCGGGAGTACATCCAGGAGAGCAGGCCGAGGGCGAACATGTTCTTGGACCGCTCGGCGTCCTTCTTGGACACCGGGTGTTCGGCCAGCGCGCCGATCGTCATCGAGGTGAGCGCCACCGGGTGCACGACATAGCCGGCCAGCGAGTCGTCATCCAGCGGGCTGCCCTGGTAGCCGACCTTGGCGAGGTTGCGCTTGGTGAACTCGTCGGTGTTGACGATGATGTCCGCGCCGCGCGGCAGGTCGGCCAGGTTGGCCTTGAGGGCCGCCGGGTTCATCGCCACCAGCACGTTGGGCGCGTCGCCCGGGGTGAGGATGTCGTAGTCGGCGAAGTGCACCTGGAAGCTCGACACACCGGGCAGGGTGCCGGCGGGAGCCCGGATCTCGGCGGGGAAGTTTGGCAGCGTGGAGATGTCGTTGCCGAGCTGCGCCGTCTCCGAGGTGAACCGGTCCCCGGTCAGCTGCATGCCGTCGCCGGAGTCGCCGGCGAACCGGATGACCACGCGGTCGAGTTGACGGATCTGCTTGGTCACTGTGCCACCTTCGTTCGCGACTGCGGGGCCCGCATAACCGGCTCACTCCTCGCGCTCACGTCTGCACCTCGTGCCCGGTCACCGAACCTCCTTGACGCGACGTTTCACCGCACCGCCCAAGGGGTGGTCCGGCCGCTGTCGTACCTCACCTGAGAGCCTACGTCTAAGGCAGCCCTAACAATGCCCGGTGGTTCGGTGACTCGAAACTGACAGGGTGGGGGAATGCCCGAGTTTGCGGGGTTAAAGGCTAGCCGCCGTAATTCAGATCACCACCCGGCCGACAGTCGATCAGTCGGCGGGGTGGGGGGTGGGCTCGGGTGCCGGACCGGCGAGCCGGCGGCGCAGCGACGTCGTCGCCAGGGTGAGCGCCAGCACCACCAGCAGCGTGGAGACCCCGATCAGGATGACCGCGGTGCGCTGGACCGAGGTGATCCCACCGCTCGCCCTGGTGGAACCGGGCGGGAGTACGCCCTGGGAGCCGGTCGGCGCGGGCGGGGAGACCACCGGCGTGGCCAGCGCGGCGGCCGCGGTGATCCGGAAGCTCATCTGCATCCGTCGGGTCGGGCCGCTGCGCGGGTCGAGCTGACCGATCACGGCACCGGACAACGGCGCGTCCCGCTGGGCCTGTGGGGTCGCCTCCACCGGCAGGCGCAGCTCGGCGCTCGTGCCCGCCAGCACCTGGCCGGTGTCGCAGCGGGTCCGGGTGGGGTCGACCGCAGCGCAGCCGGGCGGTGGGGTCGCACGCTCACCCCGGCCGGCAGGACGACCTCGACCCGACCGGCGGCGTCCACCGCGCCGGTGTTGTCCAGCCGGAGCGTGAGACTGCTGGCACCGCCGCTGATGTCGAAGGCCACCTCGTCGGCGGCCAGCCCGATCCCGGGCGTCGGCGGACCGGGCGGGAAGAGCACCGCGAAGCCCTGGTCGTCGACCGCCTCACCGGGCGCTCCCGCCCCGTCGGCGACGACCTGGACGGAGCCGCCGAGCGGCATCTGCCGCCACGCGGTGCCGGCGACCCGCAGCCGGAGCACCGTGCTGAACCGGGCCCCCGCCTCGGCCGTCCAGGCACCACAGCGGTACGCCCGGCCGCCGGCGGTGGCGCAGCCCTTCGTTCCCGCGTCGGTCAGTCCGGCCGGCAGCGTGTACGAGAGTCGGATCCGTTCGGCGACCGTGCCGGTGTTGCGCACGGTGACCTGCAGTGTGGCCACCGTGCTGGCGGTGTTCCAGTACGCCTGGGTGAGGGTGACGTCCTCGGTGGTGACCTGCACGCCCAGCGGGTTCGACGGTGGCGCCGCCGAGCCCGGTGCGGGCGGTCGGATCGGCGGAACCGGCCGGACGGTCGAGCGTGGCGGGCCGGCGGTCGGTGGTCGGCCGGTGCCGCCCGGGGCGGGCGCGGTGGTGGTCGGTGCCGGCGGGACGTCCGGGGCGGTGGTAACCGGCGCCGGTGGCG
>NZ_JAEVHL010000288.1 GCF_016803395.1 Micromonospora tarensis | reverse complement strand
CGTGTGGTGCCGCGCCGTGTGGTGTCGTGTCGTGCCCGTGTGGTGCCGTGCCCGTGTGGTGCCGCGCCCGTGTGGTGTCGTGCCCGTGTGGTGTCGCGCGCAGTGGTGTCGTGCGCAAGTGGCGCGTCGCCCTATGAGGCGTCGCGGCGGCGGTTGCCTTGCTGGCAAGATCTCGCCCGGCGCTGACCAACCATGATCGTGCCCGATCCGGGAAAGAGGGCCTTCCAGCACCAACGGACGCCACTACAACCGGGATCGAGCACGATCATGAAGGCCGGGCCTGATTGCGGCAGTCTGGGCGCGCCGGGTCAGTGCCGGCCGTTCTCGGCTGGTGTGACGGTCAGCCGGTGACGGCTCGCGTCGCCGCTGGAGAAGGGCCAGAGCCGGTCGGCGTACTCGACCAGGTCGGCCAGTTGGTCCCGGCTCAGGCCGGCGGAGCTGATCTCCGCGTGCACGTCGGCCCGGTACCGTCCGTCGTTGTCACGCCCGAGCTTCGCCTCCGCCCGGACCTGTACGGTGTGGGCTTCGTCGGTGATCTCCCCAGCCACCTCCACCGCCGCGTGGTGCAGGCAGGAGGCGAAGGCCGCGGCCAGCAACTGTTCCGGGGTCAACCCGGTGCAGTGCGGCGCCAGCGGTGACGCCAGCGCGGTGGAGAGCCCGCCATCGTCGGTGCGTACATGACCGCCCTCGGCGGTCGCTGTGGCCTCACGCAGCCAGGAACTCTGATCCGGCATCGCGTTTCTCCCGTCGCTCACCGGGTCGGCTACCCGGCCGCCGCCCGGCGAAACGCCACTGAGCGGGGACTCAGCGCCCGGCAGCCCGCCCCGGCCGGTCGGCCTCCTCGGCCACCGACACCCCCTCGCCGGCCGGCACCGAGCTGGCCGACACCGGCTCGCCGGCCGCGCCGAGTTGGCCGACATTGCTTCGCCGGCCGCGCCGAGTTGGCCGACACCGGCTCGCCGACCGGTGCGGCCCGGCGACCGACATCGCCTCGGCCACCGCGATGGCCTCGGTGGCCTCGGCGGCGGCCCGGTCGGTCCACGGGGACGGCTGGGTCGGCTGGCGGGTCGTCGGGATGGTCATCGGCACGTACACCCGGGCGTCCACGGCCTCGGCCAGCAGCAACGCCGCGACCAGGCTGGTGGGGCGCTGCTCGGGGTCGTCGGCGAGGCAGGAGTGGCACAGCTCGGCCACCTCCGGCGGGAGCCCGTCGATCGACGGCAGCGGCTGCGGCGCCTGACGACGGCGTACGTCGAGCAGTTCGCTGGCGGTGGTCGCCTGGTACGGCAGCCGGGCGGTGAGGCTGTAGTAGAGCAGCACGCCGAGGGCGTACATGTCGGCGGCGGGGGTGGCCGGCGCGCCGTCGAGCTGCTCGGGTGCGAGGTACGCCGGAGTGCCCAGCACCATCCCGTCCGGCATCGGATCGGAGGTGCCGGCCGGGGTGGCGATGCCGAAGTCGAGCACCTTCACTCCGGCGGGAGTGAGGATGACGTTCGCGGGTTTGACGTCGCGGTGCACGATGCCCTCCACGTGCGCGGCGGCCAACGCGGCGGCGACCTCGGCGCAGACCCGCGCCGCGATGCGCCAGTCCAGCGGGCCGGCCCGCAGGTGCACGGCGAGCGTCTCACCCTCGGCCAGCTCCATCACGATGTAGGGCATCGGCTGACCCGGCCACGTCGAGGAGGTGCCGAAGTCGTGCACGCTCGCCACGTTCGGGTGCTCGAGGCGGGCCGCCCACCGGGCCTCCGCGCGGATCCGCTCCACCGGGCCCTGCCGGTCGTCGGGGCCAGGCGCGATGAGCTTCACCGCGACCGGTCGGTCGAGCACCCGGTCGTGTGCCCGCCACACCTCCGACATGCCGCCCACGCCGATGCGCTGCTTGAGCTGATACCGCCCGTCCAGCGTGCGCATCGACCACTCCTCGCCCTCGACCCGCCGGCGGCGAGTGCTCCGATCGCGGTACCCGGGCTCCGAACTGGGCAAACCGGTGCCTGGTTCACGACCGGTCGACCCGTGCAGCTCGCAGCGCCACGGCGGTGGGTGCGGTAGCTTGCGAGCCAGGGCCGGCGTCACCGACTGTGCCGGCATGGTCACCCGAGGGGGCACCGGCATGGGCGAGGTCACCGTACGCTTCGTCGGCGGGCCCGCAGACGGCCTGGTCCGGCTGCTGCCGGCCGGGTCGGACGGCACCCCACCACAGCGTTGGATCATGCGGCATCCCGACGGCACCGGCTCGGTGCAGCCCGGCCCCGACCACCTCTACGAGCGCGACCGCCCCGACCAGGCTGGCGGCTGGAGCATGCGCTTCGTGCGCACCGACGCCTACGGGGTGTCCGAGTGACCACGAGGCGGGGCTGACCGGTGGCACGCCGACCGGGCCGCACAGCTGGCGCACAGCTCCCGCAGGGGCCCGGTACAGGGTTCCCGGCCACCATGGCCGGCATGGTCATGAACGGGCAGGTGGCACCGGGCCGGATCGAGCTGCGTCGCCCCGACGGCGACCCGGTGCGGGTGCTGGTGGTCGACGACGAGCCGACGCTCACCGACCTGCTGTCGATGGCGCTGCGCTACGAGGGCTGGCAGGTCCGCAGCGCGGGCAACGGCATGACCGCGTTGAGCACCGCCCGGCGGTTCCAGCCGGACGCCGTGGTGCTCGACGTGATGCTGCCCGACCTGGACGGCTTCCAGGTGCTGCGCCGGCTGCGCCAGGACGCCCCCACCGTGCCGGTGCTCTTCTTGACCGCCCGCGACGCGGTCGAGGAACGCATCGCCGGGCTGACCGTAGGCGGCGACGACTACGTGACCAAACCGTTCAGCCTGGAAGAGGTGATCGCCCGGCTGCGCGCGCTGCTGCGCCGCTCCGGGTTCGCGGTGGCCGCCCGGGAGGACGCGGTCCTGACCGTCGGTGACCTCAGCCTCGACGAGGACAGCCACGAGGTGCGCCGGGACGGCCAACTGGTCACCCTCACCGCTACCGAGTTCGAGCTGCTGCGTTACCTGATGCGCAACCCGCGCCGGGTGCTGAGCAAGGCGCAGATCCTGGACCGGGTGTGGAACTACGACTTCGGTGGCCAGGCCAACGTGGTGGAGCTGTACATCTCGTACCTGCGCAAGAAGATCGACGCCGGCCGGCCGCCGATGATCCACACGTTGCGCGGCGCGGGCTATGTCCTCAGGCCCGCCGACTGACCGCCGCCGGCTGCGGGCCGCCCGGCGCTGGCTGGCCGGCCGCTCCCTGCGTACCCGACTGGTGTTCGCGCTGCTCGCGCTGCTGGCGGTGGTGAGCGTCGCCATCGGCGGGCTGACCACTGTGGCGCTGCGGCACTTCCTGATCGCCCGCCTCGACGCCCAGCTGGCGCCCGCGACGGTCATCCGGGGTGACCGTCCGGGGCGGCCGGCCTTCCCGGGCAACGGTTTGGCCATCCCCGCCGGGTCACCGTCCGGCACGGTCGTCGCGGTGATCACCGACGGTCGGGTGACGAGCGCGCGGACCCTGACCGACAGCCCGTCCGGCGACGACCCGTTCCCCGACGAGCAGAGCGTCCCGGTGGGGGAGGTCGCCGTGCTGGCGGACCTGCCGGTCGCCGCCGCGCCCCGCACCGTCGAGCTCGGCGCGCGCGGCGCCTATCGGGCCGTGGCCCGGCAGTACTGGGACGGCCGGGTACGCGTCGTCGCGTTCCCCCTGTCCGGCGTGCGGGAGACCATCTGGTGGCTGGTCGCCGCGCAGGTCGGGGTCGCTGCCGCCGGGCTGGTCGTCGCCGGGGCCGCCGGCGCGCTGATCGTGCGGGCCACGCTGCGCCCGCTCAACCGGGTGGCGGCCACCGCCACCCGGGTCACCGAACTGCCCCTGGACCGCGGCGAGGTGGCGCTCGCCGTCCGGGTCCCGACCGCTGACACCGATCCACGGACCGAGGTCGGTCAGGTCGGCGCGGCGCTGAACCGGATGCTGGGCCACGTCGCCGACGCGCTCTCCGCCCGGCAGGCCAGCGAGACCCGGGTACGCCAGTTCGTCGCCGACGCCAGCCACGAGTTGCGGACGCCCCTCGCGGCGATCCGGGGCTACGCCGAGGTGGCCCGGCGGGGCCGCGACGAGGTGCCGGCCGACGTGGCGCACGCGCTGCGCCGGGTGGAGTCGGAGAGCACCCGGATGACCCGCCTCGTCGACGACCTGCTGCTGCTGGCCCGCCTCGACGCCGGCCGGCCGCTGGCGGTGGAACCGGTCGACCTGACCGCCCTGGTGCTGGACGCGGTCAGCGACGCGCACGTCGCCGGCCCGGAGCACCGCTGGCGGCTCGACCTGCCCGAGGTGGCGATCGAGGTGCCCGGCGACGCCGCCCGGCTGCACCAGGTGGTGGCTAACCTGCTCGCCAACGCGCGGTTGCACACCCCGCCGGGTAGCACTGTCACCACCACGCTGGCCGGCGCCGGCGGCGCCGCCGTGCTCAGCGTCGCCGACGACGGGCCCGGGGTGCCGGCGCGGCTGCAACCGGAGGTGTTCGAACGGTTCGCCCGGGGCGACAGCTCCCGGTCGAGGGCGCAGGGCAGCACCGGCCTCGGCCTGGCGATCGTCGCGGCCGTGGTGGAGGCCCACCACGGCACGGTCGCGGTGGACAGCCGCCCGGGCCGGACGGTGTTCACCGTCCGGCTGCCGAACCCCACCGCCGACGGATAGCCCGCCGGCGCGTGGTCGGTCGTGGCGGCCGAGCGCAGCACGTCGACGGCCCGGTCAGCCGGCCAGCATCTGCGCGAGGACCTCGACGACGCGTCGGGTGTGGCGCCCGTCGGGGTCCTCGTCGGTGTTCAGGTCGTCACGCTCATGCCGAGTAGCCGTTCGGCGCGCGCCAATGGCGTGACCAGCGCGATGAGGTCAGCCCAGCGTGGCCCGTCCGGCTCGGGGTAGGTCACCGCGGGCAGGTCCCGTGGGTCCACCACGTCCAGGTCGAGGTGCAACCAGGCCGGCCCGTCGCCCTCGGTGGCCAGGCCCGCCCCGACCGTCGCGGCACCCCGGCGCAGCAGTTCGGCGACGGGCACCTGGTGGATGGCCGGGTCGATCCGGGCCGCCTCGACCCGGCTGCTCTCGTCGCTGGCCGGGCGGTGCCCGATCAGGTGGACGCGGTTCGGCTCGATCAGTGCGCCGGCCGGCCCGACGGCGGCGGCGGGGCCGTGCCCGGTGATCACCGAGAGGTCCATGTCGGCGGCCTCGCCGGTGGGTGAGGTCGTGCCGTCGAGGAAGTCCGGGTGGGCGTCGACGAACCACAGGTCGGTCGCCGGTGGCAGGGCCCGGCAGATGCCGGGCAGGATCGCGCAGTCCCCGCCGAGCACCAGCGGCCGGTGGCCGTCCGAGATCAGCGCGCCGACCCGTGCGCTGATCGCCGCTCCGGCGCGGACCAGGTCAGCCGCGCCGATCACCCCGCTCGCCGGCTCCCGGGTCGGATCGCGCAGCCGGGCCTCGTCGATCTGCCGTCGTCGTCGGCGGCCAGGGCGTCGCGCAGGCCGGCCCGGCGCAGCGCGGCCGGCGCCCGTTCCTCGCCGCGCCCGGTGCCGGAGGAGTCCAGCGGGGCGTCCACGATCATCCAGCGCACGTCCGCAGCGTACCGACGAGGTCCGGCGTTCCCGGCCACATTCTGTGCCGAGGCTGGGAGTACGCCGATGTCCGAGCGACGGCGATGACCACCGGCGTACCGTGATGGACAAGTCCGGCTTTCTGGGTCAAAAGCCTCATCGGTGTACGCCCGGGATGCCGGTGTCGAGACGGCAAGGGCAAGGAGCGATCGGTGAGACATCTGGCCTACCTGGACGCGGGATCCGGCAGCCTGATCGTGCAGGCGGTCGTCGGCGGGGTGGCCGGTGCCGCGGTCGCCGCCAAGCTCTACTGGCGACGGCTGGTCGACCGGTTCCGCCGGCAGCCCACCGACCAGCGGTGAGCGGGCCCGTCCCGACGATGGCGATCTCACCCACCGGGGTACGGCCCGAGCCGGCCTCCTTCCGCGACCCCGCCAACCGGGTCTTCCACGTTGGCGACCAGGTGCTGCGCGGGCTGGACCCGCAGGCCGCCGCGCACTGGCGGGCGCTGACCGGCAGCACGTTCTTTCCGGCCCTCGTCGCCGCGGGCAAGATCTGCGCCACCGAGGACGCCCCGTCGACGCTGGTGCCCGCCGCGACCGGCGCCCCGTGGGCCGCCGTGCTGCGCCACGAACGCATCCCGTTCGTCTCCCACCCGTACGAGTGGTCGTTCAGCATGCTGCGCGACGCCGCCCTGCTGCACCTGGAGATCCTGCGCGCCGCGCTCACCGAGGGCTTCACCACCAAGGACGGCTCCGCGTACAACCTCCAGTGGCGCGGGGCCGAGCCGGTCTTCATCGACATCGGCTCCTTCGAGCCGGTCCGCGACGGCGAACCCTGGGCCGGCTACCGGCAGTTCTGCCAGACCGTGCTCTACCCGTTGATGCTCACCGCCCACCTGGGCGTCGACTTCCAACCGTGGCTGCGCGCCCGGGTCGACGGCATCGAGGCCGACGAGCTGCGGCCCCTGTTCGGCGGGGCCCGCCGGCTGCGCCCCGGCGTGCTGACCCACCTGCACCTGCACGGGGCCATGCAGCAGCGCAACGCCGCCGCCAGCACCAGCGACGTCCGCGACCAACTGCGGGCCGCCGGCTTCTCCCGGGAGTTGCTGCTCGCCACCGTACGCGCCATCGAGAAGCTGGTCGGCAAGCTGGACCGCCGCCCGGCGGGCAGCCACTGGTCGGACTACCAGCGCACCTGCGGCTACTCGGCCCGCGACCGGGTCGCCAAGGAGCAGTTCGTGGCCGCCGCGGTGGCCGCCGGCGCCCGCCCCCGGCTGGTGCTCGACCTCGGGGCCAACGACGGCCGGTACGCCCGACTGGCGGCCGGGCACGCCGACTACGTGGTCGCCGTCGAGCAGGACCCGACAGTGGTCGACGAGCTGTACCGCAAGCTGCGCTCCGAGGGGCAGCGTCGGATCCTGCCGCTGGTGCTGGACCTGGCCGACCCGTCACCGGGGGGCGGCTGGCGGGGCGTCGAGCGGGCCGGCTTCGCCGAGCGGGCCCGCGCCGACGTGGTCCTCGCCCTGGCTGTCGTGCACCACCTGGCGATCGGACGCAACGTGCCGCTGCCGGAGGTGGTCGACTGGCTGGTCGGGCTGACCGCGCCCGGCGGCGCGCTGGTGCTGGAGTTCGTCCATCCGGAGGACCCGATGGCCACCCGGCTGCTCGCCAACAAGCCCGCCGGTCTCTTTCCGGACTACCGGCGCGACACCTTCGAGTCGCTGCTCGCCGCCCGGGGGCGGATCACCGACCGCCTGGAGTTGCCCTCCGGCACC
>NZ_JAEVHL010000287.1 GCF_016803395.1 Micromonospora tarensis | reverse complement strand
CGGGGTGGCCGGTGCTGGCGGTGGCCGGCCTGGGAGCGGTGGTGCTGGACCCGCGACGATCCGCCGCCGCCGCCGCGGCCCGGCGCCGACAGCGGTGGCGGCACCGACGGCGGCCGGGCCTCCGCCCGGTGATCTGAAGCTGCGGGACGAGTCGGCCACGATCACGCTGACCTGGACGGACCCGACCAATGGTGCGGTGCCCTTCATGGTCGCCGCCGGTCGGGCCGGGCAGGCGCTGGGCGTGATCGCCACCGTGGACCCGGGCCGGACCAGCCACACGGTCAACGGGCTGAACTCACGGGTCGACTACTGCTTCACCGTGTTGGCTGTCTACTCCACTGACAGCTTTGCGACTTCGGGGCAGGTCTGCACCGCACGGGAGGGCACCACCGGGTCGAGCGGAGGCCCGTCGCCGCGCTGAATCACACCCAACGCGCCGATCCGGGGGTTGAGCTGCGCGTCCACAACGCACACGCTCGGTATCCACAGGGGTGACGGTGCGGGTTCCCCCGTCACCGGCAGCGCCATATGATGGCACCCGGCTCAGGGGAGGGCTTGCCGCGAGGCGCGCCACCTGCCATGACTCACGGGAGGCTGCCGGCTGTGGCCAGCATCGACGACGCCGTACGGACCGACGCCCCCCGCTCCCGGTCCCGGCTTCGCGGCGGGCTGGTCACCGTCGGCACGGTGACCGTGCTGCTGGCCGCCATGGGGTTGACCGCCCTCGGGTTGGGCGCGGCGGACAACGCGGTGGCCAACTACGACGCGAGTTCCTGGCTGTGGAGCGCGGCGCGCAGCGAGCTGGCCCGGGTCAACGGGGTCACCGCCCGGGTGGACACCCGCACCGAGGTTCCCGGGGCCCGCCAGCACCCGATGCAGATCACCCAGACCGATCGGCTGTTGCTCCTGCGCGACCTGCAGACCGGGCAGGTCAGCTCCCTGGACCTGGCCACCCTGCAACTCAGCGCGACCACCCCGACCACCCCCGGTCTGGGCGTGAGTGTCGCGCTGCACGAGGATTCGGCGTTCGTCGTGGACGCCGTGCAGGGCATTGTCCGGCAGCTCGACCCGCGGTCGTTGACTCCGGTCGGTGAGCCGGTGCGCTACCCACCGGGCATCACCGGTGGCACCTTCGACGGTAAGGGTCGACTCTGGATCGCGGTGCCCAGCGAGGGCACGGTCTCGGCGATCACCCCCGCCAAGCTGCCGTCCGCGCCGGCATCGGCCGCGAGCACCGGGCTGAGCACGGAGAAGGTCGAGTCGTACGACGTCGCCGAGGCCAGCCACGATCTGGTGGTCTCCACCCTGGACGACGGTGTGGCGGTGCTCGACCGGACGGCCGGCAAGCTGGTGCGGGTGCAGCGCGGCGAGGTGCACCCGACGTCGTTGACGCTGTCCGGCCCGGCGGCGCTGCCCACCCGCACCAGCGGGCCGCGGGTTCCGGTCACCGTGACCGCCGAGCGGCGGGTGCTGCTGGTGGGTGACGGTGGTCAGGAGACCGCGTTCACCGTTCCCGGCGAGGGCGGTCGGCTCAGCCCGGCGGTGGCCTGGGCCGACCGGTTCTACTGCGCCGACGAGGCCACCGGCACCATCTACTCCTTCGATGCCGGTGGTCAGCTGGTCGAGACCATCCGCGGGCGGGCCAACGGGCCGCTGGAGCTGGAGGTCCGGGAGAACCACCTGTTCATCAACTCCCCCGACGCGGCGACCGCCCGGGTGGTGGACGACAAGCACCAGGTGCGTGAGGTCGACAAGTACGCCAACGACGTGCTCGGCGGCGACCCGCCGCCGGTTGCCCCGCCGCCACCGCCGAAGAAGCCCCGGGTGGGCAAGCCGAGCGCGCCGCGCAGTGTCACCGCCGCGGCCGGCAACGCGCAGGCGCGGGTGAGTTGGCGGCCGGCCGCCGCCAACGGCGCCGAGATCATCAAGTACGTGGTGGAGGGCGCCGGGAAACGCCTGGAGGTGGGCGCGAACCAGCGTGCGGTGGAGGTCAAGGGTCTGACCAACGGCGAGACGTACCGGTTCGCGGTGCACGCGGTGAACGCGAAGGGCGCGGGTCCGCCGCGCAACAGCAACCCGGTCACCCCGACCGCCGCGGTGCCCGACCCGCCGGCGAGCGTCACCGCCCAGGCCCGGCCGGACGGCACGGTGCTGGTCAAGTGGCCGGCGGCGAACGGGCAGGGCAACACCATCGCGAGGTACGCGGTGACGGCCAGTTCGGCGGGGACGAACGCGCCGGCCGGCGAGTCGACCAAGACGGAGCTGGTGGTGCCCGCCGGTGAGCTGGAGTTCGGCACCCAGTACGCGTTCACGGTGGTGGCGGTCAACAGCAAGGGCGCCGGGTCGGCGGCCTCGCCGGTCAGCAACACGGTGGTGCCGTTCGCGGCACCCGGTCGGCCGCTCGACCTGCGCGCCGGCACGGTCGCCAACCAGCCGGGCGCGGTCACCGTGCAGTGGGCGCCGGCCGAGGCGAACGGCCGGCCGGTGACGAAGTACCTGGTGGACGTGGCGGGGCGGGTCAGCGAGGTGACCGACACCCGCACCACGGTCACCGGGTTGGGCAACGGCCAGAACGTCACGGTGAAGGTGAAGGCGGTCAACGAGGCGGGGCCGGGCCCGGAGGCCACCGCCACCGCCCGGACGGTCGCCCAGCCCCGGGTCACGGTGACCGGCTCGTCGTCGACCGCCACCGGGGCGACGGTGACCTTCACGGTGGACGCCGGCGGCGGTCAGGCCACCTGCTCGCTGAGCACGCCGGGTGAGCCGGCGAAGGCCGGGGCGTGCTCCAGCATCACGATGACGGGCCTGACGCCGGGCACCAACTACACGTTCACGGTGACCGCGAGCAACGCCGCCGGCAAGGGCACGGCAGCGCGGGCGCAGAAGACGCAGCCGCTGTTCGGGATCGCGACGTGTCGCAACGGCGCGTCCGGGCCCGAGTCGACCTACTGTGACCGGGACCGGGAAGGCCGCAACGGCAACGAGATCTTCTCGGTCACCCGGCAGGACAACGACAAGCAGGTGGGCTGGGCGAAGCCGGGCCGCCGGCTCCAGGCGTACTGCAAGCAGAAGGGCGAAGAGGTCTTCGCCTACATCTACAACAACGACAAGCGCAGCACCTGGTGGGTGCAGGTCGAGTTCGAGGGGAAGAACTACATCCCCTGGGCCTGGCTCAACCTGGAGGGCGGCGACAACATCAACGTCCTGCCCACCTGCTGAACCACCAGGCGAGGAGCACCACCGACCGTGAACACCCACGAGCCGCTCACCCAGCCGGAGGTGCAGGGTTTCGCCGCCCTGGCCGCCCGGCTGGCCGAGAACGTCAACGCGGTGGTGCTCGGCAAGCCGCAGGTGGTGCGGTTGGCGCTGACCGCGCTCTTCGCCGAGGGTCACGTGCTGTTGGAGGACGTGCCGGGGGTCGGTAAGACGACCCTCGCCCGGGCGATCGCGGCCACCGTGAAGGGTCAGTGGCGGCGCATCCAGTTCACCCCCGACCTGCTGCCCTCGGACGTCTCCGGGGTGACCATCTTCAACCAGGCGAGCCGGGACTTCGAGTTCCACCCGGGGCCGGTCTTCGCCAACATCGTCATCGCCGACGAGATCAACCGGGCGTCGCCGAAGACCCAGTCGGCGCTGCTGGAGGTGATGGAGGAGCGCACCGTCACCGTGGACGGGGTCCGGCATCCGGTGCCGTCGCCGTTCCTGGTGGTGGCCACCCAGAACCCGGTGGAGATGGACGGCACCTACCGGCTGCCCGAGGCCCAGTTGGACCGGTTCCTGGTGAAGTTGTCCGTCGGCTACCCGGACGAGGCGGTCGAGGTGGAGGTGCTGCGCGGCGCGACCGTGCGCTCCCCCGAGGCGCTCGCCCCGGTCACCGACACCGCCACCGTCGGGGAGATGGTCCGGATGGCACGCCGGGTGCACATCGCCGAGCCGCTCTACGCGTACGCGGTCCGGCTGGCCGCCGCCACCCGCACCCACCCGCAGGTGCGCGTCGGGGTCAGTCCCCGGGGGGTGATCGCGTTGACCCGCGCGGCGTGCTCGTACGCGCTCATCGACGGGCGGGGCTGGATCATGCCGGAGGATCTGAAGGCGCTCGCCGAGGCGGTGTTCGCGCACCGGCTGCTGCTCACCCCGGACGCCCAGGTGCGCGGGATGACCGCCGCGGAGGTGTTGCGCCAGGCCATCGCCTCGGTGCCGGTGCCCCTGCCGTCCGGGCAGCCCGCTCCGGTGCAGGGCTGACCGGCAACAGCGCGATGGGGATCACCGCCCGTGGAGCCGGGCTGCTCGTCGCCGCCGTCGTCCTGCTGGGGGCGGGTTTCCGGTTCGCGTACCCCGAGTTGACGTTGCTCGGTGCGGCGGCCGGCGCGGCCGTCGGCTACGCCGCGCTGGTCGCGGCCTGGCGGCCCCGGCTGACGGTGACCCGGCGGGCCGACCCGGATCGGGTGGCGCGCGGCGAACCGGCGAGCATGACGTTGACAGTGCGCAACACCGGCCGGCTGCGGTCGGCGAACCTGTTGGCCGAGGACCGGTGCGGCGACCGGAGCGTGCCGGTGCCGGTGCTGCGCCTGCGGCCCGGCCGGGACACCGAGGTCCGCTACGACGTGCCGACGCACCGCCGGGGGGTGGTGCCGGTCGGGCCGTTGCGGGTGACCCGGCGTGATCCGCTGGGGTTGGTGGCGTTGGCTCGCCCGTACGGGGTGTCGGTGCCGGTCTGGGTGCACCCCCGCGTCCACCCGCTGACGGCGGTGCCCACCGGCGCGGGGCGCAGCCTCGACGGCCGGGTGGACGGCGTTCCGCACGGGTCGATCACGTTCGACTCGCTGCGGGAGTACGTGGTCGGCGACGAGTTGCGCCGGGTGCACTGGCGGACCAGCGCCCGGGTGGGTGAGCTGATGGTGCGGGAGAACGTGGACACCAGCCTGCCCCGTCTGGTCGTCCTGCTGGACAACCGGGCGGCCGCGCACCCCCAGCGGGTCGGTCCGGTGGCGGAGTCGTTCGAGTCGGCCTGTGAGGCGGCGGCGTCGATCGTCACCGCCGCGCACCGCGCCGACCTGCCGGTGCTGTTGCTCTTCGTCGCCCCGGAGTCGACCCCGCCGGCCGAGGCCCAGTCGCCTGCCGGGGAGGTGGACGCGACCCGGGCGCTCGGGCCGCTGGACCGGCTCGCCGCCGCCGAGCTGGCCGCTGAGGCTGACGCGGTACGCGCGGCCACCACCCGGCTGCGGCAGGACCGGCTCGGTGACACGTTGGTCTTCCTGACCGGGCCGGGTGGCCGCGACGAGCTGGGGCACGTCGGCGCGCTGCGCGGGGCGTACCCGTCGGTGGTGGTCGGGGTGTTCGGCGCGGCCGAGCCGACCCCGCCGGGCGCTGCCGGCCTGGTGGTCGTCGACGCGGCGGACGGCGCGCAGTTCGCCGCCGAGTGGGACGGGGTACGCCGGTGGTGACGCGGGCCGTGCGGGTGCTGCGGGCGGCGGTGGTTCCGCTGGCGCTGATCGGGTTGACGGCGCTCGCCGGGGTGGTGCTCGGCCGGGTGTACGCGGGTGACCTGCTGACCTGGCTGGTATCCGGCGCGGCGGCCGGGTCGGTGCTGGTCAGCGTGGCCGCCCGGCGGTTGCCGTCCTGGTTGGTGGCGCCGGTGTCGATCGCCGCGATGGCCGGCTGGACACTGTGGTCGCTGCGGTTGGCCGCCACCCACGCCGAGTTGCCGGGCAGCCTGCTGGAGGTCACCGCGGACGCCGCCGGCAACGGCATCCCCCGGTTGCTCACCGCGATGATCCCGGTGGAGCCCACCCCGGACACGGTGCTGGTGCCGGTCGTCGCCGCCTGGCTGGCCGGCTTGGCCGGCGCGGAGGTGGCGCTGCGCACCGGCCGGGTGCTGCTGGGCTACCTGCCGGCGGCGGGGCTCTACGCCGCCGCCCTCTACGTGGTCGGCCCGAACGCCGAACCGGCGGTGGGAGCGACGCTGACCTTCGTCGCGGTCGCGGCGGTCGGCCTGGCGACCCCCGGCGGGACGGTACCGACCGGCGGCGATCCGACCACCGGGCTGGCTCCCCGGGTACGCGCGGCGGTGCGGTTGCGGTTGGCCACCGGCGCGGCGCTCGGGGTGGCTGTGGTGGTCGGGCTGGTCGCGCTGCTCGGTCCGGTCGTCGCCGACCAGGTCGACGGTCGGCCGGTGGACCCGCGCCGGTACGTGGAGCCGCCGCAGGTGCAGACGCTCGACGAGAACCCGTTGATCCGGATCTCCGGTTGGGCGCTGCACCCGGAGCAGAAACTCCTCGACGTGCGCACGGAGCGCTCCGCCGCCGCACCGTCCGACGGTGCCGCGCCGGTTGCCGGCACCGGTGGTGGTGCGCGGATCCGGTTGGCGGTGCTCAGCGACTACGACGGGGTGACCTGGCGGGTCGGCGCGACGTACCGCAACGCCGGTCGGATCCTGCCGGCCGGCACGCCGGCCCGGGACAGCACGGTGCGGACGGTCCGCCAGGAGATCAGTGTGGCGGAGTTGAGTGGTCGGCTCCTGCCGGCCGTGGCGACACCCCGGGAGGTCAGTGGCGCGCGGGTGGCGTACGACCCGGCGAGCGGGACGCTGATCCGGCCGGAGGGGCTGACGCCGGGGCTGCGGTACACGGTGACCTCCGCCGAGGAGCACCCGGAGGCGAATCTGCTGCCCACCGCGAACGTGCCCGCCGGCGAGGAGGTGGCCCGGGTGCTCCGGGTCGCCGACGGGGTGCCCGATCCGATGCGCCGGCTGGCCGAGCAGCTCGCCGAGGAGAACGGCGCGCCGTTCGCGCGGGCTTCGGCGATCGAGCAGTTCCTGGCCGAGCACTACCGGGTGGTGGCGGACGCGCCGAGCGGGCACGCGTACCCGAATCTGGGTTTCTTCCTCTTCGGGCCCCGCGACGGCGGCGGCCAGGAGGGCACGTCGGAGCAGTTCGCGGCGGCGTTCGCGGTGCTCGGCGGCTCTGCGGGTTGCCGACCCGGGTGGTGGTCGTTTCCGCACCGACGGGCAGCCGGGGCCGGTGCTGGCGGGCAACGCGTCCGCCTGGCCGGAGGTGCTCTTCGACGGGTTGGGTTGGGTGCCGTTCGACCCGCTGCCGCAACCGGACGACGAGCCGAGGCCGGTGGAGGAGGACTTCCGCCCGAAGCCCGAGGAGCCGCCGCCGTCGGAGGCGCCGGCGCCCACCGCGGAGCCGAGCGCGTCGCCGGAGCCGGTCGCCGCCCCCGCTCCCGGCCGCCGGGCGCTGGACCGCGATGGCGTCGACGAGGCACGAACCGGGTCCGGGTCCCGCAGCGGCGAACCCGCAGGTTGACCGAGACCGGTTGCCGAGCTGCGGCGTGGGC
>NZ_JAEVHL010000286.1 GCF_016803395.1 Micromonospora tarensis | reverse complement strand
GCGACCGGATCGTCGGCGCCGGCACCGTGCTCGACGCCGACCAGGTCGCCGCGGCCGCCGACGCGGGCGCCCGGTTCACCGTCGCGCCCGGCCTGGACCTGGCGGTCGCCGACGCCGCCGCCGCACGTGGTCTGCCGCACCTGCCCGGTGTGGCCACCCCCACCGAGGTCCAGCAGGCGCTGCGGCACGGCCTCACCTGGCTCAAGGCGTTTCCCGCGATCTCCCTCGGGCCGGCG
Source organism: Micromonospora tarensis (assembly GCF_016803395.1). GTDB lineage: Bacteria > Actinomycetota > Actinomycetes > Mycobacteriales > Micromonosporaceae > Micromonospora > Micromonospora tarensis. The sequence continues at coordinate 7,238 of NZ_JAEVHL010000286.1, read as the reverse complement.
TGGTTCAAGGCCGTGGCCGGCCCGCTGCCGCAGGTGCGCTTCGTAGCGACCGGCGGCCTGGACGCCGGCAACGCGGGGGCGTTCCTGCACGCCGGGGTCCGGGTGGTGGCGGTCGGCTCCGCCCTCTCCGACCCCACCCAGTTGGACCGCCTGGCCGAGCTGACCACCGTGGGAGCACCCACGACGTGAGCCGGTGGCGGGTTTGCGCCATGGCGTAAACGCGTCGGGGAGCGGCCAGGTGAAGAGGCGGTTGTTACGCCGATGCTGTGCTGCGTACCACTTCTCGACGCAAAGAGGTCATCGTGGCTCTGTCTCACCGGCGTCGCCGAACCGGGCTGATCGCCCTCGGCGCCGCCCTCACCCTGGCGGCCGGGTTCACCGCACCCGGCGCTGCGAGGGCTGCCGCCGCCCCGCCGCACCCCACCGACCGACCGGCCGGCCAGCCGCCGGCCGCCGCCGGACGCACGTCCACCGTCACCCTGATCACCGGTGACACGGTCACGGTCAGCACCTCGGCGGACGGCAGCACGGTCTCGACAGTGCGCCGGCCGGACGGCAGCACCCCGACCTTCCACCGCACCGTGCTCGACGGCGACACCTACGTCTACCCGGACGCCGCGCTGTCCTATGTCACCAGCGGGGTGCTGGACCGGCAACTGTTCAACGTCACCGAGCTCATCGCCGACGGCTACGACGACGCGCACACCGACGCGCTGCCGCTGATCGTCACCATGACCGACGCGGCGGCGCGCGACCGTACCCGCCCCGCCGTGGACGGCGCCGAACTGGTCCGGCCGTTGGACAGCGTGCGGGGCGCGGCGCTGACCCGGCAGCGCGCCACCGCCGAACGGTTCTGGACCGCGCTCACCGCCGGCTCGACCCGGCGTACCGGCGACGCGCCGACCCTCGCCAACGGCATCGCCAAGGTCTGGCTGGACGGCCGGGTGCACGCCAACCTGGCCGACTCCACCGCGCAGATCGGCGCGCCGAGGCTGTGGGCCGAGGGCAACACCGCCACCGGGGTGGACGTCGCGGTGCTCGACTCGGGGGCGGACGCCGAACACCCGGACCTGGCCGGTCAGATCGCCGAGTCGCACAGCTTCGTGCCGAGCGAGCCCGACATCCTCGACTACAAGGGGCACGGCACGCACGTCGCCTCGACGATCGCCGGCACCGGCGCGGCCTCCGGCGGTGTCGAGCGGGGCGTCGCCCCCGGCGCCCGGCTGCACATCGGCAAGGTGCTCAACAGCGAGGGCAGCGGGCAGGACTCCTGGATCATCGCCGGGATGGAGTGGGCGGCCCGGGAGCAGAAGGCCCGGGTGGTCAGCATGAGCCTGGGTGGCGAGTCCACCGACGGCGGCGACCCGATGAGCCAGGCGGTCGACCGGCTCAGCGCCGAGACCGGCGCCCTCTTCGTGATCGCCGCCGGCAACAGCGGCCCGGCCAGCATCGGTAGCCCGGGTGCCGCGAACTCCGCGCTCACCGTGGGCGCGGTCGACGCCACGACCACCTCGCCGACTTCTCCAGCCAGGGCCCGCGCGCCGGCGACGGTGGGCTCAAGCCCGAGATCACCGCACCCGGCGTGGACATCCTGGCCGCCCGCTCGCACCTGGTGCGCGGCGGCTCCGGCGACTACACGCTGATGAGCGGCACGTCGATGGCCACCCCGCACGTGGCCGGCACGGCCGCGCTGGTCGCCGCCGCGCACCCGGACTGGACCGGTCAGCGCATCAAGGAAGCGCTGGTCAGCACGGTCAAGGCCACCCCCGAGTACACCCCGTACCAGGCCGGGGCCGGTCGAGTCGACGCAGTCGCCGCCGCGCACGCCACCGTCTTCGCCACCCCGAGCGCCTACTCCGGTTTCCAGGCGTGGCCGCAGCAGCCGGGCATGACCGTCGACCGTACGGTCACCTACACCAACGTCGGCAGCGCTCCGGTCGCTCTGAAGCTGACCCTCGACGCGGCCACCGCGCCGGCCGGCCTGTTCTCGCTCTCCGCCGACCGGGTCACCGTGCCGGCGGGCGGCACCGCCACCGTCACGGTGACCGCCGGGTACGACAAACTGCCGGTGGAAAAGCAGGTCAGCGGCATGATCGTGGCCACCGACGACGCCGGTGCGGTGCGCGGGCGCACCCTGATCGGGGCCGGCAAGGAGGGGCAGCGGCAGAACCTGACGCTGGTCGCCAAGGACCGGGACGGCAAGCCGCTCGCCGGCAAGGTCATCCTCACCACCGATGGCCTGTTCACCGCCGTGGACCTGCCCGAGAGCGGCACCGCCACGCTGCGGCTGCCGGTGGCGAGCTGGTCCGGTTGGATCTCCGCCGACGTGCGGGGCGCGAACGGGCCGCACGCCAAGGGCATGGCGATGCTCAGCTTCGTCGACGTCAACCTGGACCGGGACCGCACCGTCACCCTGGACGCGCGCGCCGCCCGTCAGGTGCGGGCCCAGGTGCCGCAGGAGGCCACCGCCACCTCGCTGCGGATGGACATCCACCGGTCCACCGGCGCCAGTCTCACCGAGAGCCAGGTGCTGCCCGACGACTCGTACGACAGCATGTGGGCGTCACCGACCGGCAGTGCGGTCACCGACGGCGAGTTCGAGTTCGGTGCCCGGTGGCGGCTGGAGCAGCCGGCGCTGACCGTCGCGGTGGGCGGTCGGTCGTACGACGACCTGCTGGTGAAGCGGGCCACCCCGGCGCTGCCGGCCGGCCGGCACCAGCTCGACGCGGTGTACGTCGCCGACGCGTCGGCGACGGGGCTGGCCAGGCGGCCGGTCCGCGACCGGGCGGTGGTCGTCCGGCGCAGCGACACGGTGGACATCGCCACCCAGGCGCGGGCCGCCGCGGCGGCCGGAGCCAAGTTGCTGCTGGTGGTCAACGACGGCGTCGGGCGGCTCCAGCCGTGGGACGAGGCGCCGTGGAGCCCGGAGAGCCCGGCCCCGGTGACCGTCGCCACCCTCACCGCCGACGAGGGTGACCAGCTCGTCGGCGCGCTGGAGCACGGCCCGGCGCGGCTGACCGTCGAGTCGCACCCGGAGACCAGCTACCTGTACGACGTGGCGCACCACTGGGCCGGCGCGGTGCCGGCCGACCCCAGCTACCGGCCGACGACGCGGCAGCTCGCCCGGGTGGACGTGGAGTTCCGCAACTACCGGCAGGGCAAGGCGCTGGAGTTCCGCACCGACGTCTGGCGGGGTTGGGCGTCGAGCAACCAGGAGCCCGCCCCGGCGCAGGGCCGGCGGACCGACTGGGTGAGCGCCGACCAGCGGTGGCTCGACGACGCGTTCATCGCCGGCGAGACCGGCCAGCACCTGCAAGCGGTGACGACGTATCCGGCCGGCAAGCCGAGCACTGTCACCTGGTTCGGGCCGATCCAGCGCCCCCGGATGGGCGGCGGCTACGTGCCCGTGCGGTACCTGGACACCCTCTACCTGCCCGCGCCCGGGTGGGGTGACGGTGGCGGCCACATCGGCGAGGCGTACGCGAACTTCGACATGGTCAACCGGACCACCCTCTACCAGGGCGACCAGGAGCTGAACTGGGGCAACGCCGAATACCTCCAGGTCTCCGGTCTGCCCGCGCGGCGACTGCCGTACCGGCTGGTGGTGGAGAACGACCGGGCGGCCTGGACCAACCCGTACTCCCGGCAGACCCGCACCGAGTGGGGCTTCAGCTCGGCGGCCAGCGGGGCGGAGTCGGCGGCGGTGCTGCCGATGATCCAACTGGACTACCAGGTGGCCATCGACTCCGCCGGCAGGGCGTCGCGGCGGGCACCGCTGACAGTGGTCGCCTCCCACCTGCCCGACGTCACCGGCACGATCGGCGCGGTGACCGTCGAGGTGTCCTACGACGACGGGAAGACCTGGCAGAAGCAGCGGCTGACCCGGCACGGTGACGGCTGGCGTACCTCGTTGGCCGCACCGGCGAAGGCCGGCTTCGTGAGCCTGCGCACCACCGCGCGGGACACCGCCGGCAACACCGTGAGCCAGCACATCACCCGGGCGTTCGGCCTGCGCTGACGCCACCGGGACCGGCCGCCGGCCGGGGCGCCGCACGCGTCCCGGCGGCGGCGTCGTGGTGTCGGCCGTGCTCAGTCCTCGTCCGACTCCTCGACGAGACGGTCCCAGTCCGTGACGACCGGGAGCATCCCACCGGCCAGCCACAAAGGGCTCTGGTCGTCGTGGTGCGGGTCGCCGGGCACCCCGGACGCCCCCGACGGGACCACCCAGCGGCTGTCCTCGCGCCGCGCCAGGTCCCAGACGAAACGCGCCGCCGGACCCCGCAAGCACCAGTGGGTGACCCCGGGCACGCTGGAGGTGGCCAACACGCAGTCGTGGTCACCGTCGAGGCGAGGGCCCGGCCCGGTGTCCGGGTCGGGCCAGGCCCGCCACGCCGCCAGCCGGTGCAGCTCCCCCCAGGGCACCCGCCCGGCCGTGGCCTCGCCGATTTCCTCGGTCGCCGCCGTCACCAGCGCGGGAATGTCCAGGCCGGGCAGCCGGGTCGGATCGAGCAGGTGCGCCAGCGCGAAACCGACCCGTGGTGTCAGCACCAACCAGGGCGCGAACACCTCGGGGTACGCGGGCGCCTCGGCCAGCGCGGCCAGCGCCGGGTGGGCGGCGATCCGGCGGACGACGGCCGCCCGCAGGATGGCGTACGCCGCGGCGTCGGTGCTGTCGGCGGCCATCCGGCGGTCCCAGCGCAGCAACCGTTCGCGCAGCGCGGCGGCGACCGGGCGGAGCCCCGTCAACTCGGCCAACACCGCCAGCAGTGGCCCGGCCGCGCCCAGGTACGTGTCGGTGTTTACGGTGACCAGCTCGTCGGCCGTCCAGCCCGGGCGGGCGTCGAGCAGCTCGGCGATGCGGCGCGCCCGGTGCGGTGGGGCGAACTCCACCCCGAGCGGCGCGGCCAACCCGCGTTCGTTGGCCATCACCGCCCGACCGACCACCTCGGCCCGAGGCATCGGCGCGTACCAGCCGTGCCAGTCGTGGGCGCTGTCCCATCCGGGCACCACCCGCCGGCCGTTCTCCGGGTGCCGCACCGGCACCGCACCGGCGACCCGGTGCAGCAGCCCACCGGCGGTGTCCGCCGCCTGCACCACGTTGACCGGCTCCACCCAGTGCCGCAGCGCCCGGTCCACATCGGCCACGGTGCGGGCGTGCAACAGCTCCGGCAGCGTCGCGAAGCCCAGGTCACCCCGGACCCGGGGCGGGTAGCGCAGGCTGAGCGCCGTCTCGTCGTCCGGCCCGCCGGCGATCACCGGGCCACGGTCGGTCTCCACCACCTCCACCTCGACCGGGTCGGCCCCGGCCACCTCGATCGTCTCGACGTGGTGGTGCGCCGGTCGCCAGCCGTCCGGGCCGAGTGCCCGCACCCGGGGTCCGTCGCGGCGCAGCCGCTCGGCGTACACGTCCTGGTAGTCGGCCATCGCGTTGGTGATCGCCCAGGCCACGCCGCCGGTGTGCCCGAAGTGCGCGATTCCCGGTACGCCCGGCACCGCCAGCCCGACCACGTCGTACTCCGGGCAGGAGAGCCGGATCTGCTGGTAGACGCCGGGAACCTCGATGAACCGGTGCGGGTCGCCGGCGAGCAGCGCGGCGCCGGTGCCGGTGCGCTCGGCGGCGAGCAGCCATCCGTTGCTGCCGGCGACGGCCGGCCCGTCGGTGGCGAACAGGTCGACCGCGTCCGGCCCGAGTCGCTGCGCCACGTGCTCGCGCCAGAGCTTGCCGGGGAAGCCCGCGAACAGGATGTGGTGGCCCAACCAGACCGCCAGCGGCGTCCACGGTTCCCACCGGCCCGGGGTCAGCCCGCTGGCGGCGAACTCCGGTGACCGGGCCGCGCCCGCGGCGAGACCCGCGTTGACCCCGTCCACGTAGGCGTCCACCCACGCGGCGGTCGCCGGGTCGAGCGCGGCGTGGCAGCGGCGGGCGGTGTCGTCGAGCCGGACCTGCCGGACGAACCGGTCCCAGCCGAGCGCGTCGGCGCCGAGGAAGGACGCGCTGGTGCCCTTCGCGCGGTGCCGTTCCACCTCGATCTGCCAGGCCCGGTCGTACCCGGTCACCCGGCCCTGCGCCGCCGCCGAGCGCGAGCGGATCGGCGGCCCGCAGGTGCGGCACGCCCCACGGGTCGCGGAACCGCCGGCCGCTCATGCCCGCTCCCGCGCGGTGGCGGCGACCCGGCGGCGGGCGGCGGGGACGACCAGTGGGGTGCCGGTCTCCGGGTCGTCGATGACCCGGCAGGGCAACCCGAACACCTCGGCCACCAGGTCGGCGGTGACCACCGACGCCGGCTGCCCGGCGGCGACCACCCGGCCGTCGCGCATGGCGATCAGGTGGGTGGCGTAGCGGGCCGCGTGGTTCAGGTCGTGCAGCACCGCGACCAGGGTGCGGCCCTGCTCCTCGTGCAACCGGGCGCAGAGGTCCAGGATCTCGATCTGGTGGGCGATGTCCAGGTAGGTGGTCGGCTCGTCGAGCAGCAGCAGGGGAGTCTGCTGGGCCAGCGCCATGGCGATCCAGACCCGCTGCCGCTGCCCGCCGGACAACTCGTCCACCGGCCGGTCGGCGAGGTCGTCGACACCGGTCGCGGCCATCGACTCGGCCACCACCCGCTCGTCCTCGCGCGACCACTGCCGCAGCAGCCCCTGGTGCGGGTAGCGGCCCCGGGCGACCAGTTCGGCGACGCTGATGCCGTCCGGGGCGATCGACGACTGTGGCAGCAGGCCGAGCGTCCGGGCCACCGTGCGGGCCGACTGGTCGTGGATGTCCCGCCCGTCCAGCAGCACCGCGCCGGCGCTCGGGCGCAGCATCCGGGACAGCGCGCGCAGCAGCGTCGACTTGCCGCACGCGTTCGGACCGATGATCACGGTGAACGAGTTGTCCGGCACCGCCACGGTCAGGTTCTCGGCGATGACGCGCTGGTCGTAGGCGAGGGTCAGCGCTTTGCCGCCGAGCCGGGAGTCGCCGGGTCGCATGGGTGCTCCTTCGAGGGCGTCACGGGTGTTCACAGCCGGCCCGCCCGGCGTTCCATCGCCAGCAGCCAGACCAGGTAGCCGCCGCCGAGCACGCCGGTCACCACACCGACCGGGAGTTGGTGCCCGGCGAACGCGCGTTGGGCCAGCAGGTCGGCGCCGACCAGCAGCGCCGCGCCAACGGCCAGCGACGGCAGCAGGTTCGGGCCGGCGCCCGGTCAGCCGCTCGCCAGGTGCGGTGCGACGAGCGCGACGAAGGAGACCGGCCCGGCGGC